>CAZXSX010000012.1:0-21453 GCA_964643245.1 uncultured Polynucleobacter sp.
GATCGCTTAAGGCAGATTGATATGTCTTATGGCAATCGCGTTCGCACGTTTTATCAGATAGCTTATTCATTGAACACGAAATCAGCGAGGCGGATGTTGTGATTGGGGCGGTGCTATTACCAGGCGCTGCTGCCCCAAAGTTGGTCACCAAGGAAATGGTCAGGAAAATGAAATCAGTATCCGTGATTGTGGATGTGGCAATTGATCAAGTCTGCTGCTTTGAGATATCTAAAACATCTACACATGCTGACCCCTCCTTTTTAGTAGAGGGAGTCTTGCACTATTGCGTTGCCAACATGCCAGGAGCGGTTGCGAGAACCTCTACCTTTGCGCTAACGAATGCCACTTACCCCTATGTGGAGGCTTTGGCTAATCGTGGTGTGATTGAAGCGCTATCGATTGATCCTCATTTGCGGAATGGATTGAGTGTTCATAAGGGAATCTTAACGTCAAGGCCTGTGGCACAGGCGCAGGGATTAGACTTTGCCTTAGCGGAGGATTTGCTGGCAGCATAAGGGTATTCACATGAGCTTGTCACAGTGAGGCTTTAAAATCAGGGCCTTGTTTACGTTTTTGTGATTGGCCCCATGGATTTTTCTGCTTTAACTCTCTCCGCTGGCGCGGTTGCGTTGGCGGAGATGGGCGATAAAACTCAATTGCTGTCTTTGATGTTGGCTGCGCGTTATCCACGGCAATCGCTAGCCATCATCTTAGGTATTTTTGTTGCGACCATTGCCAATCATGCTTGTGCCGCACTCTTAGGGCATTGGTTAATGACCCTAGTTTCTCCGGATGTGATGCGTTGGATATTGGGCATTAGCTTCTTGGGTATCGGACTGTGGTTATTGGTGCCAGACCATCTTGATGATGCGCAGGATTCTAAGATAGTCGATCATGCTTTTCAGGTTTTTGTTTTAACTGTGGTGTTATTCTTTTTGGCCGAAATGGGAGATAAGACACAAATCGCCACCATCGCTCTGGGTGCGCGCTATGAAGATGTTATTTCGGTAACCATTGGTACCACTTTGGGGATGATGTTGGCGAATGCCCCTGCGGTTTGGATTGGGCAAAAATTTACCCAGCGTATGCCGATCAAATGGGTGCATGCAGTAGCTGCCATCTCATTTATCGTCATTGGTATTACTACTCTCATCTGGGGATAAGTAGCTTCAGCACAAGCTGGTCTTAAGTCTTAAAATGAGCAGATGAAAACTGATCTGCCTCAGAGCTTTCGTCGGCTCGAATACCGTCCTCCTGTTTATAGCATTGACCAAGTCGAGCTAGATATCGCCTTGGATCCAGCTCGTACGATTGTTAAGAGTCGCATGGAGGTGGTGCCAGGAAAAAGTTTTGAGTCTGGCGCCCCTTTGGCGCTAGTGGGTCAGGAACTAGAGTTTGTGAGTCTTCGTATCAACGGTGAGGCGCATCGTCATTTTGAGCTCACTCCAGAAACGTTGACGATTCATTCTTTGCCAAAAGAGGGTAAAGAGCAGTTTATTGTGGAAATCATTTCAGTATGCGTTCCAGAAAAAAATACGAGTTTGATGGGCTTATATGTTTCCAATGGAAACTTTTTTACGCAATGTGAAGCAGAAGGTTTTCGCAAGATCACCTACTTTTTAGATCGTCCCGATGTGATGGCGCGTTATCGAGTGACCCTGAGCGCACGTGAAGTGGAATACCCTGTATTGCTCTCCAATGGCAATTTGATACGCGAAGAAAAATTACCCAACGGTTGGCATAGCGCTATTTGGGAAGATCCGTTCCCTAAGCCGTCCTATCTCTTTGCCTTAGTGGCTGGCAAGCTGGAATGCATTGAAGAGACCATCACCACTAGCAGTGGGGCGAAGAAGTTATTGCAGATTTGGGTAGAGCCGCATGATCTTCCAAAGACGCGACATGCGATGGATTCCCTGATTGCGTCTATTCATTGGGATGAGAAGCGTTTTGGGCTCGAGCTTGATCTTGAGCGCTTCATGATTGTTGCGGTGGGCGACTTTAATATGGGCGCCATGGAAAACAAGGGATTAAATATCTTTAATACCAAGTTTGTTCTTGCGCAACCTGAGACGGCAACGGATGCCGATTTTGCCAATATTGAAAGTGTTGTAGCGCATGAGTATTTTCACAATTGGACTGGCAATCGTGTCACTTGCCAAGACTGGTTCCAGCTTTCTCTAAAAGAAGGTTTGACCGTCTTTCGAGATCAAGAGTTTTCTGCAGATCAAATAGGTAGCGAGTCGGGCAGAGCGGTTAAGCGAATTGAGGATGTTCGATTGCTGCGTCAATTACAGTTTCCTGAAGATGCTGGTCCGATGGCCCATCCAATACGCCCGGATGAGTATCAAGAAATCAATAACTTTTATACCATAACGGTATACGAGAAGGGATCCGAGGTAGTGCGGATGTACCAAACCCTCTTGGGTAAGGATGGCTTTCGCAAAGGAATGGACTTGTATTTTGAGCGCCACGATGGTCAAGCAGTTACTTGTGATGATTTCCTTGCGGCAATGGCAGACGCTAACGGTAGAGATCTAACCCAATTTAAAAACTGGTACAGCCAAGCTGGTACTCCGCGTGTCAAGGTGGAAGAACGCTATGATCAAGCGAGTAAACAATACAGCTTGACCCTCACCCAGAGCTGTTCGCCAACATCTGGACAACCTGAGAAAAAGCCATTTCATATTCCGTTAAAAATGCGCTTGATTACATCATCAAATGATTGCGTAGAGCAGTTGCTCGAATTAACGCAACCATCTCAGTCATGGACGTTTAGCAATGTCAGTGAGCGCCCAGTGCTTTCGATCAATCGGAATTTCTCTGCGCCCATCAATTTAGACTTTGAGCAAAGCGAGGTGGATCTGCTAACCCTTTTCTCTAGTGATGATGATGCCTTTAACCGCTGGGAAGCAGGTCAGAAGCTTGCTATGCAAATGATTCTAAATAGTCGTTTGCCAGATGCGCAATTAATCAGCGCTTACCGTAATCTCTTGCTCGATTCGACCCTTGACCCAGCATTCAAGGAGCTGGCATTAACGCTGCCTGCTGAGTCATATCTTTATGAGCAGTGTACAAGTGTCGATCCACAACAAATTTTTGTAGCTCGTCGGGCATTTCGGCAGGCGCTTGCAAAGCAATTGGCATTAGAGTGGGCAGCGCTATATCAGCAAAATCAAACACCTGGCCCATTTAAGTCGGACGCGCAGGATTCAGGTAAGCGCGCATTAAAAAATCTTGCTCTAAGCATGTTGTTGGAGGCGGATCCAGCGGTTTGGGCGCCGATGGCAATTCATCAATACCAAGTTGCTGACAATATGACGGACCGCTATGCTGCTCTTGCTGCCTTAGTCATGCATGGTGCTAAAGGCGCATCCGATTGTTTAAGTGATTTCTTCAGCCGTTTTGCAAATGATGCATTAGTGATTGATAAGTGGTTTGCGCTACAGTCTAGTCGTCCACCGGTAGATGGTCTTGAGCCAACTCTGGCGGATGTTAAACGCTTGCGTGAGCACCCGGCTTTTAAACTCAATAACCCAAATCGTGCCCGTAGCGTTATTCATGCATTTTGTGCGAATAATCCAGCTAGCTTTCATCAGGCTGACGGTAGTGGCTATGCATTCTGGGTGGAGAGTGTCTTAGCGCTTGATCCTATCAATCCTCAAGTAGCTGCGCGCCTTGCGAGAGCCCTCGATCGCTGGCGCTTGTTTACTCAGCCATATCAAAGTCATATGAAAGCTGCGCTGGAGAGAGTTGCCGCCTGCCAAACCCTCTCTCCGGATGTGCGCGAAGTGGTTAGCAAGGCCTTGGTGGACTGATTTTTGAATCCTAGGGATAACAGGGCAAAATAGAGCCTGTTTTGTATTCGTAGCTATTATTGGAGAATCGTTTTGTCTTCTAGTACCCATATGAATTTCCAGCAATATCTGGCAACCGTCACCCCAAATGGAGAGGTTGTCCCTGCTGGATTGCAGGAGTTGCTCAACGCAGTAGTTGGAACCTGCTCCACCTTAAGTCACGAAGTTGCGCAGGGTGCCTTAATTGGTTTATTGGGCTCTGCTGGAACGGGAAATGTGCAGGGTGAAGTTCAGCAAAAACTGGACATCATTGCCAATGATTTATTAATTGATGGCGTTAAGGGTTGCAAGTCTTTAGCAGGCTTAGCTTCTGAAGAAATGGAATTGCCGCTCCCGGTTCAAGGTGCTGGTGATTATCTTTTATTATTTGATCCGCTTGATGGTTCATCCAATATTGATGTCAACGTTTCGATCGGCACGATCTTTTCTGTACTCCAAAAGCAAGATCCACAAGCTCCATTGCAAACCTCAGATTTTCTATTATCAGGTCGTCATCAAGTGGCTGCAGGGTATGTAGTGTATGGCCCTCAAACAACGATGGCCTTGACCTTGGGCGATGGCGTGGTGATGTTTACTCTGAATAAGGTAACTGGTGAGTTCTTATTAATTAAAGATGCTGTGACGATTTCGCATTCCACCAAAGAATTTGCCATCAATGTGTCGAATATGCGTCACTGGGCAGACCCGGTGCGCCGTTATGTTGAAGAATGCTTAGCGGGAGTGGGTGGTGCTCGTGAAAAAGATTTCAATATGCGTTGGATTGCATCGATGGTGGCAGATGTTCACCGCGTTCTTTCGCGCGGTGGCGTATTTATGTATCCATGGGATCAGCGTGAGCCCCATAAGCCAGGTAAGTTGCGCTTAATGTATGAAGCAAACCCAATGAGTTTCTTGGTAGAGCAGGCAGGGGGCGCCTCAACGAACGGCAAAGAGTTGATTCTGGATTTGCAACCTACGGATTTGCATGAACGCGTTTCTGTCATGCTGGGCTCTAAAGAGGAAGTGGATCGTTTGCGTCATTACCACGCTTAGAGTAGTTTTCAGCCTTCAAAACAGGAAAGCCCAATCATCTGATTGGGCTTTTTGATTGAATCCTTCGAAGAATCGAGTCTGCTATGGTTGAACCTTTTCTTTTAGGTAGGCCAAAGACTCTTCTACTTGGTCAATCAGTATCAGACAAATATCACCTTCAGAAACTTCGTTTAAGGCGGTATCGATCGCCAGGAATTCACCATGAATTTCTTTTACTTGCTTAGCTTTAGTTGCGCCAACTAAGCCCTCTTGCAAGAGTTTTAATACCTCTCCATCTTCACGCCCACGTTGGCAGCGTCTTGATAGAGGATAACGTTATCAAAAGCTTTCCCCAGAATGCGGGTCAAATCGCGAATGTCTTCGTCGCGTCGATCACCAGCACCGCTGATAACTACATAGCTTTTCTTGGGCTTCATCACCTCGATGGCGCTGGCGAGAGCCCGCATTGCGTCTGGGTTATGACCGTAGTCGGCAATGACGGTTGCACCTTTGTGCCGAAATTGATTGAAGCGACCTGGAACGGAGTTCGCAGTGCTTTCAAAGCTGTGTAAACCACGCGCAATTTTTTCCGCATCCAGCCCTAACGCCCACGCTGCACCAATAGCAGCCATGGCATTTTCTACCTGAAAGCCTAGCACGCCATTTTGGGTTAGCGGAATTTCACTAACGGGGAAGCGATACATAACTCGTGAACCTTTGGAGGCAACAATGTAGGTGCCATCGAAGTAGATCACTTTCTTATTCTTAGCGCGGTGTGCAGTAATGACTGGATGATGTTGGTTTTGAGCAAAGAAAATAACGCGACCAGAGCATTTATCGCCCATCTTCGCCACCATAGGATCGGCCGCATTCAGCACAGCGGCACCGGTAGAGGCGACATTTTGCACAATGACCCGTTTTAATACAGCTAAATCTTCTACGCTCGTAATGTAATTAAGACCTAAGTGATCGCCTTCACCAATATTGGTAACCACAGCGACTTCGCAGCGATCAAAGCCAAGACCTTCACGCAAGAGTCCGCCACGAGCAGTTTCCAAAACGGCCGCATCCACATCGGGGTGCATTAAAACGATACGGGCACTCTTCGGACCGCTGCAATCCCCTGTATCAATGAGTCGATGATTGATGTATACGCCATCGGTACCAGTCATGCCGACCCGAAGTCCAGTTTCACTCAAGAGGTGCGAGATCAGGCGAACGGTTGTAGTCTTGCCATTGGTGCCAGTAACTGCAACCACTGGAATACGATCATCTTCACCGGGCGGGAACATCATATTGATGATGTCTTCGCCGACTGGGCGCCCTTTGCCGTAGGAGGGCTTTAAGTGCATCCGCAAGCCAGGGGCAGCATTGACTTCAACAATGCCGCCACCTTGTTGTTCTAACGGTTTGTAAATGGATTCGCAGAGAATGTCCACTCCAGCAATATCCAAGCCAATCATTTGTGCAGCAGCAACATCCGGATGCACATCATCGGTGACATCAGTGGCGGTACCGCCGGTACTGAGATTGGCGTTGTTACGCAATAAAACCCGTTCCCCTGTTTTGGGAACGTATTGGGGGGTAAGTCCACTGGCGGCTAAATGCGCTAAGGCAATGTCGTCAAAACGAATCTTGGTCAATGCAGTGGCATGACTATCGCCACGTAATGGATTTTATTTTCTTTTTCAACCACCAGTTCAGCAACGAATAGCTTTCCATCGCCAACAACTTGAGTGGGCTCGCGGCGAGCGGCTGCTGATAAGCGATTGCCAACTACGAGCAAGTGATAGTCTGCTCCAGGCAAGTAACGCTCGACAATGGTTTCACGGCCAAAGGCTTGGGTTACTTCAAAGCCAGCGCGAACTTCCGCTCTGGTTTGGATATTGGCAACTACGCCTTTACCTTGATTGCCATCTTTTGGTTTGAGAACAATTGGACCACCAATTTTTTGCGCAGCACGCCAGGCATCATCTGCTGTAGTGACAACTTCGCCAATAGGCACTGATACACCAGCTGCAGCCAAAAGATTTTTGGTGAGTTTTTTGTCTTGCGCAATGGCCTCAGCTATTGCGCTGGTATCACTTGTTTCTGCCGCCTGAATGCGTTTTTGTTTGCTACCCCAACCAAATTGCACCATGCTTCCTTCTGTCATCCGACGGAAGGGAATATTGCGTTGAACAGCTGCATCGACTATCGATCCAGTGCTTGGGCCAAGACGCACATCTTCATAGAGCGCCTCTAGTTCAGATAAGGCCGCAGTAAGATCGAAGGGCGCATCATTTAGAGTTGCTTGAATGAGTGCAAAGCCGAAATCAAAGGCCATGCGTCCCACAACTTCTTCAATGTACTCGACAACAACTTGATATACACCCTCATCAATCGTTTGTACGGTGCGACTAAATGTTACTGGGCAGCCTGCTTGGGCTTGCAAGCCAAGCGCAGCGTGTTCAAGTGCATGTGCAAGTGAAAGTGCTTCAGTATGACCGCCGCGTCGCATGCTGCCAAGTTGCGGAAAGCGTTCACGAATCTTGGTTTCGAATTGCGGAATGGCATCAATAGAACGCTCGGCAACTTCGCAATTCACAATAGCTTCTAGAGCGGTATGGCGGCTCCACAAATTGGGGCCACGCAGCATGCGAATACGGGTGATTTCCAATTAAGCCCCTATTACAGTGGTAGTGTCTGACACAAATGTTTCAGCGCCAGCTTCGATAACGTTAAACGGGATGTCTAAAGCCTAAGCAGCTGCAATTGCAGCGCCAAGATTCATGGTTTTCCAAGGTGTAGCCACGCTCGCTTCAGAGTGGCGCGGGACGGGAATCGATTTTTGATCGAGCTTGCCAGACTTCAGAGTGATTTGTTGTTTGCCGACCAAGACGGCTCGACCACCATTTTGAAGATGAGCCTTCACTACTTCAGAGTCGGGATTTTCAGTAAAGAAAATTACTTCGCCGTCACAGAGTTCGGCCATTTGAACGCACATTGCATCATCTGCATTGAGGACGCCAACTCCAGTTGGCAGCACGACATCAATTTGAGTGCGCACAATACTAAAGACTTGATCTTCATCGTAAATCGCATACTGCGGGAAGTTTGCTTTAGGGTCCACATTAAGAACAACGCCAACCTGACAGCGATCGTAGGCCAAACCTTCGATCAACATAGATAGATGGTTATTCTCAATCACGGCTGCTTCAACAGCGCGGTTGAGTAGGGTACGGCGTGCATTTTCCCAATTGGATCCGTTTGTATTGGGAATGGCACGGTTGCCAAAGAACAGCCCTTTGCTGCAAGACAGGCCAACATAGACGTTGGTTAAGCGTAGGAAGTGAGCCACCATTTCCGCTACTGGGGTTTTGCCGCTTTCACCGCAAATACCAACGAGTGGAATGCGGAAATCTGTCCCTGGAGGAAAGAGATGGTCTGCAATCGCTTTGCCAACGGGCTGGGGTTTGCTGCTCGCAGGTTTTAGGTGCATAAGTAGCCCTGGACCGGCATTCACTTCTACGATGGCAGCATTTTGTTCAGCAAGCGGGCGGTTAATGTCTTGGGCAACTAAATTGACCCCAGCAATTTCTAGTCCAACAACACGCGCTGTAAGTGCGACCTGACTAGCAACATCGGGATGAACGAGATCGGTAACATCAAACGCTATGTTTCCATTGCTTTGAATTAGCACTTTATGATCGACGGCAGGAATGCTGTTGTCTGTGATTTGTTGGCGAGCAAGTTCAAGCTCTACCGCGGAATCAATGCGTACAGGATTGAGCGGATGCTCTTCTGCAGTACCGCGACGAGGATCCGAGTTAATCTGAATCTGAATGAGTTCTTGAACCGTATGCTTGCCATCACCCGTAACCCAAACCGTTTCACCTTTGGCGGCAGCAACCACTTTATTGCCAACGACGAGCAAGCGATGTTCATCGCCAACAATGTGACGTTCAACCAAAACCTCGCTACCTTCATCGATTGCTACCGCATAGGCTGCTTCAATTTCTTGTTGGGTGTAAGGGTTGATAAATACACCGCGCCCATGATTGCCGTCGATCGGCTTGACCACCACTGGTAAACCAATATCCTGGGCCGCCTCCCAAGCGTCATCCGGGCTGGAGACGGTTCTTCCCTCGGGGGTCGGGACGCCAGCGCTACGCAATAAGCTCTTTGTTAGATCTTTGTCTCTAGAAATGGTTTCAGCAATTGCACTGGTCTTATCCGTTTCAGCTGTCCATATACGACGCTGTTTTGCGCCATAATCCAGTTGGACCAGGTTGCTCTCAGACAAGCGAATCGATGGAATTCCTCGTTCTTCTGCTGCATTCACAATGCAGGCGGTGCTAGGGCCTAGTAACAGGTCATCGCCAAGATCACGCAATTTTTCAATGATGTCTTGAACTAGCGCAACATAATCAGAGTTGTCTTGAGCGAGTGCGAGGTAAAGGTCGCGAGCATATTTGAGCGCAGTAAGTGTTACTTCTTCATTGATCGCGCTGATCATTACTTTGTAAACGCCACGGCGATCACCGTCACGCGCTTTACCAAAACCACCAGAAATGCCCGCTAGGTTTTGGAGCTCTAGTGTGAGGTGCTCCATGATGTGAGCGGGCCAAGTTCCTTCTTCAACGCGTTTGAGAAAACCGCCAGTTTTACCATAGCTGCAACGATGTTCTACTAGGCTGGGAAGTGCCTTGACTAAGCGGTCATAAAAACCGGGAATTAGATTGGAGGGATAGTCTTCTAAATCCCCAATATCAATCTAAACCTCAATCACGGGATGGTAAGTCCACATATTGGGGCCACGGAGATGCTTAATGCTCAGGATCTCAATGGATTTATCTAGTAATTGGGGCATTTAGGGTGTTGCGAGGCTCGGCGCTAGAAGCAGGGGCGCAGCGAACGGTATCTCTCAGTCTCTAGGTATTCGTTTTCTTTGAAATTCACAAAAATTAGCAAAAATACATAAAAAAGCTTACTTCGATAATTTAACGGTTTTCTACCCCCTAAAGTTGACATCGGCAATAAATCGAAATAATTCAGCTCCACTATACTTCTGGGGTTAATGAAGCCATCCATCCTACCTTTTGCGCCCGAGCTGCCAAGTGATTGGCAAGCCATTCTGAGGGGCGATAAATCCCCATTGAGTAACTTGGGGCCCAACCTAGAGGGGATCTTAGCCTGGGTTGAGATCGATTTGGGTGCTGCCTACGCTTTGCAAAAAGCTTGCTGCTATTAACGGATCTGGGCTTATTTTGGACTGATGGCACACATTTTGAATCATGGCCCCTTAGTCCCGATGAACATCTGACCCATGGGGATCACGCCGGGGTCGGTCATTTAAAACTGGAATCCGAGCAAACTTTGCGGAGAATTTGGTACTTCACATTGGCCGTTAATCCCCAGGTTTTACGTCTGCAGTCTAGCTTCAAGCAATTAAGCAAAGGTAGCGGTCATGTTGAGGTTGAGGTCGGCGAGTATGACAAGCAAGTTTGTCAGGTTTGTTTAAGCCCAAAGCCCGCTAACTCTGAAATTTGCCCAACGTGCGATTCAGAGGATGATAAGCCTCCATCCACTTGGACATTATTCAAGTTATGGCGCTTTGCAAAGCCATATCAAAATCAATTGCTGCTTGGTTTTGTTTTGACGTTGCTGTCGACTGGTGCAACACTCATAACGCCATACCTAACGATGCCGTTAATGGATCATGTCTTAATTCCATATGAGCGTGGCAACCCGATTGATTTTCATTTAGCAAGCATGTATTTGTTGGCGCTCTTTGGGGCCGCATTGGTTGCATGGGGATTGGGTTGGTGGAAAACTTATCTGCTCGCATTGGTGAGTGAGCGGATTGGTGCTGATTTGCGCAACACCACATTCGAACATTTGCTTAAGCTCTCGCTCGAATATTTTGGAGGCAAGCGCACTGGAGACTTAATTGCCCGTATTGGCGCAGAGACAGACCGCATCTGCGTCTTTCTGTCCCTTTATGCACTGGACTTTGCAACCGATGTCTTGATGATTACGATGACAGCGGCCATCCTAGTGTCCATTGACCCTTTGTTGGCTTTAGTGACCTTAGCTCCATTGACATTCATTGTGTGGATGATTCATGTGGTGTGTGATAAGTTGCGCTTTGGGTTTGAAAAGATCGATCGCATTTGGTCTGAAGTGACTAATATTTTGGCTGACACAATCCCAGGTATTCGTGTAGTGAAAGCATTCGCGTAAGAAGATCGTGAGCTCAAACATTTTGTTGATTCAAACAAACATAATTTGCAAATTAACGATCGCGTGAATCGAGTATGGGGATTATTTTCACCAACCGTAACACTGTTAACGGAGACCGGCTTGTTAGTGGTGTGGGGTTTTGGGATTTGGCAAGTCGCACATCAAAAGGTGACCGTTGGTGTCTTGATTGCTTTTCTGGCATACATTGGTCGCTTCTATGTGCGTCTGGACTCCATGAGCCGCATTGTGTCGCACACTCAAAAAGCGGCTGCAGGCGCAAACGCATCTTTGATATCTTGGATCACGTTTCGAGTGTTCCCGAGCTAATCAATTCAGCACCACTTGGCCCAGTAAAAGGCGGTATCTCGATGCGGGGTGTCGGTTTTCGGTATGGCAACCGCGCGGTAACTATGGGCATTGATTTAGATATTGCCCCTGGAGAAATGATCGGTTTAGTTGGTCATGGTGGCTCAGGTAAGAGCACCTTGGTGAACTTAATATGCCGTTTTTATGACGTTAGTTCTGGCTCGATTGCTTTGGATGGCAGGGATATTCGCAGCATTGGTATTGCAGACTACCGTAGGTGCATTGGATTGGTGCTACAAGAACCCTTTTTATTCTTTGGCACGATTGCCGAAAACATCGCTTATGGCAAACCCAATGCCTCTCGCGAGGAAATCATTGAGGCAGCTCGCGCTGCCCATGCCCATGAATTTATTCTCCGTTTGCCATTAGGGTATGACTCACTTGTCGGAGAGCGTGGTCAATCCCTTTCTGGTGGTGAACGTCAGCGAATTTCGATTGCACGTGCGCTTTTAATTAATCCAAGCATTTTGATTTTGGATGAAACAACGTCATCTGTTGATACGACTACGGAAAAAGAAATTCAGCGCACCCTAGATAACTTGGTTAAAGGCCGCACTACTATTGCGATCGCCCACCGTCTCTCGACGCTCAGAAAGGCAGATCGCTTGGTCGTATTGGATAAAGGTGAGATCGTAGAAATTGGTTCGCACGAGCAATTAATGGATCAGCAGGGCGCCTATTACACCTTGTACCAAGCGCAGCTACGTCATGCAGCAGAATTGGTGAAAGGCGGCGCCATTGGCGAGAGCCTTGAAGAGGAGCGGCAGGAAGAAAAGCTTCAAGAGATTGCAAAAAATATTGGAGGGGGCGTATGAGTCATTCGTATCAACTCCAACGCGATTCACTAGGGCGATTGGTTTTCATCGATGCTCAAGGCAATCCCCATATCGGCGTACATCCAGTGAGGGCCTTTCCGATTACTGCACCTAGTGCGGGCATCGGCATCATGAATCAAGCTGGTAAAGAGGTATTTTGGTACCCAGATGTTGCTGCTATTTCGAAGGTTGAGCTTCAATTAATCGAAGAAGAATTGGCTGCTAGAGAATTCATGCTAGTAATAGAAAAAATACTAAAGGTCTCTACTTTTGCTACCACCAGTATTTGGGATATTGAAACAGACCGTGGACCAACCCGCATTCGCTTGAAAGGTGAAGAGGACATTCGTCGTATCGCTGGCAATACTTTGCTTATCGCAGATTCGAATGGCTTACAGTTCTTGATAAAAGATTCAACAACGCTTGATAAACACAGCAAGAAGTTATTGGACCGTTTCCGCTAGAATTCATCCAGCAACAAATTCACCAAGCCGCTTTAGCTCAGTCGGTAGAGCAGTTCATTCGTAATGAAAAGGTCGCCAGTTCGATTCCGGCAAGCGGCACCATATCCTTGGTATTCAACAAATACAGGGTAAACCCTTAATTTAATTCCTCAAAAAACGAATAAATGAAATCCAAGACATTAGTGCGTTTTTTTGCATCTAGTTCAGCATTAAAAATCAGATGTAAGTACACTAACCTTAGCTTTTGGCTTGTTTTATGAGGGTTTTTACTAAATTGTTGGAACTTGTGTGTAACGATTTTGAAATTATTGATTGCAGTCAAGTTCTCATGATTCATCTTGTTTAAAAATTACTCACGTATTAAATAAGCCAATTTAAATTGGTAACTACTTTTGGAGACACACTTTATGAAAATGAAGTTAAGAGGTGTTTTGATTTCTGCCGCTTTGGCTTTCGGTGCAACTGCAGCTTCACCTGCGTTTGCAGCGTGGGAGCCAACAAAGCCAGTTGAATTTATTATTCCCGCTGGTCCTGGTGGTGGCGCCGACCAAATGGCTCGCATGATCCAAGGGATCATTACCAAAAACAATTTGATGAAGCAGGCAATCATCCCTGTTAATAAAGGAGCGGGTGCGGGCGCTGAAGGCTTCTTGGCAATGAAAGAGGCAAAGGGCGATCCAAATAAGATTGTGATTACGCCCTCAAATTTGTTTACTACCCCGTTGGCCACTGGCATTCCATCTAGTTGGCAAGACATTACTCCAGTTGCTATGTTGGCATTGGATCAATTTGTTTTGTGGGATAACGCTGAAAAGCCGTACAAAACAGCTAAGGAGTACATCGATGCAGCCAAGGCTGCAGGTCCTGGTAAGTTCAAGATGGGTGGTACAGGATCCAAGTCCGAAGATCAGATCATTACTGTAGCAATTGAAAAGGCAACTGGCGCGAAGTTTACCTACCTGCCATTTAAAGGGGGCGGTGACGTTGCGGTGCACTTGGTTGGTAACCACGTAGATTCCACAGTGAATAATCCAATCGAAGCAGTAGCGCAATGGCGTGCTGGTAAGTTGCGCGCTTTATGCGTGTTTGATGACACTCGTATGCCTTACAAAGAAAAAGTGACTGATACTCAATCTTAGTATGACGTACCTACCTGTAAAGAAGCAGGTGTGCCAACTGACTATGTCATGTTGCGCGGTATCTTTATGGCTCCTGGCATGACACAAGAGCAGGTCGACTTCTATGTTGAGTTGTTCAAAAAAGTTCGCGCTACTCCAGAGTGGAAGAAGTTCATGGCTGATAGAGCGTTTAACCAAACATTTATGACTGGTAAAGAGTTCCGCAATTGGCTCACACTCAACGAAGCTTTGCACAAGCAGTTGATGTCTGAGGCTGGCTTCTTGGCCAAGTAATCTGAAGTAATGAGAATCGGGCCCCCAATTGGGGGCCCTATTTTTAAGTAAGTGTATTAATTAACCCTCATTAGTGAGTAAGTAATGTCTGAACATAACAACAATTCAAATACAGAATCCGTGATTAGCATGCGCGCGATGGAGATTGTTACATCGCTTGCATTTATTGCACTTGGCCTGGTGGCCATGACTGGCAGTATCAAGTTGGGTGCTAGCTGGAGTAGTGATGGTCCAGAGGCTGGTTATTTCCCTTTTTACGTGAGCTTAATCATCATTATTTCAAGCGCCATCACGCTTTATCAGGCGGTGATTGTTAATAAGAAGAAAAAACAGAATCCTTTGTTGATAAGGAATCCTTTAGCCAAGTGCTGGCCGTATTGCTTCCAGCATTTGTATTTGTGTTGGGTGTTCAGCTAATTGGTATTTATGTTTCCGCATTTGTCTACATTGCTATTTTTATGGTTTGGTTAGGCAAGTATCCAATTTGGAAGGCAGTGGCAGTAGCGCTGGGTGTGAGTGCAGCTCTGTACTTTATGTTCGAGTATTGGTTCCAGGTTCCATTGCCACACGGCTCATGGATCAACCCACTCGAGTTCTTAGGTGTGAATTAAAAAATAAATATTAAAAAAGATTAGAAAAAAGAGTCCAAGTTGGAAGAAATTAGCGCTCTATTCAGCGGCTTTGCCGTTGCAATGACACCCTTTAACTTATTGCTCATACTCGTTGGTGTAACACTGGGTGTGATCATCGGCGTTCTGCCGGGTCTTGGTGGCGCAAACGGAATTGCGATTCTGTTGCCATTGACTTTCACCATGCCGCCAACCTCAGCCATCATTATGCTCTCCTGTATTTACTGGGGCGCGTTATTTGGAAGTGCGATTACCTCGGTGCTCTTTAATATCCCTGGTGAGCCGTGGTCAGTCGCGACGACTTTTGACGGCTATCCCATGGCTCGCAATGGTAAAGCAGGTGAAGCGTTAACAGCTGCATTCACCTCCTCATTTGTAGGTGCATTTATTGCCATTGTCATGATCACCTTCTTGGCGCCATTGGTGGCGAAGTTTGCTCTTCAATTTGGGTTACCTGAGTTCTTCTCTGTGTACTTGCCGACCTTCTGTAGCTTTGTGGGCATGAACAAGGGCTCACCATTCAAAACGATTTCTGCCATGATGCTCGGCTTTGCCTTGGCGGCAGTGGGTATGGATACTGTTACTGGTCAATTGCGTTTGACATTCGGCCATGCAGAGCTCATGCGCGGCTTTGACTTCTTGATCGCGGTGATCGGCTTGTTTGGTATTGGTGAAATCCTCCTCTCGATGGAAGAGGGGCTGGCATTCCAGGGTGCGGCTGCGAAGATTCGCGGTAAGGTTGTTTTGGAAACCTGGAAACAATTCAAAATACTGGGCGACCTCATTGCGTAGCTGCTTGATTGGTTGCTGGATGGGTATTACTCCTGGTGGTGCAACTCCTGCATCGTTCATGGCCTATGGCGTTGCTAAACGTGTATCGAAAGATGGCGAGAAGTTCGGCACTGGTCAGATGAGAGGGTATTGTTGCCCCAGAAACTGCTGCTCACGCTGCAGGTACATCTGCGTTGCTCCCAATGTTGTCCTTAGGTATTCCAGGCTCACCAACTGTAGCCGTATTACTCGGTGGTTTGTTGATCTGGGGTCTCCAGCCTGGTCCATTACTCTTCGTTGAGAAGCCAGATTTCGTTTGGGGATTGATTGCGAGTATGTACTTGGTTAACTTGGCGGGCTTATTCGTGGTATTGACTTGCGTTCCGCTGTTTGCATCCATCCTGAGAATTCCATTCTCCATTATTGCGCCAGTCATTATTGTGATTTGTGCAGTGGGTGCGTATATCGTTCACAACGCAACCTTTGACGTTTGGTTGATGTTGGGTTTTGGTGTACTTGGCTATGCCTTTAAAAAGCTCGACTATCCAATGGCGCCAATGGTGTTGGCCTTGGTATTGGGAGGTCGCGCAGAAGATTCTTTCCGTCAATCCATGCTGATCTCACAAGGTAGTTTGGATGTGTTCTTCTCGAACTATCTGGTAGCAGGCATTACCAGTGTTGCCCTCTTGTTGCTCTTCTGGCCATTGATTGGCAAGAAAAAGGCTCCTGCAGTATAACTAGAAATGCGCTAGCAATAGCGATTTCAAGTGAAAAAAGGGGCGTCAGCCCCTTTTTTCTTAAGAAAGCCAAATATCCGATAAAATCCCCAAATCATGAATTTCCATAAAAACCGCCTGATTCACTGGATTGCTGCAATGGCAATTGCAATGAGCGCACTTGCGCCAGCGGTGTCACAAGCGGTATCACTAGCAAAACATGGTCAAGGATTTGCCATGGAGATTTGCTCTTCGAATGGAGCAAAAATCACCGTCGATATCCAAACAGAAGAACAAGATGTTGCTGATCAAATGCAACCTTGTCCTTACTGTGTAGCACAAAATGCTGTCACTCCAGCATTCAATACCAATCTCACCTTTGAAGCGCCCAATTCATTTGCGTTGCTTCCGAAGCTTTTCTATCAGTCACCCAAGCCACTTGCAGTTTGGGTAACCCCTCCCTCAGCTGCTCCTCCTGCACAAGCCTAAATCTATTTAGGGCATAGCCTTGCTATGCAGTTGGCAATTATGCATTTAGTGCGTTGCCGTCATATTGTGGGGAGTAGTAGATGTTGTTTAAGTAAAAGCAAATTAGCGCATATATCAGTCTAGTATGTGGATCAATAATGTTAGGCTCAGCAGTGAGAGCTCAGATTGCACCACCACCGGATTATGATCAAAAATTAAAAAATGTGACTGTCACGGCTACGTGATCAGGAACATCTTTGGACGAAATTCCCTTAAATACAACTATCCTCACTAAAGAAGTCTTGGAGGTCTCGCCAGATCAAACGATCGATCAAGTTTTAAAAAACGTACCTGGAGTAATCCTGAATGATCAACCCTATTATCAAAAGAATCCAACCGGTCAAAAAGTATCAACGTACGCGGTCTAGGCAACGCTAGAACCCTTGTTTTAATTGATGGTCTACCCGCCAATGATGCATTTTATGGAACTGTTCAATGGAATTTAGTTCCTATGTCATCTATTGAGATAGTTGAATTTGTGCGCGGTGGAGTCTCAAGCTTGTGGGGTAACTATGGCATGGGCGGCGTCATCAATATCAAGACCAAAACTCCAGTCAATAGCCAGTAGGAGGCTTCAGCAAGTATTGGGTCCTATGGCACTGGAAATGTCGCAGCTTCAAAAGATTTGATGGCTTCTGATGCGCTACAGTTACGATTTTCTGCAGACTATTTCGCTACCGATGGTTATCAACAGATTGCAATCATTTCTCCGGCGGCGCCGAATAGCATCAAGAATGGTCAAGGCCCTGCAAGCTCCCATAACTCCAATATGAGGCTTCAGGGCTACTTTAAGGCTAGCCAAGATACCAATGGATTTTTTAGGGCTGGTTACCACACGATGTCAGACTTATCCTCTGGGTATTCATTTGCAACAAATATCATATAGGAAACCGATTTAGCTGCTGGCACAACAACACGTTTAGACGATAGATCTAAGGTGGATGTAAATTTCTTCTATGAAAATACAGGTTTTAATAAACAAAATGGATCAACAAGTACAAGCGCTTCTAATGGAATTCCAGCCAATACGCCGTATATAAATGCAAACTACAAGGATCCATATAGCACTGTGGGTGCTTCGGCCCAGTACACAAAGGATCTTACTGGCATAGTAGATCAGTACGTTGTTGCTATAGATGCGCGCAATATAAGTGGCTCAAATCGAACCAATAATTTGCTTAATAACGGCAGTTCGTCTGCAGTGAACTACCAAGGGTCAGCAAACATTCTATGGTTTGATGGGTCAGATCAAATCAAAAGCAGAATCTTTACCGCTAGAGACAACATTGGCAGCTCGTATCGATCAGTGGAATAGTCAACACCTATTACTATAATGGTGGACCTAACGGTACCAATCCTGTTTATCAAAACATTCCAAGTTAAAGCAAGACGCAACTAAGTCCAACTCTAGGCTTGCCATATAAGTTGAGTGGTAATTGGGATCTACGATCTGCTGCTTACCAAGCATTTCATGCTCCAGGAATGAATAACACCCTACGCAGTTATGGTTCTGGTAATGGCTATTCATTTGCCAATCCAAACCTGACTCCTGAAACAATGACGGGGTATGAAATCGGGACCGATTATCGATGGAGCGGCGGCTTTGCTCAATTAACCGGCTTTAATAATTACATTCAAAATGCAGTAGCCTCATATTCTCTTAATAAAAAACAGTGGTGTTAACAAAGCTTTGGCTAAGCAGTTATGCAGGGCGTCCGCCGCTTGGGCTGGTCAGACTGGTCAGTATGGCGCTTGTGCATCAGCGCAAAGTCTCAGCTACTACACTAATAATCAAAATTTACTCAGCCAAGGTATTGAATTTCAATTTCATCATGACATTAACTCTCAATGGGCTACAGACGCAAATTATGCATTCACCAGCACCAAGCTCACAATGAGTGCAACAAGCGATCCTACTGGCAAGCAGTTAGGTGGGGTTCCGCAGAATTTACTAGGCGGAGGAATTACATATTACCCAGTTCCACAGGCCAGTCTAACTGCTACAGTTCGTTACGTTGGCAGCTCCTGGATGAACACCTCCAACACTTTGCCAGTACCTGCATATGCTGTAGTTGGATTGCGTGCGAATTATGAGGTGACGAGAAATGCCACTGTATATGCATCAGCAGTCAATTTATTCAACCGCCAATATATTACTTTTGGCACAGGATCTAACAATACAAGCTATGTATTGGGTATGCCCCAGTCAATTAATGTCGATGCGCGTATTATTTACTAATGCCATCATTTTTGATCTATCCAGGCTACAAAGTGCTTTTCGTAAGCATTGTGGGATTGATATTGTCTAATTTTGCTCGTGCCCAAATGGACCATTCGTCTCATGTGTCGATCGCTGCACTTGCTAAACCTGCTTCATGCATTGGTTCTGGTTTTGACTGTGCAAATGCTGCCACCCCATTCATAACTTCGGATGGAAAATTACTTCTAGCTTGGACCTCGGGTGGAAAAGTATCGGTTGCGCAGTCTTTCGATATGGGGAATACGTTTTCTGCTCCTGTCATAGTCGGGGAGCACGGCAAGTCCTTGGATGGTTGGCAGTGATGCTAGACCCCAAATTGTTGCTGACTCAAATGGGAATGTTTTCCTCGCATACTCTTTCTTTAAAGACTCGAAATGGAATGCGCAAATTAATACAGTGCGATCTACAGATGGTGGCACCCCATTCACTCTTTTTGATTCGTTGATTAATAATGGCTCCAGTGAGCAATTCCCTTCGGTCTTAATTCGCCCGAATGGCGCTATTTTTGCTGCGTGGATTGATAAACGCTTGGTAGCAGCAGCAAAAAAGAGAGGATTGCCAAAATTAGGCGGTTCAATTGCGTATTCATTCTCTGATGATGGCGGTAAGACTTTTGCTGATGAGCGGATCGCCAATGCGGATAGTTGCGAGTGTTGTTGAATCGGTGCTAGCCTAGATGTAAGCGGTAACCCAGTCATTATTTACAGGGCTATTTTTTCAGGGGGCATCCGTGATCATGCAACCCAAGTGATTACTGCAAAGGGAGCTCAACAAATTAGACGTGTCTCCACTGATGAGTGGAAAACGGATGCCTGTCCTCATCATGGACCAACTCTAACTATGTCTAATGCGGGCACTTATCACGTTGCTTGGTTCACCCAAGGCAGAGCACGCTCAGGCGTCTTTTATGCGAACTCTCATAATCAAGGAAAATCCTATTCACTACCGGTAAGGGTAGTGTAGCGAAGACGCGAATGTATCGCGTCCATATCTTCTCGCGGTCGATAAGTCCGTTTGGTTGGTCTGGAAAGAATTTAACGGCCAAAATACTTCAGTGCTGATGAAAAAAATCAAATGATGATGGTGCCACTTGGTCAAGGCCTAGCATTCTTGCTCATACATCTGATTACTCTGATCACCTGCTGTTAATTTCTCAGGGAAAACAAGTTTATTTATCATGGCTAACACGGGTCGATGGTTACCGGCTCATGAAGATAGGGCAAGTAGAGTGAAAAAGATTTTTATTGGTATGGTTGTGATGTTATTTCTGGTGCTACCGTGTTCAGCGGGCGCGCAAGAAGCAGGACTTAAGCCCTACCAAAAAGGAGATTGGTCTACGATCTTATCCGCTGCTCAAGGAACCGCTTGCCATTCATTTTTGGGGTGTTACTTGCCCGACTTGTATTAAAGAAATGCCGCAATGGGGCGCTTTCTTAAAAGCAAATCCGAATGCAAGGATCGTATTTATGCAGGTAGACGATGTCTCCTTAGAAGATATGCGGAAGATGTTGAAAAAAGCTGATTTAGTAAATGCGAAAAATTACTATATTAGTAGCGCGTTTGATGAACGCTCGCGCTAGAAATTGATCCAAAATGGCATGGTGAGACTCCAACGACATTTTTAGTAGGTCAAAATAGTAAGATCGCTCGCAAAACTGGAACAATTAATTTTCTGCAGCTTAAGTCTTTCTTGATGTCCGGAAAATAAAGATTTTTGTTTTAACGGGTTATAGATAAATATGCGTACCTGGTTAATGAAAAGAAATTGCTCGTTTTCACCAAAACAGGTGGGATTGTTTTATTTATCGATCGTGAGTTTTTCGCTATTGGTGGCACTTCATTTTCTGTTGATTGGGGTATGGATGATCATTATCTTTACCTTCATAGAGTCATGGCTTTAACTATTGCGTTGTATGTTTACAGTCGCCACGCGTTAGATTATGAAAAGATCACCATTATTGGTAAGCAGTTGTTGGTGAGAACGTAGTTGGGGAGGAAAAGTACAGATAGAGGAATTTAATACTGTGTGGACTAAATTGGTCCATAAAAAGGAAGGTCGACGCGATTTAGTCTTGGTAGCATCTACAAAAGAAGTTCCCATAGGATATTTTGTTGTTGCCAATCAACAGGAACAGTTTGAACGAGATCTTGGAAGTTATCTTGGGCTGTAATTTAAATAAGGAGTAGTCATGAAATCAAATGTATTTGTAACAATATGTGCGGCCATCGGTATTGCGGTGAGTGGCCTAGCGGTTGCACAAAATGCTTCAGTAGGCTCAATCAAAATTGAGCATGCCTATACACGTGCGACAGCTCCAGGTCAGCAGGTTGCTGGTGGCTTTCTGAAGATTGAGAATAAAGGTGCAGCGGATCAATTGGTTGCCGCAAGCTCACCAGTAGCT
>CAZXSX010000013.1:0-15732 GCA_964643245.1 uncultured Polynucleobacter sp.
AAGGCACAACGCCCAACTTAAATGCTAAGCCGGCAACGATAAACACTAAGCCAAACGCCATCACCAAATGATTGATACGAGGATCGGCTACCGTTTTAAAAATTTCAATAAGATCAAGTGAACCGGTCACGCCATAGAGCATCGACATACCATAGAGCAAGAAACCCGAAGCCAGAGCACCCAAAACAAAATACTTAATACCTGCCTCCACGCTACGCTCGCTAGAATGACGCATTGCCACTAAAGCATACATCGGCAAAGCCATTAATTCGAGGCCGAGATAAAGAGTCAACAGATTTGCGACCGAGATCAATACCATTTGGCCCAACAAAGCCAATAAGGTCATAACGATAAAGTCGGGACGGAATAACGACCGATCCGATAAATACTGCTTGGAGTAAACCAAGCTTACAAATACCGCGGCACAGGAGCATACCTTCAGCAAGTTCGACAACGGATCAGATTGAAACAAGCCATTCATCGCAACAATGGATACGTCACCCATTCTGCCTATGAACGCAAAAACCAAATAAACCAATAAGATCAAGGAGAAGAAATAAACGAATCCAACGCCGCGTGGGGTATGAAAGATGTCTTGCTCGACTCCAGGAGTTGATGGAACTCTTTCACATACGTACACACTTGCCACAAGCAACAAGCAAGTAGCAAGAAGTAAAACGAGTTCCGGCAGGATGGCGTATAGGTCGAATGCTTGCATTTGCTATTACTCAGAGTTTGCTCACAGCAACATGCTGCAGCAGATTGATTACGGCGGGATGAATGATGTCGGTAAATGGTTTTGGATATACCCCCATACCAATTACACAAATAGCCAATACCGTCATCATGAAATACTCGCGAGCATTGAGATCTTTTAATTCCTCAACGTGAGCATTGTGAATGGCGCCAAAAAATACACGCTTGACCATCCATAGTGAATAGGCAGCACCAAGAATCAATGCAGTTGCTGCCAAGATACCAATGACAAAATCGTAATCTACAGCAGCCAGAATGACCATAAATTCACCCACAAAACCCGAGGTTGCAGGTAGTCCACAGTTCGCCATGGCCATCAATACCGCAAATGCAGTAAATGCAGGCATCCGGTGCACTACACCACCGTAATCTGCAATTTGACGTGTGTGCATACGATCGTAAAATACACCAATCGACAAGAACATTGCACCAGCTACAAATCCATGGGAGATCATTTGCACTATTCCGCCTTCGATGCCCAAGGGGCTAAACAGGAAGAAGCCTAGCGTGACAAATCCCATATGGGCTACTGATGAATACGCCACCAGCTTTTTCATATCCTTTTGAACAAGCGCTACCGCACCAACATAAATCACAGCAACCAAAGACAAGAAAATCACAAATGGACCAAGGTATTGGCTTGCATCTGGTGCGATGGGCAATGAAAAACGTAGGAAGCCATATGCACCCAGCTTCAACATGATGGCCGCCAATACTACGGAACCACCTGTTGGCGCCTCAACGTGAACGTCTGGCAACCAAGTGTGCAGTGGCCACATTGGAACCTTGACCGCAAAAGCCATAAAGAAAGCAAAGAACAACAAAATTTGCTCAATAATATCCAAACGGGCATTTTGCCAAGCCAGAACATCAAAGCTATTAGTCACGTTGTACAAATACAGCATGGCAACCAACGTTAATAGCGATCCCAGTAAGGTATAGAGGAAAAACTTAAATGCCGCATAAATACGGTTATGTCCACCCCAAACACCAATGATGATGTACATCGGGATCAAGGTTGCTTCAAAGAAGACGTAGAACAACAGCGCATCTAATGCACAGAACACACCTATCATTAATCCGGAGAGGATCATGAATGAAGCCATGTATTGGGATACTTTGGTGTCAATCACTTCCCAAGCTGCGATCACCACAAAAATATTGATGAATGCAGTCAACACAATGAACCACACAGAGATTCCATCAATACCGAGGTAATAGTTGATGTCGTAGCGCGGAATCCAGCTGATTTTTTCTACAAACTGCATGCCGGGGTTGGCGATATCAAAATTTGCGATTAACGGCAATGTGGCAATAAACCCAATAACAGCACCAATCAGCGCTAACCAGCACACTCCTGCAGATGGTTTCTCAGACCCATAAAACAAAATGATGAGTCCAAAAACAATCGGGGTCCAAATGGCGTAAGAAAGAATCATAGTGGCGACTTAAGTGGGGCCTATCGAACAAAAGGCAAGTAAGCGCACAAAACCCAGGCTAGCAATACAGCTAAGCCTGCAATCATTGCAAATGCATAGTTGTATACATAACCGGATTGCAAACGGCGAATCACTCCAGCAAAACGTCCTACGGTGTGGGCACTGCCGTTAACAAAGAAGTCATCAATGACTTTTTGGTCACCACGATGCCACAAGATGCTGCCGATCCAGATGAGACCTTTTGCAAATACCGCTTGATTCAAATCATCTAAGTAGTATTTGTTGTCAAACAGTTTCTTGATAGGAGCAAATGCTTGCGCCACCTTTTCCGGAAGTTTTGGCACCCATAAGTAGCCAATTGCTGCAGTAAGCACACCCAGCACCACCAATCCCAACACTGGAGAAGTAAAAGCATGGATTGCCATTGCCACAGGGCCGTGGAACTCTTCAGCAAGCTCCTTCATTACTGGATGGCGAGCCAAATCAATAAAGATGGAGTCCCCAAAGTAGGTGCCAAAAAGCAGTGGTGTAATTGTATAAAAACCAATAATCACAGATGGGATTGCCAGTAGTATTAATGGCAAGGTCACCACCAAGGGAGATTCGTGTGGCTTCTCACCAGGAGCTAAACCATGATGCGCGTGATCATGGTGATGACTGTGCGAATCGGCATGGCCCCAGCGTGCTTTACCGTGGAATACCAAAAAATACAGGCGGAACGAATACAACGCGGTTACGAATACACTCGCCATAACAGCAAAGTAAGCAAAACCAGAACCTGGAATATGACTTGTCGCTACGGCCTCAATGATGGAGTCTTTTGAATAGAAGCCCGAAAAGAATGGTGTTCCAATAAGCGCTAGGTTACCCAACAACATCATCAGACAGGTAATTGGCATGTATTTCCAGAGACCGCCCATCTTGCGCATGTCTTGCTCATGATGCATACCTAAAATAACGCTACCTGCTGCAAGGAATAGCAATGCCTTGAAGAATGCGTGAGTCATCAAATGAAAGATCGCAACGGGGTATGCAGATACTCCGAGCGCTACAGTCATGTAACCTAATTGCGATAACGTTGAATATGCAACCACGCGCTTGATATCGTTTTGCACAATCCCTAAGAAGCCCATAAATAAGGCGGTGATAGAGCCAATCACCAGGATAAAGCTCAACGCTACATCTGAAAGCTCAAAGAGTGGCGACATACGTGACACCATGAAGATGCCTGCTGTAACCATAGTTGCAGCGTGAATCAATGCTGAAATTGGAGTTGGGCCTTCCATGGAATCTGGCAACCAGACGTGCAATGGAAATTGTGCTGATTTACCCATGGCTCCAATAAATAGGCAAATACAAGCAACTGTCAGCAAATTCCAGCCAGTACCTGGCAGAGTTTGTGCTGCGAGTGCTGTATTTTGAGCAAAAATCACGTCATACTGCATGGAGCCTGTGCTCGCCAGGAGTAGGCCAATGCCCAAAATAAAACCAAAGTCCCCTACACGGTTTACAAGGAAGGCCTTCATATTGGCAAAAACTGCCGATTGACGTTCAAAGTAGAAGCCAATCAAGAGGTAGGAGACAACGCCAACCGCTTCCCATCCAAAGAATAGTTGCAAGAGGTTATTGCTCATCACCAACATCAACATTGCAAATGTAAACAACGAGATGTACGAGAAGAAACGGTTATAGCCCTCTTCGCCATGCATATAACCGATGGTGTAGATGTGGACCATTAGCGACACAAATGTCACTACGCACATCATGGTAGCCGTTAATGGATCAATTAAAAAACCAATGTCCAAATTGAGTTTGCCCAATTGCATCCAGCGATAGACTGTACCATTGAAATAGAAACCATCCATCACCTGCGCGAGAACATTGCAGGACAGAACAAAAGCAATGGTGACACCCAGGATGGTGACGAATTGGCTGGCACCATGACCGATACGGTTTCCGCCCAACTTCGTTCCAAATAAGCCAGCAATAATCGAGCCAACTAATGGAGCCAGTGGAATGGCGCAAAGAACAGGAATAGTTAAGGTTAATTGCACAACTAGCCTTTTAGGTGGTCAAGATCTTCAGCATTAATGGTGTCAACCTTACGGAAGAGCACAACCAAAATTGCTAGGCCTATAGCCGCTTCTGCAGCCGCCACAGTCAAAATAAAGAATACGAATATCTGACCTGCCATATCACCCAAATAGCGTGAGAAGGCAACAAGGTTCATATTGACTGATAGAAGCATTAGCTCAATTGCCATTAACAGCACGATGACATTCTTGCGGTTTAAAAAGATACCGATAACACTGGCTGCGAACAAAATCGCGCTCAGCACTAAGTAATGCGCCAGAGTAATGCTCATTTCTTCTCTCCTCTGGCACCTTGTTTTGCAGCCATACCCGCATCCATTTTGACAATCCGCATCCGATCAGCCGCTACTACGGTGACCTGCTCATGAATGTTTTGGGATTTAGAATCCTTGCGATTACGTAAGGTCAACGCAACTGCAGCAATAATCGCAACCAATAGAATCACACCAGCCACTTCAAAGGCGTAGACATAATTACCAAAGATTAAGATGCCTAAAGCCTGAGTATTGTTGGCGGCAATCTCTTCGGGCATTGGCTGAACCGGTGCGTTCGTGCCGATAAAGCTACGAATAATCACAATAGATAACTCTAAGACGATCACTGCGCCCATTAAGAATGCGATTGGCAAAAACTTCTTGAAATCACGACGCAAATGTTCCAAATCTAGATCGAGCATCATCACTACAAATAGGAACAAGACCATGACGGCACCAACATAAACCAGAATCAAGGCCAGACTTAAGAATTCTGCTTTGAGCAACATCCATAAACCAGAGGCGCAGAAAAAAGCTAAAACCAAAAAGAGTGCCGCATGTACTGGATTGCGCGCCGTGATTACGCGCAAGGCTGAAATCACGAGCAGCCCAGCAAAGCCGTAGAAGAAAATCGCGAATAATGTAGAAGGATCGAATGTCATATTAAGTGGGCTCGATTCGATTAACGATAAGGCGCATCAATAGCGCGTTTTGCGGCAATATCTTTTTCATACTTATCGCCTACAGCCAAAAGCATTTCTTTAGTGAAATACAAATCACCACGCTTATCACCAAAATATTCAAAAATATTGGTTTCCACGATTGCATCGACTGGGCAAGCTTCTTCGCAGAAACCGCAGAAGATACACTTTGTTAAATCGATGTCATAACGTGAAGTCCGACGAGTGCCATCGTCACACTCACCGGTCTCAATGGTGATGGCATAGGCTGGGCAAACTGCTTCACAAAGTTTGCAACCAATACAACGCTCTTCACCATTCTCGTAGCGACGTAAGGCGTGTAAACCACGAAAACGATTAGACAGCGGAGTTTTTTCGTCTGGATATTGAACGGTAATCTTTGGCTTAAAGAGATAGCGACCAGTAATCGACATACCAGTCAAGATGTCTTTGAGCATCAAGCTATCGAGGAATTGGGAAATTTTCTTAAACATGGTTAATCAACTTATTTCCAAATATTCCATGGGGAAACCGCCCACGCACCGATAACAACCACCCAGAATACTGAGATGGGAATAAAGATCTTCCAGCCCAAACGCATAATTTGATCATAGCGATAACGAGGCAATGTCGCACGCAACCAAATCACACAGGACAACAAGAAAAAGGATTTGCCGAATAACCAAAAGAAACCTGGTATATCGCGCAAGATTGGCAGATCGACGATGGGCAACCAACCTCCCAAGAACATGATTGAGGCTACCGCAGCAATCAGAATCATGTTGGCGTATTCTGCCAAGAAGAACATGGCAAATGACATACCGGAGTATTCAACCATGTGACCCGCAACAATTTCAGACTCACCCTCTACAACGTCAAATGGATGGCGGTTGGTTTCGGCAACGCCAGAGATGAAGTAAATCAGGAACATTGGCAACAATGGCAACCAGTTCCACGACAAGAAATTAAGCCCCATGCTAGCAAAGTAACCTTGCTCTTGAGATGCCACAATGGCACTCAAGTTGAGCGAACCAGACGTAATCAACACCGTCACTAACGCAAAGCCCATCGCAATTTCATAGGAAATCATCTGCGCGGATGCGCGCATTGCGCCAAGGAATGGGTATTTGGAATTCGATGACCAACCGGCCAAAATCACACCGTACACGCCGATAGATGAAATTGCCATGATGTAGAGAAGGCCTGCATTCACATCTGCTAGCACCATTTTTGCCTGAAATGGAATCACTGCCCAAGCAGCAAAAGCAGGCGCAATCACCATCACTGGGGCAATAAAGTACAACACTTTGCTGGCTTGAGCTGGAGAAATAATCTCTTTCATCAAGAGCTTTAAAGCATCCGCAATGGGTTGCAATAGACCTAATGGACCTACACGATTGGGTCCAAGACGAATATGCATCCAACCGATCAACTTACGTTCCCAAAGAGTTAGGTACGCAACGCAACCAAACATGGGCAGAACGATAATGACAATACGTACTAAGGCCCAAACGAGCGGCCAAAACGAGCCAAAAATCGCCTCGCCTTGAGTAGTGATGAGGTTCAAGAAATTATCCATCTCGTCCCTTATGCCTTGCTAACGGTAATGGGACCAAACATCGATCCCAATTTTGCACTTGCCGCTGTGCCTGCAGAAATTCTGACAACACCTGGCGCTAAATTTGCTTCTAAAGTTGCAGGCAACGTTACTGTGAAATTACCTTGAGCCACGGAAACGCTATCACCCTCTTTTAAGCCTAATTCTGTGAACAGCTTCTGATTAATGCCAGCTTGGTTGCCACGTTTTGCATCCCGCGTCAGCTGCAATGCTGATGAACGACGCACGATAGCATCGCCAGCATAAATATTGACGTCTGCTATACGCTCAAGTCCTGCCGAAATCGCATTGGAATTGCTGACGGTTGTTGAAGCGCTAACATTATTTAAACGGGTGCAATAGTTATCACCCAAAGCTTCACCTAAAACTTCTTCGGGCAAGTTATAGAGGAAGCCCTCTAGACCCAATAATCCACCAAGCACACGCAAGACTTTCCATGCAGGACGTGAGTCACCCAATGGTTTGACAGAAGGCTGAATGGTTTGAGCTCTACCCTCTGCATTTACAAAGGTAGCCACTGTCTCAGTAAATGGGGTGATTGGCAAAATAACATCGGCGACTTCTAAGAGGTCAGCCGATTTATATGGGCTTAGAGCAATCACAGTGTTTGCCTTAGCTAATGCTTCTCTGGCTTGCTGAGGGTTTGGCAAATCAAAATCCGGCTCGATATTCATCAATAGTACTGCACGACGATCCCCAGATAACAATGATTCAACCCCTGCGCCGTTCGCATTAACCAAGGATGCACCAACAGCATTTCCACCGACTGGCAAGAATCCTAGCGTTGCACCCGTCTGTTGGGCAATGAATTGTGCCAATACATGCAGATCAGCAGCTTGGGGATGTTCGATTGCAGCGGAACCAATCAGTACTGCTGCAGTTGATCCTGAAAGCAAGCCATCGGCAATCTTTTGTGCTTGCGCTGAAACAGAAACATTTGGCGTCCCTGCAGGAGCGGTCACCGACTTTGCATTTGCTACGGCTACTGCAACTTCACTTAATGCATTCATCCAAGCACTAGGGGGAACAGCAATACCCATTGCAGGGATAAACCATTCATCACCGCCAGCATCAATACGCGACACTTGTAAGCCATACTTTGAAGCAGTCCGTAAACGCGCGGCAAGAACTGGTTGATCTTTACGCAAGAAGCTACCGATAACCAGCGCACGATCCAACTCACTTAATTTTGCTATTGGCATACCAAGCCAAGGGACAACAGCAGCGCTAGCAGTGTTCGTTTGACGTAAAGAAGTTTCAACTTGATCCGATCCGAGTCCGCGCACGATTTTTTGCAAAAGATAAAGCTCTTCTGCACTGGAGATCGGATGCGCTAATGCGCCAATTGACTGCACACCGCTTTCAGCAGAAATTTTCTGTAGAGAGCTAGCGACATAATCTAATGCAGATTGCCAATCCGTCTCTAGCCACTGGCCGCCTTGCTTCACCATCGGAGCAGTAACGCGGTCAGCACTATTTAATCCTTCGTAGGAGAAACGATCGCGATCACTAATCCAGCATTCATTGATTGCTTCATTCTCTAAAGCAACGACACGCATCACTTTGTTGTTCTTTGTTTGAACGGTAATGTTCGAACCAAGGCTATCGTGTGGGCTAACAGAGCGCTTGCGACCTAATTCCCAGGTACGCGCCTTATAACGGAAAGGCTTGCTAGTCAACGCACCCACAGGGCACAAATCAATCATGTTTCCAGAAAGCTCAGAATCCACAGTTTGACCAACAATCGTCGTGATCTCAGAATGCTCACCACGATTAATCATGCCCAATTCCATCACACCAGCAACTTCTTGTCCAAAACGAACGCAACGAGTGCAATGAATGCAACGACTCATCTCTTGCATTGAGATTAGCGGTCCTACATTCTTATGAAATACAACGCGCTTCTCTTCGTCATAGCGTGAGTTCGACTTACCGTAACCTACTGCTAGGTCTTGTAATTGGCACTCGCCACCTTGGTCGCAAATTGGGCAATCCAACGGGTGATTAATCAATAAGAATTCCATTACGGAGCGTTGTGCTTCTACCGCCTTTGCTGAATGGGTGTACACCTTCATGCCCTGCGTTACAGGTGTTGCACAAGCGGGTAATAGCTTAGGCGCTTTTTCAACTTCAACAAGGCACATACGGCAGTTGGCTGCAATCGATAACTTCTTGTGATAGCAGAAATGCGGCACATAAGTACCGAGCTTATTCGCGGCGTGCATCACCATCGAACCTTGCGGAACTTCTACCGTCTTACCATCTAATTCGATTTCTACCATGCTCACTTTAAGATGTCCCGTGCTCAATAACTTATAAAGGTTTAGCAGAATCTAAGCAGCGCTTATGTTCTACGTGATACGCAAATTCATCCGTGTAATGCTTCAGCATGCCACGAACTGGCATGGCCGCTGCATCGCCTAAGGCGCAAATCGTGCGACCTTGAATATTTGCTGCAACATCGTTGAGCAAATCCAAGTCCTCAGGGTGACCTTGACCATTCTCAATACGATGAACAATGCGCCATAACCAGCCAGTACCCTCGCGGCATGGAGTACATTGCCCACAGGATTCTTCGTAATAAAAGTACGACAACCGCTCTAATGCGCGCACCATACAACGGGTTTCGTTCATTACAATAACCGCACCAGAACCCAACATCGATCCCGCTTTCGCAATGCTGTCGTAATCTATCATCAAATCCATCATCTGCGTGCCTGGAATGACTGGAGCAGATGAGCCGCCTGGAATAACAGCCTTGATAGGTTTGCCGTCACGCATCCCGCCAGCCAACTTAAGAAGCTCTGCAAACGGTGTGCCCAATGGAATCTCATAGTTACCTGGATGCACCACATCACCAGAGACAGAGAAAATCTTGGTGCCACCGTTGTTTGGCTTACCAAGCTCTAGATATGCCTGTCCGCCTATGGCCAAAATGAATGGGACGGCAGCAAATGTTTCCGTGTTATTAATGGTGGTTGGCTTGCCATACAAGCCAAAGCTGGCCGGGAAAGGCGGCTTGAATCGAGGCTGTCCTTTTTTACCCTCCAAAGACTCCAGTAACGCCGTTTCTTCACCGCAAATATATGCACCCCAACCTGGAGCTGCATGCAATTGAAATGAGAAGTCACTACCTAAAATTTTGTCGCCTAGGTATCCCGCAGCACGAGCTTCTTCCAAAACCTCTTCAAAGCGTGAATACACTTCCCAGATTTCGCCATGGATGTAGTTGTAGCCAGCAGTGATGCCCATGGTGTAAGCACCAATGATCATGCCTTCAATCAATGCATGAGGGTTGTAACGCATGATGTCGCGGTCCTTAAACGTACCGGGCTCACCTTCATCACTGTTGCACACCAAATATTTTTGCCCTGGAAACTGACGCGGCATAAAACTCCACTTCAATCCGGTCGGGAAACCAGCTCCACCACGACCACGCAGGGAGGAAGCCTTTAACTCAGCAATAATCGCATCGGGAGCAACCTTATCGTTGATCAAACGACGTAATTGCTGATAACCACCGCGGCTTTCGTAATCTTTAAGACGCCAGTTGTCGCCGTTTAATCCCGCGAGTATTAATGGCTTAATGTGACGATCGTGCAAGCTGGTCATGCCGCCTTCCCTTCTGCACGAAGCTCATTTAAGAGAGCACCAATCTTTTCTTTACTCATAAAGCTGCACATACGCTTGTCATTTACCAATATGACAGGTGAGTCGCCACATGCGCCCATACACTCACCTTCTTTTAAAGTGAAGGTGCCACAAGGGGTGGTCTCATTAAAACCAATCCCCAATGTTTCTTTGAGAGAGGTCGCCACAGTTTCACCATGCTTTAACTGGCAAGGCAAGTTAGTGCAAATTACCAGCTTGTACTTGCCAACTGGCTTGGTGTTGTACATGTTATAAAACGTTGCCACCTCTTCAACTGCAATAGTTGGCATTTCTAAAATTTGCGCAACGGTAGCAATCACCTCAGGAGAAACCCAACCCACCTCGGTTTGCGCAGCAATCAACGAAGCCATGACGGCAGACTGCTTTTGCTCTGGTGGGTATTTGGCGACGTTACGGGCAATATCTGCCAGCGTTTTGTCGGATAGTTGGAGCGTTGTTGTCATTAAATCATCCTTGGCGCGCAGAAATTAGCGGTCAACCTCCCCAAACACAATATCTTGCGTACCAATAATGGTGACTGCGTCAGCCAACATATGACCACGAGACATTTCATCCATTGCAGAGAGGTGAACAAATCCTGGAGCGCGAATTTTCATGCGATACGGCTTATTAGCACCATCGGAAATGAGGTAAATACCAAACTCACCTTTTGGATGCTCAACCGCAGAGTAGGCCTCACCATCCGGAGCATGAATTCCTTCAGTAAATAATTTGAAATGGTGAATCAACTCTTCCATATTGGTCTTCATATCCACGCGCTTGGGTGGAGAAACCTTATGGTTATCGCTCATCACTGGGCCAGGGTTCGCTTTTAACCAAGCTACACACTGCTTGATAATGCGATTTGATTGACGCATTTCTTCCATGCGCACCAAATAGCGATCATAGGAGTCACCATTGACGCCTACTGGAATATCAAAGTCGAGTCGATCGTACACTTCATAGGGCTGCTTCTTACGCAAATCCCACTCGATACCAGAACCACGCAACATAGGGCCAGTAAAGCCAAGTTGCAATGCACGCTCTGGACTTACGATACCGATGTTAACCAAACGTTGCTTCCAAATGCGGTTGTCCGTCAGCAAGTTGCAGTATTCATCAACATTAGCATCAAAGCCTTGGGTAAATCGCTCTATGAAATCAAGCAAAGTGCCGCTCCGGTTTTCATTTAAACGCTTTACAGCTGAAGCACTGCGAATTTTCGATTTGTCGTACTGCGCCATTTGATCTGGCAAATCACGATAGACACCGCCTGGACGATAGTAAGCAGCATGCATACGAGCGCCCGAAACTGCCTCATACATATCAAAAATATCTTCACGATCACGGAACGCGTATAGGAATACCGCCATCGCACCCACGTCTAATCCGTGGCAACCGATCCAAAGCAAGTGATTCAGCAAGCGCGTAAGCTCGTCATACATGACGCGAATATATTGCGCACGCAATGGCACATCAACTTGCAATAGCTTTTCAATCGCCAGCACATAAGCATGCTCATTGGACATCATAGAAACATAGTCCAAACGATCCATATACGGAACGTTCTGAATCCAGGTTCGTGTCTCTGCTAACTTCTCTGTCGCGCGATGCAATAAACCAATATGCGGGTCAGCACGCTGAATGACCTCACCATCTAACTCCAACACAAGGCGTAAAACGCCGTGGGCTGCAGGATGCTGAGGGCCAAAATTGAGGGTGTAGTTCTTAATTTGTGCCATGCCTTATACCGAGCCTCCGTACTGTTCTTCGCGAACGATACGCGGTGTAATCTCACGTGCTTCAATCGTGACAGGCTGATAAACCACACGCTTTAACTGTGGGTCATAGCGCATTTCTACATTACCACTGATTGGGAAATCTTTTCTGAATGGGTGACCAATGAAGCCATAGTCAGTCAAGATACGACGTAAATCTTGATGGCCTTCAAAAATAATGCCATAGAGGTCAAACGCTTCCCGTTCAAACCAGTTCGCACAGTTCCATACCGGCGTGAGGGACGCAACAACTGGGTAACTATCATCTGGCGCAAATACGCGCACACGCAAACGCCAATTGTGCTCAAGCGATAGCAAATGAGTGATAACACCAAAGCGCTGCCCTGCCCATGAACCTTCGCGGAAGTCTTGGTAGTCAACGCCGCACAAATCAATCAATTGCTCAAATACCAATGAGGGGTCATCACGGAGCATCAACGCGGATTCGAAATAGGTATCTGCATTTAAAACCACGGTAACTTCACCGAGTGCAATTTCAACGGATTGAATTCGCTTACCGAGAACTTTCTCGAGATTGGCCGCCAATAGAACTAAACAATCAGACATGACTTATGCCTTCCGCGCAATGGTGCTTGTGCGAGCGATTTTGGATTGCAACTGAATAATTCCATAGATCAACGCTTCTGCAGTTGGAGGACAGCCAGGAACATAAATATCGACTGGCACAATGCGGTCACAACCGCGCACTACTGAATAGGAGTTATGGTAGTAACCACCACCATTCGCGCAAGAACCCATTGAAATCACCCAACGGGGTTCAGGCATCTGGTCATATACCTTGCGCAACGCTGGAGCCATCTTATTGCAAAGAGTTCCGGCCACAATCATCAAATCGGATTGACGAGGTGATGGACGGAAAACTACTCCAAAACGATCTAGGTCGTAGCGAGAGGCTCCTGCATGCATCATTTCAACAGCGCAACAAGCTAGACCAAAGGTCATCGGCCATAAAGAACCGTTACGAGTCCAATTAATCAACTGGTCCGCAGTTGTAGTAACAAATCCTTCTTTGAGAACGCCTTCTAATGCCATATCGATCACTCCCAGTCGAGAGCGCCCTTTTTCCAGATATATACAAATCCCACAATGAATTCCAACAGGAAGATCACCATAGAGGCGTAGCCAAACCAACCGAGATCACGCAACGCTACCCCCCATGGGAATAAGAACGCAGTCTCTAAGTCAAACAAAATAAACAGAATGGCAATCAAGTAATAGCGCACATCAAACTTCATTCGCGCATCTTTGAATGCTTCAAAACCACACTCGTAAGGGGAGAGTTTTTCAGCATCAGGCTTCGAGGGAGCCAAAATTTTTCCGAGGAACATCGGGACTAAACCCACCCCAATACCTACGAGGATAAAAAGCAAAACAGGAAAGTAATTAGCGAGATTCAAAACGGTCCTGAGTCATTTATCTATTAATTCATCAAAACAGCAAATTATTCATTATTTCACTACTAGCTCTATTGATTAAGAGCAAAAACCCTAGCTTTCTTTACCGCAATTTGGTGCCGACGGCGAGACTCGAACTCGCACAGCCTAAGCCACTACCCCCTCAAGATAGCGTGTCTACCAATTTCACCACGTCGACATCTTGCAAAACCCATCAATTCTACTGCATTGCACCACTAAACCACCCCCAAAATGCGGCAGCAAAATCCGTAAAAGCCTACTTTTTTACTTAGGAACTGCTGGCTTGCTCGGATCTTGAGCAGGGGCAACTGGAGCAGCCGTACCAGAGAGAACTCCAGGGCTTACCTCCTTTTTATTTCCCAGCCAGGTAACACCCAAAGTGCTCAGGAAAAATACCGCAGCAAATATCGCGGTTGTATGCGACAAAAAATTGGCTGATCCGCTAGCCCCAAATAGGCTTCCTGAAGCACCAGAACCAAAAGCAGCGCCCTTACCTTGCTGCAAAAGAACCAGCAAAATGACAGCCAATGCTGAAATCACCTGCAGTACGATTAATAAGGTCTTAAACCATTCCACGGTTACTCTCCAAATAAAAAATTTACGCCTGACAGATGGCAAGAAAATCATGGGGATTCAATGAAGCACCCCCAACCAATCCACCATCAATATCCGGCATCGCAAACAATTCCACGGCATTGTCCGGCTTGACACTGCCGCCATACAAAATACCAACATGCGAGGCAACATCCTCGTCAAACTCGGCGAGCTGTAAGCGAATGTGACGATGCATATCTTGTGCCACTTGAGCGCTAGCTACTTTGCCAGTGCCAATTGCCCATACTGGCTCATAAGCAATCAAGCAATCTGCCAAGCGGTCTTGAAGCACGGCAACCAGCTTAGCTATCTGGCTGCAAACCACTTCTTCAGCCCGACCTGAATTGCGCTCATCCGCGGTTTCACCCACACAGATCACCGGGGTCATGCCGTTATCAAGCACCTGTAAGGCCTTGGCAGCAACCACTTCATCAACTTCATAGTGCAGTTGGCGACGTTCTGAGTGACCCACAATAACAAACTGACAACCCAATTCTTTGAGCATGGCAGCACTCGCTTCGCCCGTATAAGCTCCACTCGCTTGCGCAGAGGCATCTTGTGCTCCCAAACTCAAAAAGGCTAAAGAATGATCTTTAATTAATTGTGCGCATTGTGCCAAATACGGAAATGGTGGACACACCACAAATTGCCGACCTGCAAGCATACCACTTTCCATGCCACGCGCAACGGTCTTGACCCAATCTGCATTGCTTGCCAGATTGCCATTCATTTTCCAGTTACCAATGACGATGAGAGGTCGCATATGTGAATGAATTAGACCGTCAGAACAATTTTGCCGACGTGTTCAGAAGACTCCATTAATCGATGGGCATCTGCTGCTTCGTTAAGCGCAAACGTTTTATAAATAGCGGGTTTCAGTTTGCCAGCATTCAACAGGGGCCAAACAGTTTCATGCAACTGTTTCGTGATTTGCTTTTTAAACGATACCGGGCGCGGACGTAAAGTAGAGCCAGTGATGGTTAAACGACGTCGCAGAATTTGACCCGTGTTCACTTCTGCCTTTGATCCACCCATTATTGCAATAATCACAATGCGACCATCGTCAGCTAGACAATCGATCTCACGCTGCACATAGGATTCCGTCACCATATCAAGGATGACATTCACTCCCCTACCGTCGGTTGCTTTCTTAACTTCCTCTACGAAATCCTGAGTCTTGTAATTAATTGCTAAGTCAGCGCCCAATTTCAAGCATGCAGCACACTTATCTTCGGTTCCTGCAGTCAAGAAAACCTTGTGACCTAATGCCTTGGCAAGCAAAATGGCTGTAACTCCAATGCCACTTGAGCCACCCTGAACTAATAACGTTTCACCCTCGGACAGCTCACCGCGCATGAAAACATTGCTCCACACGGTATAGAACGTTTCCGGTAATGAAGCTGCCTCTTGATCAGTAAAACCAGTCGGATATG
>CAZXSX010000013.1:15742-19718 GCA_964643245.1 uncultured Polynucleobacter sp.
GCGATCGGTGCAGTACAGAGCTCTGCGTATCCACCACCCTGCACTAATGCACAGACCTTATCGCCGATTTTGAGGCCTAGAGTGTTATCTGCGTGCGATAAATCGCCACCAATAATTTCACCGGCAACTTCAAGTCCAGGAATATCCGATGCGCCAGGCGGAACTGGGTAATGCCCTTTGCGTTGCAGAATGTCTGGACGATTAATCCCTGCAGCCAATACCTTAATCAAGATCTCGCCAGAGCCAGCATTGGGTAATGCCGGATCAGGACGAGTGTTCGGCACCAGCATCTCTGGTGCGCCATATTCTTTGATCTCAATTACGCGCATTGAAAACTCCGATGAATGGTGAGCGCCTTACTTAGGCAGTTTCGCTATTTACTGGCGTAGCTTCAGCAACCACTTCAGCAGCACCAGCCAAAGGAGCAATCGTGCCACCCTCTTCAGCCATCGCAGCCTTGAGAGATAGACGCAAGCGACCACGCTCATCAGCTGCGAGTAATTTAACGCGCACCACTTGACCTTCGGCGAGGTAGTCTTTGACTTCCTTCACACGCTCATTGGAAATCTCAGAGATGTGCAAGAGGCCATCCTTACTAGGAAGAATGTTTACCAAAGCGCCAAATTCCAGCAACTTCACTACGGGGCCTTCATAGATTTTGCCAACTTCAGCTTCAGCCGTAATACCTTCGATACGGGCTTTAGCTTGAGCCAAGCCATCGGCATTGGTAGAGGCAATCGTTACAGTGCCATCGTCTTGAATATCAATACTGCAGCCAGTTTCCTTGGTGAGAGCCTGAATGGTTGCACCACCCTTACCAATAACTTCACGAATCTTGTCTGGATGGATCTTGAAGGAAACCATACGAGGAGCATGCGCAGACAATTCAGTACGAACTGATCCCATCGCTTCTTGCATTTTGCTCAAGATATGCAAACGACCCTCCTTGGCTTGCGCCAATGCGACTTGCATAATTTCTTTGGTAATACCTTGGACCTTGATATCCATCTGAAGCGCAGTAATGCCATTCGCTGTACCCGCCACCTTGAAATCCATATCGCCCAAGTGATCTTCATCACCCAAGATATCGGTCAAGACTGCAAAACGGTTACCATCCAAAATCAAGCCCATCGCAACGCCAGCCACATGCGCCTTTACAGGCACACCAGCATCCATCATGGCTAAGCAACCACCGCAAACAGAGGCCATAGATGAGGAACCATTGGATTCGGCAATATCAGAAACAACACGAATACTGTAAGCAAAATCTTCTGGACTTGGCAATACTGGAATCAATGCGCACTTAGCTAAACGGCCGTGACCAATCTCACGACGCTTTGGACTACCGATGCGACCAGTTTCACCGGTAGCAAAAGGAGGCATGTTGTAGTGGAACATGAAACGATCACGGTATTCACCTTCAAGCGCATCAATAATTTGCTCATCACGTGCTGTACCAAGAGTAGCTACTACGAGAGCTTGGGTCTCACCACGTGTAAACAACGCAGAGCCGTGAGTGCGCGGCAATACGCCATTACGAATCTCGATTGGACGAACAGTGCGGGTATCACGACCATCAATTCGTGGCTCACCATTCAAAATCTGGCTACGCACAATCTTCGCTTCAATTTCAAAGAGGATATTGCCAACCACAACTTCATCCACTTCACCTTCTTCAGCCAATTTCGCAATCACTTCTTTGGTGACGGCTTTCAATTTATCGGAGCGAGCACTCTTCTGGCGAATTTGATAAGCCTCGCGCAATGGCGCTTCTGCTAATGCAGATACTTTTGCAATCAATGGCTCATCCTTTGGTGCAGCCTGCCAATCCCACTCTGGCTTACCAGCTTCACGTACCAAATCGTTAATTGCATTAATGGCCGTTTGCATTTGCTCATGACCAAATACCACAGCACCCAACATCACCTCTTCAGAAAGTTGGTTTGCCTCAGACTCCACCATTAATACCGCTGCTTGTGTACCAGCAACAATCAAGTCCAACTCACTTGTAGTTTGCTCGGCACGAGTTGGATTCAAAAGATATTGGCCATTTGCATAACCAACACGCGCTGCGCCCACCGGTCCACTGAATGGAATTCCAGAAACTGCTAAAGCAGCCGATGCCGCTATCAATGCAGGAATGTCAGACGGCACTTCTGGGTTAATCGACAACACGTGAACCACTACCTGCACTTCGTTATAGAAACCCTCTGGGAATAGCGGACGAATTGGGCGGTCGATCAGACGGGAGATCAATGTCTCACCTTCAGAGGGGCGGCCTTCGCGGCGGAAGAAACCACCAGGAATCTTGCCGGCTGCGTAAGTCTTTTCTAAGTAGTCCACCGTCAATGGGAAAAAGTCTTGGCTTGGCTTAGCAGACTTGGACGCTACAACGGTACCCATCACAACGGTATCGTCAACATTAACAATAACGGCACCACCAGCTTGGCGAGCAATCTCGCCTGTTTCCATCGTTACTTGATGGTTACCCCATTGAAAACTCTTTACTGCTTTTTTAAACATGGTCATTCTGATCTTCTCCAAATTGTTCGCGCAATCCTCACATGAGCATTACGTTTGTCGCGGGATAACACAGTGTCGCGACAACACTGGAGCGATTTGGATTACAAGGGATGCCATTCCAGGGAGACCCTGATGACAGAAACTCATTGGAATGACACGATCCTCCTACACAAATAATCGAAAAGCGCTCAAAAAACATGCCACCTTCTTAAGACTGGTTCTGTAAAAAAACAACCCTAAGTGAGATGGCATTGCAATACCGATAAGAATTACTTACGGAGACCTAATTTGTCGATCAATGCGCGATAGCGATCCAGATCTTTGCCTTTGAGGTAATCCAAGAGGCGACGGCGACGTGAAACCATCTTCAACAAACCGCGACGGCTGTGATGGTCTTTGGCGTTAGCCTTGAAATGGGGGGTTAATTCATTGATGCGGGCGGTAAGCAATGAAACTTGTACTTCAGGGCTACCCGTATCGTTTGCGCTGCGCGCGTTTTCTTTGACGATTTCCGCCGTTTTAATATCAGCAACTGCCATTTTTAATACTCCTTACTTGCGAACACATGAGCTTTCACCCAATTTGTGTCGTGCGTTATAAACAAAATAAAACAAAAAGCTTCACAAATCAAATCCATCGAATTGTAGCAGACCAAGACTACAAGACTACGAATCCCACTCCCATTGAGGATTAAAAATGGATTTGCGTCACTGAAATCGTAATTATTTCATATAAAACAATGACTTAGGTATAATTTGTCGGATTTCAGTAAAAATGGTCGGGGCGAGAGGATTTGAACCTCCGACCACATGCACCCCATGCATGTACGCTACCAGGCTGCGCTACGCCCCGACGAACGAAAATTGTAGCAGTAACTATTTCGACAGAATTTGCAATACCGCCTGCAACTCTTCACGTAATCGCAACTCATCGCGCGCTTCTTCAAGCCGATTACGAGCACCACTGATGGTGAAGCCCTCTTCATAGAGCAATGCCCGGATCTTACGAATGAGCACTACTTCATGATGTTGGTAATAACGACGATTGCCGCGACGCTTTTGCGGGCTTAACTGCGTAAATTCTTGTTCCCAGTAGCGTAATACGTGCGAACGCACGCCACACAGATCCGCCACTTCACCAATGGTGAAATAGCGCTTGGAAGGAATGGGGGGGGGTTGAGGGCTCGGAAGTGCCGAGCTAACATCAAACCCGGTTTTCTCGAGCATGTGACTCCACTACATCTTTCAGCTTTTGACTGACATGAAAAGTAACTACGCGTCTTGCAGCGATGGGAATCATCTGACCTGTCTTTGGGTTTCGGCCAGGACGAACCGATTTATTGCGCAACTGAAAATTACCAAAGCCGGAAATTTTGACTTCAGTACCAGCCTCGAGAGACTGTCTAATACGATCAAAGAAAGCATCGATCATATCTTTTGCTTCACGCTTATTT
>CAZXSX010000014.1:0-14911 GCA_964643245.1 uncultured Polynucleobacter sp.
GCGTCCAACTTTTGGGGGTCAGTTCATGCGGGTGGTTTTGTTTTAGTTTGGCGGAAGGGGCGGGATTCGAACCCTCGTCTCTAGCTTGGGAAGCTAGGGTAATAGCCGTTATACGACACCCGCAATAGAGACGGGACTCATGAGCTTAATTTAGCAGCAACTGATTCATCCGCTTCACAAAACTAGATGGATCATTAAGCTGCCCACCCTCTGCCAAGAGCGCCTGATCAAATAAGAGATTACTCCAATCATCAAATTGTCTATCGTCTGCTTTAAGTTTTGATAACAAAGCGTGATCGGGGTTGATTTCTAGAATAGGCTTCATATCAGGAGCGTTTTGACCAGCAGCTTTTAGCATGCGCAATAAATTACCTGAAAGTTCGTTCTCATCAGCAATTAAGCAGGCAGGAGAATCAGTTAAACGGAATGTAACGCGTACATCCTTTGCCTTATCTTTAAGCACTTCTTTCATGCGTTCGACTAAGTCCTTAAACTGCTTCTCGGTTTCCTCATGCTCCTTCTTTTCCTTTTCGTCACTTAGACCTCCCAGGTCTAACCCACCTTTAGCAACCGATGCCAGTTGCTTGCCATCGAATTCAGTAATAAATGAGAGCATCCACTCATCTACACGATCCGATAGCAATAACACTTCAACACCCTTTTTGCGGAAGATCTCTAGGTGCGGACTATTTTTGGCTGCATTGAAGGATTCACCAGTAACGTAATAAATCTTATCTTGCCCCTCTTTCATGCGAGAGACATACTCTGCCAATGAAACAGTCTGCTCCGCAGAATCTGTATGTGTACTTGCAAAACGCAAGAGTTTTAGGATGCGCTCTTGATTAGTCTGATCTTCGCCAACGCCTTCTTTGAGGACCTGACCAAACTGGGTCCAAAACGTGCAGTATTTTTCTTTTTTAGCCTCATCATCGCTATTGGCTAGCTCTTCTAACATGCTCAAAATACGTTTTGTGGAACTTTCCCGAATGACCTTAATATCACGTGACTCTTGCAAGATCTCACGAGAGACATTCAAAGGTAAATCAGTGGAATCGATTACTCCTGTGACAAAGCGCAGATACATTGGCATGAGCTTTTCAGCATCATCCATAATGAATATGCGCTTTACGTAGAGCTTAATGCCTCCACGCTTATTGCGATCCCATAAATCAAATGGGGCACGAGATGGAACGTAGAGTAGCTGAGTAAATTCACTTCTACCCTCTACGCGATTTAATGAGTAGCACAATGGGTTCTCATAGTCATGAGATAGATGCTTATAAAAATCGTTATACTGCTCTTCGGTAATTTCAGACTTATTGCGAGCCCATAGAGCAGATGATTGATTAATACTCTCAAGCTCATCTTTGATAACTTGCTCTTTTTTATCCGCATCCCACTCTTCTTTGCGCATCTGAATAGGCAAAGAGATATGGTCTGAGTACTTCCGAATAATCGATTTGAGCTGATAACTATTGAGAAAATCATCCTCCCCTTCACGTAAATGAAGAGTAATTGAGGTGCCGCGCTGTGGCCGATAAATGGTTTCGATTGTAAATTCACCAGAACCATCCGATTCCCAACGAACGCCATCCGCAGCGTGTAATCCAGCGCGACGAGTCTCCACGGTAATTCGATCAGCGACTATGAAGGCGGAGTAAAAACCAACACCGAATTGACCAATTAGGGCAGCGTCTTTTTGCTGATCGCCAGATAGCTTTGAGAAGAACTCCTTCGTACCGGAACGTGCAATAGTGCCAAGATTATTGATCACCTCTTCACGGCTCATACCAATTCCGTTATCGAAAATGGTTACCGTTCTGGCGACTTTATCAAACTCCACCTTAATTTTGAGATCAGGATCGTCACCATACCAGTCTGAATGAGCAATTCCCTCAAAGCGTAACTTGTCGGCTGCATCTGAAGCATTGGAAATGAGCTCACGCAGGAAAATTTCTTTATTGGAATATAGGGAGTGGATCATCAACTGCAGAAGTTGCTTTACTTCTGCCTGAAACCCGAGAGTTTCTTTCGTAGCAACAGTCATTTTTCATTTCCCATAAAAAAGAATCATTACCCTTATTTGGGGATATTTCTAGCTATTTCAAGACCCTAAAAGCCCTTGAACGCCTATTCGGGCGAGCCAGACTCCTCATCACAAGGCTCTTCCAGAAGAATTTCCTTACGGCTTCTTTTTTGAAGATATTCCAGAATCAAGCGCTTTAGCTTGGGTCTAGTAATGGGCTCCTGGCTATTTTCCTGGAGCTCTAAATGGTCAGCTTCGAGCATTTTATTCTCTCCATTAAATCAGTTAGCTATTACATTCCTAAAAGATGACAAGAAAATAACCCCGATTTTGATGGGAATTTTTGTCATCAACTTTATATCTATAGCCTAAAAAATCCAATTTCAAGCCCCTTGAAATTCAAAAAACCAACCCTTAAATAAGCCTTAACTAGATGCCTTCGAGGTCTAGGAAATTGTGAACTTGCTTAAATTTAAGGAGAAAACGATGTCATATCCATTTGGTAGAAATGTTTTACTAAGCTCTGTTGGTTCTGATCGTCTGATTAATGCGATTGAAGAAATGAATGCAGGGGGAGCTCTTAACAAGGCGCAAAGCTATCCTCCATACAATATCATTAAGAAAAATGAGCGCGACTACGCTATTGAAATTGCGGTAGCTGGGTTTAAAAATGATGAAATCGATATTACCGCTGAAGGCAATAAGCTTACTGTTGTAGGTAAAGTTAAGGCCGAGCAGTCTGGCGAATACATCCATAAAGGAATTGCTAACCGCGACTTTAGCCATGACTTCACCTTGGCAGAAACAGTGATTGTCCGTTCTGCAGATATCGAGAATGGCCTACTAATCATCAAACTAGAGAATGTCATTCCCGAAGAAAAACTGCCACGCAAGATTTTGATTGGCGGCAATTCAAAGCTTGTCATTGAAGAAGTTAAAGAAGCGGCTTAATTAAGAGTGTGGCTGGCCCAATTGTTTGGACCAACCCACATTTAAACCTTCAATAATTTAGCGAAAGGAAAAAAGTAAATGGGCCAAACAGTTCCAGTGAGATTGAGATACTCATTATCTGATTGTGTGCAGTCATTACAAAAGGTGAACGTTGGAAAATTTCCGAAACATAGCATTTTGGATTGCGTCAATTCGATTAAACAGATGAAAAATGGAAAATAAAAAATCTATCTTTTCAGCTTATCCATACTCTCTCTGGTGATCGGTCTACTCATTAGCCATTGGGATAGTGCTTATCAACTCACAAATGAATTGGGGTGGGTTTTAAATCAATTACCAGAAGTGAAGTCAGTGGAATATTTAGATGCACTGAGGAAAAGTTAGGCAATACTTCAATCTATAAGCAGTCATTTGATCTACTTACAGTCCATCATGCATTTTCAAAATCTAAAATCATAGGAGCAATGAGCAAAACTCTTCTATGTCCCCTTTTGAGCATTTGGGTGGGTAGCCCCCAATCAAGTAATGCTCAAAAGCTCGAAATCTGGTCTTCAGATGCGAACTTTCCACCAAAAAGCAATCACACACTCAATCACACAGTCATTTTTGGCCTTATAGACCATTGATTTATATAGGGTTTTGAAGAGCCACTACTTCTTTTAATCCGTTGGTCGCGAGTTCGAATCTCGCCCGACCAACCAGTTATACAAAGCCCTTAGAGAAATCTAGGGGCTTTTTCTTTGGAGATGAGCTAACCATAATTCAGACTTACGCTAATCTCAGTCAGCACAATTTGCGTTAAATGGTCTGTGGTAATTTTAATGATTAGAATGTAAAAATTTGATGTATAGATCCGCAATTTCTACTGGCTTCTCAAGCATCACTAAATGAGCGACATCGGAAATCACATAAGAGTAATTATTTTGATACTTTTGATCTAAAGGAGCCTTGCCTCTAATATTAAATACCCCATCATCTTGTCCCCAGGCAATAAAAGCTGGCTTTGATTGATCTTTGATGTTTTCTAGAACGCTCATATCTAAGTTAACAATATCCCATACTTGCTGATAGTGCCGATAATGATTGACGTATCCAGTGACGGCTTCTTCCTTGATTGAGTTAGTAATTTTTGGAGGATTAACAAAAAGAAGCCCCATCTCCAAATTAAACTGATCAAGTATTACAGGAATAAAGGGGTTTATTCCCGAATAAATTGCATCTCTAATTTGCGGGCTCCAACCCACAACACCCATAGATCCACCGACGAAAGCAATGCTTCTTAATGTTGCTAGAATATTTTTGTGTATACAAAGCAGCAATCACGCCACCCATCGAATTTCCAGCAATATCAAAATATTCCAGATGGAGTTTTTTTGACAAACTCATGAATTAAGTCAACCTCTTTTGAGAGTCTATAAGTATCAATTGGGAATCTGGTACTCAGTCCGTACCCAGGCAAATCAGGCGCAAATGCGGCATAACCCACTTTGACTAACTGACAAGCAAAATCATTCCATTGCTCCTTTTGGCCGAATAAGCCATGAAGTAACAGCACTGGCTTACCAGAGCCCATACTGAAATATCGAATTTCCGAGCCTTGAACAGAAATAGACCCGTTTGTAATGGAACATTGGGCCGGTAAGTCTTGGGCGCGAGCATCAATAAAAAAGAAAGCAAGACTTATAAAAAGAATCTTTAATGGCGATATTTTCACTGTAAATAATGGGTAACTGGGTTAACTACCAATTTAGCACAGAGAGTGATGCAAAAGTATCGTGCAGACCCAGCAGTTATACAAAAGCCCCTTGAGAAATCTTGGAGCTTTTTTCATTGAGGTTAGTAGCACTATTGCCGCGGCCTATCAGAATCTTCCAACGGATAAGCATCTGCTACATATGCTGGCCCCTTCATCAGAACAACAATATAAGCGCCGATGATGATGGTGAATATAGCAATCCAATAACAAATCAACGTGGCAAAAACTAAGGTATCAATAAATCCGACACTACCAGATATTCCCACTGCCTGAGGCTAGTCCGGAAATAAACGAACCAGAATGGATGGCATCAAAATGGAAAAGTGCCCATTACCGTCCAAAAAGGAGCTTGACGCAATACCCAACGCTCCCTTCCAGGAGGGGTAGTTTTATAGCCAGGTAATTTATTGAACAACTTACTCATTGATCTGTGCGCTTTTCTTCATAAAGAGCCTAACGAAAAAGATAGCCATTCCCACCATGAAAAGGATAACAGCCAAACTTAGCTGACCCGCAAATGTTCCAAATAACTCTATTAACATGGGTATCTCCTCAAATTATTCATTCTCAATGTAGGCCATGTCTACCTTCAAGTATTTGATTCAAATCAAACCATCTCAAGACGAATAACGAAGATAATAAGTTCATGATTTAGGTCAAAGCCAAGAGAATGCAAAGGATGGCCATGTTAATCAGGTGCCCAAGCTGTTCTAAATTTAATCGACTCCCCCTTGAAAGAGTTAACCAACAGCCAATTTGCGGTTCATGCAAAGCCAACTTACTTACTGGTCCAGTTGATGCAGATCAAGCAAGCTTCGATGAAATTCTCCAGCAAAGTAAGCTGCCAATAATTGTTGATTTTTTGGGCTCCATGGTGTGGCCCGTGCAAAATGTTCGCGCCAACTTTTCAGGCAAGCACCAAAAAAATATGGGGGGAATTCTTCACATTAAAGTCGACACAGAGGCTAATCCAGCAATCGGCCAACAATACAATATTCGATCCATTCCAACTTTAGCCATATTCAAACAAGGCAAAGAAATTGAAAGAATATCTGGTGCACTCCCACCCCAGCAATTGGAAAGCCTGATTACAAAAGTACTATGAAGGCAATTGAACAGCACTACTTTTACTGCTGTTCTATAAAAAATAGTAATCCGTGTTTACCGAGCGTCCTTAACTAATCTAAAACCCAAATGTGGCATTGGGCTGTATGGGTCGGCTCCGTATTCAGATCACTTTTTTAATTGAGTCGCAGCTTCTCAATTCGTGAATTACCTTTTAGGGGGGGGTGATGGTAGGGCTTGGAGCATCGAAATTGACCTCTCCTAGATCTACCATACGTAAAGGTTGATAGTCATAGGTAGAAAAATAAAATTTCTTATTTCGCAAATCAGAGATCACACTCCATTGAGTCAATTCCAAATAAGTTTGTTGATTAATTTTCGTTCTAATTGAGCCATAAAAAATGTCAAAATTATGCAGAACATGTTCAGCAAGGCGAACATTCTCATCAGCGTTTATTGCGGGGGTGATGGCTGCAGGGTATGTTAGCGCTCGTATGAACCGAGAGGGAAAAGTGCTATCCCCCGGCATTCCTAAAAAACCAGCGCCTGTAGATATTGGCACTATAGTCTGACCAAACAATTTAATAGGGCTCGGCTCAGATGGGGATAATTTCACATAATTGCCTAAATTATTAACATGCCAATCAAATGGTGGTAAGTTCGTCATGAACCCGTAAGGGTTGTCTGTTGCAACTAATTTTCCGTTGATCGGCTCTATCACTAAAACCGCACCAGCAGCATCATGAAAAACATAATGAAAGGGTGGTACTACTTTTAGATCAGGTTGCACCACGGAGATAACTGAAACATCATTTAACGCTGATTTGATTAACATTTGCAAAATTCATCAAGGCCCATGACATAAATTCCCAAGGCGCCATTGCTTGTTTTGGATTCACTTCTTTGGGGTTTGTATATACAGCATGGTCCGGAAAGTAAAGAATGCCGCCAGCCAAACCTTTTTCATTCAAACCATCAATAATCAAAGGCTTACCAAAACCATTCATCCCTACCACGCCATACTTACCTTTCCATGTTGCCCCTGCTTGATTATTGGGGCCCGTAACAACAAACTGATAATTGCGTGGCAAAACAACAAGGTCTGAATTTAATGGAAATTGAAACTCCATAGTTCTTGCATAGACAGAGGACCCATCAGCTGCAAGCAAATGAAAGCTAGTACATGCAATGCTAGATTGAGATAGGGCAAATAACCCCAAGACAAAATGGCTAATAATTTTTTTAGGTATTTCATATAAAGCCTTAATTGCTAAAGACTAAAAATTTGAATATTCTGGAAATGTCACTTGAAATGCAACAAAAATACTCAAGAAAATACACAGAGCTACAAAAATATTATTTAACACCTTATCAGAGGCGACTGAAGTTTGCCTTCGCAACACGCCAATAAGCACAATCACAATCGTGAGAACCACAAACACTGATAAGTTAATTAAGAGATTTGTAAAATCATTCCAAAAGCCCTGAAGACTAGGGATTTTGTCCTGATTAACGATGTATTGCTCTCTACCGCCCCCAAGTATTGCAATGAATAAAGTGCCAATCATGTTGGCCCATAGTCCCACCTGAAGACTAATATCCCCGATAAATAAAGTTAATTTAGGTAAATTAAGGACTGGCCATAAAATTGCCAGACAGAAAAATAATAAAGCCTGAACCTCGCCTATCAAATGCGCTTGTAATAAGCCAAATGGTGCAGCTACATGCTTATGAGCCATGGGGGCTAGCAATCCAATGAATATCATCACCAGCCCAGAAACTACGAATGGTTTATTGAATTGAAGTTTCATACCATTCCCTAAAATGATTCGTTACAAGAATTTGGGGCATATTTACACATTTAAGTAAATTTAACAAGCAAGCAATGATCATGGAATCTAGCGCCATGGAATACCGTGGTCCTGAGCTCGAAAATGCAGTTGCGACCATCAGCCCCACCTGCCCCTCAATTATTAAAGCGTCCAAAGAAATCTAGCGTCCTTTATTAATGTCCAATCTAGTTTTTATGGCATGATTCAGCATGCTTCATAAAACCGATACTCCTTCACCGACAACCCTGCTGAGCCTTGATGAACGCTTTAAGGTAGGCAAACAAATTCGTCAAAAGTGGGACGCTCCTCGCTTGCAGAATTTAATACTTATGCAAATCGTGAATCATCCATTGACATTCTTTTAGAGCAAGCCAAATCTCGAATTGCTGAATTGATTCCCATTCGTCACGCAAGAATGTCTCAAAATCCTTTTGCATTCTATCGGGGCGGTGCGGCCATTATAGCAAAGGACTTATCAAAGCTCCCTAGTCCACCGATCGTAGTTCAGCTTGGTGAAGATATGCATGTCAGTAACTTTGGATTCTTTTCAACCACTGAACATCGTCTAGTCTTTGGCATCAACGATTTTGATGAAACTCTACCTGGAAATTTTGATTGGGACCTCAAAAGGTTAACGGCTAGCGCCATGATTGCCTCTCAAATATTGGGAGAAGATAGGGTCTATAGCGAACAAATCGTTAGAAATATTGTGAGTGCCTATCGTCAAAACATGCAGCATTACGCTCAAATGCCTTACATCGAACTCAAACTTGCCTATATTGACGCCGATAAAATTCAAGCTGCGGCAAAAAAATTAGCGACCATACACAGCCAGAATTATCTGGAAAAACTGATTCACAAGGCTTATAAAAATAATAATTACGGTTTAATTGGCAAGTTAATTGAAAAATCAAGCGACGGAAATCGATTAACTGATAACCCGCCTCTGATTCAGCACATGGAAACGAGTTTTCAAGGAGGTACTTTGCTCAATTGGTTGATCAGGGCTTTGCTTCCTACCTATCCTCGCTATCTCCTGATAGACAACATTTAATTCTTCGTTACCATTTAATTGACGCCGCCAATAAGGTAGTTGATGTCGGCAGCGTCGGCACTTCTTCTTCAGTACTGTATTTTGAAGGTATCGACGAAGGAGACCCGCTTTTTCTTTCTGCAAGCTAAAGAAGCCCAAAAATCCGTCCTTACCCCTTATTTCCCTGATACCCAATTCTCAACTCAAGGCGAAAGAGTGGTCCACGGACAATGCATCATCCAGGGCGCGCCAGATTTATTCTTGGGTCATGGCAAAACAAATGAAAAAGAATTTTATGTAAGGCAGTTGCGAGATATGAAGGGTGGAATTTCTGTTGGGGAAGATGGCATCAATAGCGAAATCTTCCCCGACTTTGCCAAACTATTTGGCTGGGCGCTTGCAAATGCTCATGCACGCTCAGGCGATCCTGCTGTTCTAGCTGGTTACTGCGGCAAAAGCGAAGCATTAGATAATGCCCTGGTTGAGTTCTCCAGCAAGTACTGCGAACAAAATGAGGATGATTACGAGACTTTTCTAAAAGCGATTAAATCTGGAAAAGTGGTTTTGCAGCCTTAGAAGGCGCACTACAACCCTCCACTTTTGCAACGGTCATTCCTGGAAATCCAGGCGTATCCATGAGAGCAGCTCGCAACAAAGGTAATTTATTAGGGCGAATCACCGCCTTGACTTCCATCATGCTTCAACCTCCTTTTCCTCAAACCATCGATACTGCACGGGCAAGACCAATAGCGTTAGTGCAGTTGAGGTAATGAGACCGGCAATCACTACTGCTGCAAGGGGGCGTGTAACTTCTGAACCTGGACCGCCCGAAAACAACATGGGCACCAATGCCAACATCGCAACTGAAGCAGTCATCATGACTGGCCTAAAGCGATGTCCGCACCCCTGAAGTAGCGCTTCCTCCATACTATAACCATCCTCTCGAAGTTGCTTAATGAATGAAATTAAGACAACCCCATTTAGAACAGCAATACCCCATAAATTAATAAATCCAACCGCTACCGGAACCGATAAATACTCACCGGTGATGAAAAGTCCAAATACGCCACCAATCGAAGCAAATGGGAGCACCAGAATAATCAGCCCTGCCAATCGAATGGATTTAAATAACAAAAAGAAAATTGCCAGAATTGTGAGCGGAATAATAATCATGAGGCGCGCCATAGCACGTTGCATATTTTCAAACTGACCGCCCCACTGCAAGGTATAGCCTTGAGGAAGCTCTACGTTTTTAGCTATTAGACTTTGCGCCTCTTTTACAAAACCTCCTAAATCTCGCCCTTCAACATTTACCCCAACCACCAAACGACGCTTTCCAGATTCACGAGAAATTTGCGCGGGACCCTCCACCAAGGAAATCTCTGCCAAATCCCGCATAAGCACCTGCGCTCCATCAGGCGAATGCAAAATAATATTTTCAATGGCATCAATGTTGTTTCTATAGGGGCTTGGATAACGCAAGACCAATGGGAAACGACGCTCCCCCTCGTAAATGGTGCTAGCCTGTTTACCACCAATGGCCGTTTCGATTACTTCATTAACATCCAAGACGTTAATGCCATAGCGAGCGATGGCATCCCGATTAATTTTTATATTGAGATAGTTCTGACCTGAAGCTTGCTCAATTCGCAAATCATTACTTCCATTCATCTTGGCTAATGTTTGACCAATTTGCGATCCTAGTTTCTGGAGCACCGCCAAATATCTTGACTGCTACTTGTGATCGCACGCCAGAAACCATCTCATCAACTCGAGCGGCAATGGGTTGTGAGATTGCCAATTCAATACCCGGTAATGTTTTTAACTTCTCGCGAATCTGTTGCGCAATTTCTTCCTGACTTAAATCGCGATCGCCAAGTGGCTTGAGCGTCACGATTGGATCGGATTCATTTGGTTGACCAGGGTCTGCGGTAGACTCGCCTTTATCGAGCCGGGATACGGCCATTTCCACGCCAGGAATAGTCATAATGCGCTTTATGGCCTCAAACTCCAACTTAATTGACTCATCCAAGGAGATATTTGGAGCGCAATAACCGGAGTAATAGACCCCTCTTGCATCACCGGGATAAAAGATTTACCCAGGAATACGAAACCAACTAAGCTCAATCCCAACGCAATCAAAGAGCGCTTGATCACTACTTTTGAATGGCTCAAGCTCCAATGCAGCCAACGCTCATAAGACACACGTAATTTATGAACAATCTTGGTGTCATCTTCACTGCCACCTCTCAATATGTACGAGCACAGCACTGGCGACAAGGTGAATGACAGAATCAATGAGATAGCTAAAGCTATAGCGATCGTAATTGCCATTGGGGCAAACATTTTTCCTCCCATGCCTTCGAGAGAAAGCAAAGGCATAAAGACAAGGATGATGATGCCTACACCAAAGAGGACGGGCCTTTCGACTTCAGATGCCGCCTCTAAAATAATTCTGTTCTTGGATTCCCCGGACTTGAGACGTTCGCCTAATTTAGCAAACGTATTCTCGACCACTACTACCGAACCGTCCACCATGATACCTATGGCAATCGCTAAACCCCCTAGTGACATGAGGTTGGCGGATATCCCATAACGATTCATCACCAGGAATGTCAGCAATGGTGTCGCAGGTGCATCACACGGAAGTTATGTACTTGTTATTTTGGGTTTATTGATTAGTATCCCTGTCGTGATTTGGGGATCCACTCAAATTCTCAAGCTGGTTGAGCGCTTTCCATCCATTACATACTTAGGTGCTGGTGTATTAGCTTGGACTGCAGCAAAGATGGTTACTTCAGAGCCAACCGTGCAGGAATGGCAGGTATTTAAGAACCCCGTTTTTGAATATGCTTTCCAGGCCTTAGTCATCATTGGAGTGCTAGTTGGAGGATTTGTAAGAGGAAGGTTAGCTCTTGAAGAGAAGATTGCGCCAGCTGTAGTTGAACCTGTTGTATCTGAAGCACTGCCTGAACAGCAGTCACCTAACCTAGGAGGTAATGCCATGAATAAAGTTCTTATTCCAGTAGATGGATCAAACAATGCCTTGCTAGCTCTCAAGCATGCTGTAAATGTATACGGTAAGGATGCGCATACGGAAATTCACATATGCAATATGCAGCCCAAGCTATATCGTCATATCGGAAAATATTTCAGCAAAAAAAGATATTCATGAGTGGCAGGCTGAGCGTGCGAAGAGTGCAGCACAATCCGCGGCAGAGTTTTTGGAAAGAGCGGGTGTGAATTTCTCGTTCATTTATGTCAGCGGCGATAAGGGAGAAGCGCTGCGAGATGAGGCGGTGCGACTTGGATGCAGTCGCATCGTGATTGGATCTGCAAAGAAAAATACCCTCAGCAGATTGTTTGAGAACTCCACAACCGCCAAGTTGTTAGAAATTAGCGATATCCCGGTTGAAGTGGTGACCGGCAAGCTATCCCTGCCTTAGAGCGCTGGGGCATTCCAGCCCTGGGCGCTGGTGCTGCTACTGCCCTAGTTGCCGCCGTGATTGATTGATATTTCGAAATTCGTTTTGCGGTACTCCCCTTAGCCCTCCATGCAAGAGCATTTTTTTGTAATATATTCAGAAAAAAGCAGAAATATAATCAATTAAATTCTGCTTTATTAAGAATGTATTCATCCCTATATTGAACTCACGGTGTTTTGAAAAAGGAGATTAATTGTGGATGTGATCCTAGATTCTAAAGAGTTGCCAGAGCCTGAGTTGAAAGCGTTTACAGAAAATCGGGTGAAATGTTCCTTGAAGCGACTGTTTTGGCTCGTGCGCAAAATAAAAATTCGGTATTCCGCAGTGCCACAGTCCAAGACCCAGTGCAATCAAAATTGCTCAATTGAATTGCAGACATTTGATCATCAGCCGATTGAGGTGAGTATAACTGCGCGCGATAAGCGCACGGCTTTGGAAATGTGTCTAAAGAAAGTCTATAAACATGTTCAGAAGATCTTTCATAAGGCCCAGAAATACGGACGATTATCAAGACACGTCTACGCTTAATGTACGACTCATCGAGATATGATTTAATGATGCGATAAGCGGGGGAGTGCCGTGCCCAGCAATGAGTCTCAGATATCGACAATTCGACTGAACAGTCTGATATGTGGGCAATACATAAGGGCAAGACCGTTACTTTAATTAAATGACTGATAAAACGACATATCCCTCGCCTCTCTCATGCATATTTTGGTGCCTTGCTGCCCTAGATTGGGGAGTTTTTGTGAGGCTTTATTTAAAAGCTAGGGACAATTTGATTTTATGGTGTCAAAGTGAATTGCACATGAAGTTTCAAGGATGGTTTTTATTGGCACTCATCGGCGGCTTTTGCTCATCTATTGCATATGGCCAGGCTGCTATGCCGAATCAAAAGCCCTATTCAATGCATGACTTAATTCAAGTTGCCCTTGAATTAAGTTCGCAAGTATTGGCTGCGCGAGATCAATCAAAAGCCATTAGAGGCCAACTATCTACAGCTCGTGCAATTCCTAACCCAGAATTTGAGGTTGCCACTGGACAGCAGCGTTCTGCGACAGGTCCCTTAACGGTTGGTAATGTTTCCTCTTGGTCTATCACTCAGCCTTTGGATATGCCGTATACCCGCTTCCCTCGAGTAAATGCAGCAGAGGCAAATTATCGTTCGGCAGAAGCAACGCGTGTTGCTTTTGAAATTGAGACCATTTCCAAAGTGCAGCAGCGTTTTTATGAATTAATGCGACGCGAGGCCGAGGCAAAAGCAGCTGATGAGGATCTCAATCTTACAAAACAGATCCGAGATCGAATGCAAGTGCGATATGACGTAGGAGAGACGGCGCGCTTTGAGCTCATTCGTGCTCAAACTGAATTCCTGAATGCTCAAATTGCCGCTGAATCTGGAAAGCTTAGAGTTGAGCAAGCGCGTAATGGGCTTCGTCAAGTTGTGGGGTATGCCTTGCCGGAAAATTTTAGTGTTGTATATGAGCAGCCTAAAGTTGAAAACTTACCGCCGTTAAATACTTTGATGAGTGAGCTACAAGCTCAAAGCCCTGAATTGCAAAAAGCAAAAGCCGATGTTAAGGCTAGCGAATCAAAATTGAGCTTTGAGAAAAATTCGCGTCTTCCTAAATTAGCCTTTAAGGCATCCCAATACAATGACCCCAACTTTATCGATCGCTTATACGGTCTGCAAATTAGCATTCCTATCTGGGACTTTAAGGGTGGTCAAGTTGCAGAGACCGAAGCGAATGCGTCAAAAGCGAAGAATCAGCTTAACGCACAAAGTCAAAGTCTTGAGCAACAGCTGTCAACCACCTATAAGCTTTATCAAATGGCTAGTTACCAGGTAAAGGTTTTAGATCAAGAGGTTGTGCAGCTTGCTGCAAGCGCTCAAAGAATTGCAGAGGTATCGTACCGCTATGGTGAACGCGGCATGTTGGAGTATCTGGATGCGCAAAGAACGTTTCGTGCTGCGCGGAATAATTTAATTAAGGCGCGTTTTGATTTAGCGTCTGTAACGACTGAAATTCAGCGATTAAGGGCAAGTCCAAAGTGGCTTGCGAAGATAGAAAGTGGAAAGCAATGAAATTCGAAATTGCCGGCCTGTATAAAAAACTTAGAGCCTGGAGTAGGCTATTAATTCACAAGGCAAAGTTCTACTCAAGGGAGTGGATAAATCAGGTTATTCAGACGCAAACTACTTGGTATCAAGAAGCGCATGACTGGATCGGCGGCCGATTGCCCTCATTAATCAATCGTTATGATCGTTCGCCCAATTGGTTCAAGCGGGGATTATTTTATTTACCGTGGCTCATACTGGTAGCAATCACTTTGAATTATTTCAACGTCTTTGACCGCGGTCCTGCAATCAAATCCGTCCAAAATCCAAACGTGGTGGAGGTGAATCAAGATTTACGCAAAATGATTGCGGATGGAAAAATTCAGGTTGCCCCCTTCGTTGAAGAGCTGCGAACCTCTGGATGAATTGATTTCAATGAGCTTTATCTTTCGCGTATTGGTGCGAATGTTACAGGGCGCGTCTCTGAAATATTGGCGGTCCCCGGCCAAGTAGTGAAGCAGGGTGATGTATTAGCAAAGATTACCTCAACTGAATTAACACAATCGCAATTGGCATATTTGAAGGCGAAAAGTGCTAGTCAGCTTGCCGATCAGGCCGCTAATCGCGCAAAAATTCTATACAAAGAAGATGTGATTGCCTTAGCGGAATTGCAAAAAAGAGAGGCTGAGGCAAGCAGCGCTAAA
>CAZXSX010000014.1:15011-18911 GCA_964643245.1 uncultured Polynucleobacter sp.
ATTGATCGCCTTGCAAAATCGGGGCTAATTGAATCCATTAACAATGTGGTTGCAACAATACCCGGTGAAATTGTTGAACGAAAAATTAATAAGGGCCAAGTTGTGCAGCCGGCAGACGCTCTCTTTACGGTTGCTGATCTCAGTACCCTTTGGGCTATAGCGGAGGTGCCAGAGAGTAATTCGTATTTAATCCGAAAGGGGCAGAAGGCTTCTTTAATTATTCCAGCCCTGCGGAATCAACAGATTGAGGGAACCGTTGCGCATGTGGACTCAATTGTGAATCCCCAAACACGAACCGTGGTTGTGCGCATGGAGCTTTCGAATAAGGATGGCCAAGAAATTGCTATTGAGGGCGCATATCACCTTAACACTGAACGCAAACGACAGCTAAGTGGTGGTAGTTAAATGATTGAACGCATTGATCGTCTCTCGCTACAGCAGCGCCTGATCGTTGTCATTACTGCTATTGCATTAATGGTGGCGGGCCCTCTGGCAACCAAGCGCCTATCTGTAGGTGCCTTTCCAGATGTGACCAATATTCAGGTTCAGGTGGCTGCAGAAGCTCCTGGTAAGTCGCCAGAGGAGATAGAGCGTTTTGTAACCATTCCGATTAAGCTTGAAATGACAGGATTGCCTGGTTTAACAGAGATGCACTCGTTAAATCGAAATGGTATTGCAGTCATTACGTTGGTTTTTACAGAAAAAACAGATACCTACTTTGCACGTCAGTTAGTGACCGAAAGATTGATTGAGGTTGCCTCAAGGATGCCGGTTGGAATTACCCCAGTACTTGCGCCACCTTCCACTGGCTTAGGCGAGGGGTATCAGTACACCTTAGATCACCCTTCGGATCGTCATCGAGAGCTAACCGTAGATGAATTATCAGAGCGCCGCGCGGTGCAAGATTGGATTGTTAGGCCGATGCTACGTTCAATCCCAGGAGTTGCTGAGATCAATACGCAAGGCGGTTATGCAAGAGAGTATCAAGTTTTGGTAAATCCAGAGCGGTTACGTCATTATCAAATTAGTTTGCATGATGTTTATCAAGCGCTCGCGAGAAACAATGCAAACTCTGGCGGTGGTCAATTACCAAGCTATGCGGAACGATACTTAATACGCGGTCTCGGCCTGATAACGAAGCCTGAAGATATTGGCAAAATTATCTTGAAAGAAGTGAAGGGCGTTCCCGTATACGTTAAGAATGTAGCAGAAGTGACAATTGGTAGTGAAATTCGAGAGGGCGCTGCTATCAAAATGGATACACCGAGAGCGTTGTGGGGATTGTGCAAATGATTCGTGGCGGGAATGCGCGTGATGTTGTGAATCGAATCAAGTTAAAGGTTGCTGAAATCAATGAAGGCAAGCTTTTGCCGGATGGCTTGTAAATTACGCCCTTCTACGATCGAACTGATCTTGTTAATGCAGCGATGTTTAATGTGGCCAAGGTTTTAATTGAAGGCGTCATTCTGGTCATCATTTTGCTGTTCCTATTTTTAGGTGATGTGCGGTCTTCATTGATTGTTGTTGCAACTTTATTGTTGATAGCCAGCACGTTATCTAAACCCATGACTGCATCTGCAATGGCAATGGTCTTCATTGCCTCCCAAAAACTGGTTGATGCATGATCATTTTTTCCATCGCCATCCTCGGCGGGATTTAACAGCTTATAAGCAATCCAAACCAAGAGCAGACCACCGATGAGCATTAGGCCTGGAATCTTTAGCAGATAGACCACCACCAATGTCATTGCACTGCGCACTGCGATGGCACCCACCACTCCCCAAACAATTGCTTTTTTCTGCAAATGAGAAGGTAAATTTCGAGCAGCCATCGCAATCACGATGGCGTTATCTCCAGCCAAAACCAGATCAATCACAATGATTGCCAGAAGTGCCGAAAAGAATTCAGGGCTAAATAGCTCCAATTGATTAACCTTTCACATGTTTTATGGCATCTAAATGCCAGGGTTTCCGATGGGATTAATGTACGAGGGTTTGAAATTAGGAAAAAGCAGACATATATTGACAATAATTTCGTAAAAAACTGGCTATGACAAACTCTTATAACTATCGGCACCTCTATTACTTCTGGGTAGTGGCTAAAGAAGGCAGCATGTCTAAGGCAGCCGAACGCTTAAATTTGGCGATTCAAACCATTAGCGCTCAAGTTCACGAGCTTGAGAAATCGCTTGGCTATATGCTATTTAAGCCATCTGGACGTGGTATTGCCCTGACTGAATCTGGTGATGCCGCACTCAAAATTGCAGATCAAATTTTTTCAATTGGCGAAAAACTCCCCGAAGCTGTGCGGGACGCAGCCAAATCGCCCCGAACTAAAATAACGGTTGGGGTTTCAGACGGACTGCCAAAGTTAATCACCAAGCAACTCCTTGACCCAGTTCTCAAACATCCGCATGTTCAACTCATTGTTCACGAGGGCGAGTTTGAAGATCTACTAGCGGCTTTAGCATTGCATCGCTTAGATATTGTATTGGCTGACCGGCCGGCGCCAAACAATAAAAATCTCAATGTCTATAGCGAAGAATTAACTCGATCTTTAATGGCTTGGTTTTGCCCCAAGCCCTTCCTAAAGGATGCAAAAAAGCATTTTCCAGAGTGCCTCAAAGATCTGCCGATTTTGTTACCCACATCCCACTCCACCGTTCGCCTTCTCATCGATCAGTGGTTCTCCAAACATGGCATTACGCCTAATATCGTTGGGGAATTTGAAGATAGCGCCCTTCTAAAAACGTTTGCAGCCAGTGGCCTAGGCGCCTTTCCAGCTGGAAAATTGATCGAGAAAGATCTCAAAGAGACCTATGGAATTGAACTACTTGGAGATTGCGAGAATATTTTCGAATACTTCTACGCCATCCGCTCAGAAAAGAAAATTGAGCACCCCCTAGTGCAGGCAATCATTCAGCAGGAAGCGCCCAATAGATCCAAAAAGCATCATGACCAACTTTCTTGATCCCGCCATTCTCTTTTTTGTCTTTGGAGTGTTTGCTGGAAGCATTAAATCTAATCTAGAGATTCCGCCTCAAATATCACGCTTTCTATCGCTCTATCTATTAATGGCGCTCGGCCTTAAGGGCGGATTTGCATTACACAAATCGGGCTTTACTAACGAGATTGGATTTTCACTCGGTTTGGCCATCTTTTTAGCAATCATCATCCCCTGGATTGGCTATCTTCTTCTTAGAAGAAAGTTAAGTGCATTTGATGCTGCAGCGATTGCGGCGACCTATGGATCAGTAAGCGCAGTGACATTCATTACTGCCCCCAATACCTAGATCAATTTGGTATTCGCTACGGCGGACATATGGCCGCAGCCATGGCTTTAATGGAATCTCCCGCAATTATTCTCGCCATCATCCTGGCAAATAAAGCTAGAGCATATCAGCCGAAAAAAACGGGCACCCATCACGAACCGACAAGCATCGCAACAATATTGCATGAGTCTTTTACAGACGGCGCCCAACTTCTCCTGCTGGGCTCCATGGTAGTTGGGCTCGTTAGTGGTGATGCAGGTCAAAAACTGATGGCTCCATTTTCCATCGATTTATTCAAGGGAATGCTGGCATTCTTCTTGCTTGATATGGGACTAATGGCAGCTAGAAATCTCAAAGGCTTGAAGAACAAGCCGCCAGTCACGCTGCTGTACGCGATTACGGCACCCCTCTCACATGCCTTACTGGCACTACTGCTTTGCAAGTTAATTGGCCTACCGCTGGGCAACACGATTCTTTTGATGGTTCTTGCCTCTAGCGCATCCTATATTGCGGTGCCAGCCGTATTGCGCCACGCTTTGTCAGAGGTCAATCCTCCACTATATATGGGTATGTCGCTTGGCATTACCTTTCCATTCAACATCATTCTTGGCATCCCGCTTTACACTATT
>CAZXSX010000015.1:0-1882 GCA_964643245.1 uncultured Polynucleobacter sp.
CTTCTTCCTGAGAGAGGACTCTAAAAAACCAATTATCTTTTTAGCTGCTGGTACTGGCTTTGCCCCCATCAAATCCATCATTGAGCAAATGCAGGTGAAAAAGATCAAGCGCCCGATGAGGTTATATTGGGGTGGACGTCGCCCAAGCGACCTCTATCTCGATGAATTATGCAAACAATGGGAGAGAGATATTCCGGACTTCAATTACATTCCCGTAATTTCTGATGGACTTCCTGAGGATGTATGGAAAGGTAGAACCGGCTTTGTACATCAAGCCGTTATTGAAGACCACCCCACCCTCAAGGACTTTCAGGTCTACGCATGTGGCGCCCCAGTCATGGTCAATGCGGCCAAAAACGACTTTTCATCTAAATGTCATCTGCCCGAGGAAGAATTCTTTGCCGACTCATTTACCAGCGCAGCGGATTTAGTTGCCAGCTAATCTCCAGATCGCTAGATAATAAAAGCCTTAATAGCCCTAAATAACAAAATAAAGCATGAATATGCCAGCCCCTATCGACACTCATTCAGTCATGTTTATCACTCAACGTCCGGATATTGTGATGGTCGAGGGTAACGGTTCCTGGTTAACCGATAACAATGGCAAACAGTATTTGGATTTCTTGCAGGGCTGGGCTGTTAATTGTTTGGGCCATGGAAATGCTGGCATGATTGCGGCCATTCATGCACAAGCCAAGAAACTGATCAATCCGAGCCCAGCGTTCTACAACGAACCAATGATTGGCTTATCCAATCTATTGACTGCGAACAGCTGTTTTAACAAAGTCTTTTTTGCCAACAGCGGTGCGGAAGCGAATGAAGGCGCCATTAAGTTAGCGCGCAAATGGGGTCAGCTCAATAAAAATGGGGCATATGAAATCATTACCTTTGACCACAGTTTCCATGGTCGCACCCTAGCGACGATGAGCGCTTCTGGCAAACCCGGTTGGGACACGATGTTTGCTCCGCAGATTTCAGGCTTTCCGAAAGCGGACTTAAACGATTTAGACTCGGTGAAAAAATTAGTGACCGAAAAAACGGTTGCCGTAATGCTCGAACCTGTTCAAGGGGAAGGCGGCGTCATTCCCACCACTAAAGAATTTATGCGCGAATTACGCCAATTCACTAAAAAGAACAATATTCTGCTCATAGCCGATGAAGTTCAAGCTGGCTGTGGACGCACCGGCACTCTATTTGCTTATCAGCAATATGGCATTGAACCAGATATTATGGCCTTGGGTAAAGGCATTGGTGGTGGCGTGCCATTAGCGGCACTACTGGCCACCGATGCTGTCGTATGCTTTGTGCCCGGTGATCAAGGCGGCACTTATAACAGCAACCCGCTCATGACTGCGGTGGGTATTAGCGTTATTGAGCAACTACTCGCTCCAGGATTTTTGGAGAGCGTGAAAGCAAAAGGCGAGTTACTCAAATCGGAGCTACTCAAACTCTGCGCTGAATTTAATCTTGAAGGTGAGCGCGGTGAGGGCTTGTTGCGAGCCCTAATGTTGGGTAAAGAGATTGGTCCTAAGCTGGTTGAGCTAGCACGTGAGCGCAGTCCAGAGGGATTACTGATTAACTCCCCAAGACCCAATTTGCTCCGTTTTATGCCGGCTCTTAATATTGCTGATGATGAGATTCGTCTAATGTGCAATATGCTGCGCGAATTACTGAAACAAACCGCATAACACCATCGAAACAGGTTTCCTCTGTTTGGACTTACTCACCCAAGTAAGCAGTGCGCACTCTTGGGTCTTGAAGCAGCTCCTGTCCTGACCCAGTAAGCGCAATCAGCCCGCTCTCCATTACATAGGCTCGATCTGCCATTTGCAATGCAAGGCGTGCATTCTGCTCGACCAGAAGAATAGTCATGCCATTTTTT
>CAZXSX010000015.1:1982-18517 GCA_964643245.1 uncultured Polynucleobacter sp.
TTAAATACGCCACGACCCTCTGGAACAAGACCAAGACCTAATTTGACTAACTCAAACGCGGGCAAACGATTTGTTTGGTTGCCCAAGAAATCAATCACCTCAGATGCAGGAGCTAATAAACCTGCAATTGCCTTCAAACTGGAGCTCTTGCAGCACCGTTAGCCCCAATCAAGGCCACGAGCTCACCCGAATTAACGTGCAGGTCGATACCTTTGACGGCATTAATACCGCCGTAGGCGACCTTGAGATCTTGGACTTGCAAAATAGCACTCATTAAGCAACCCCCTGGCCAAGATAAGCCTTAATCACTTCAGGATGGTTGCGAACATCGGCAGGCTTACCAGCAGCAATCACTTTGCCATAGTCGAGCACTGTGAGGCTGTCACAGATACCCATCACTAAACTCACATCATGTTCAATCAAGAGAATGGTTTTACCATCCAAGCGAATACGCAATAGCAACTCACGTAATTCCAATTTTTCAGTCGCATTCATACCAGCAGCAGGCTCATCTAACGCCAAGAGCTTGGGCTCAGTCGCCAATGCTCTAGCGATCTCAAGACGGCGCTGATGGCCATATGACAAATTGCGTGCTTGCATGTTGGCATAGGCACTCAAACCAACATAATCCAATAGAGCAAGCGATTTTTCACGAATCCATTTTTCCTCAAGTTTGGTTGCTGGCAAGCGTAAGATAGCGCCCAATAACCCTGACTTAGTTCGGCAATGACATCCCACCATGACGTTTTCCAAGACAGACATTTCACCGAAGAGGCGAATGTTTTGAAATGTTCTCGCTAAACCTGATTTTGTAACTTCAGAAACCGATTCCGGAAAATAAGGCTGCCCATCAAACAAAAAGATTCCTGAGTCCGCTGGGTAAAGACCAGTGATGACATGAAAAATGTAGTCTTTCCAGCGCCATTCGGGCCAATTAAACCAACAATCGAGCCCTTAGGAACTTACAAGCCAACGGCATCTAGAGCCTGGACTCCGCCAAAGCGCTTAGAGACATCCGTGACATCTAACAATAAATGGGAGGACAAATTAAGCCCCCTTCTTTTGCCAAATACCGCCTGGGCGATACAGCATGATGAGAATTAACGCTAAACCATAAATTAATTGGCGAATCACTTCAACATCCACAATGGCATGCCCAAACAACGTTCGCTGAATCGGCTCAGCGACACCTCGCAAAATTTCTGGGAAGATTGCCAAAACAATAGCGCCCAGAATCACTCCGGGAATGTGGCCAATACCACCCAGTACCACCATCGCTAAAACAACAATGGATTCCCAAAGCGTAAATGAATCTGGGGATACAAACCCCTGAAATGCAGAAAACAATACGCCAGCAACGCCGGCAAATGAAGCGCCAATCGCAAAGCAAGCAACTTCATATTGCGAGTATTCCCATCGCTTTAGCCGCAATCTCATCTTCACGTATTGCAACCCATGCTCGGCCAATGCGAGAGTTCTGTAAATGCAAGCAGACGATCGTGACAGCAACCGCTAACACCAAAAAAGATAGGACACTAAGTACAGCCCTGGAACTTGTAGAAAACCCAAATCCAAGGGCTTAGTGAACGAGATACCAAACATCGACAAGGGATCAATAGCCGTTATCCCCTTGGGACCATTGGTGAGATTGAGGGGGCGATCGAGGTTATTCATGAAGATGCGAATAATTTCACCAAAACCCAACGTAACGATTGCCAAATAATCTCCCCTCAATTGCAAGGTTGGCAATCCCAAAATGATGCCGAAGAGAGCGGCCAAAATAATAGAAAAGACTGCCACCATCCATGGGGAAAAATACAATCCCTCTGGAAAGGCTGAAGCAATGACTTCGAAGTGCTGAGGCAAATGCGGTGATGCTAATAAAGCATAGCTATATGCACCAAGCGCATAAAAAGCGATGTAACCTAAATCGAGAAGGCCTGCAAAACCAACAACTACATTTAGCCCCAATGCCAAAACTATGTAGAGCAACGCAAAATCCAAAACACGCACCCAATAATTACCTCCGCCAGCACCAACAACCCATGACAGCAGTATTAGGGCAAGCACCCCAAGCCAAAGGTAGGTAGCGCGATTGAGATTATTTGTGGCAAGTTTCTTAAGTACGATCAGAAACCTTCTCACCCAATAAGCCAGTGGGTCGCAACACTAAAACCAAAATTAGCACCAAGAAAGCAAAAATGTCTTGGTAGTTGGAACCGAATACACCGCCGGTTAAATCACCAATATAGCCAGCACCCAAAGACTCAATCAGGCCTAGCAATAGACCTCCGAGCATTGCTCCTTGTAAATTTCCAATACCGCCCAAAACAGCAGCGGTAAATGCTTTAAAACCGGGGATAAAACCCATATAAAAGTGGACATTGCCATAGTTACTTGCAATCATCACGCCGGCCAGTCCAGCCAATGCACCACCCAACATGAAGGTGATCGAGATCACGCGATTGGGATTCACACCCATTAGCGAGGCAATTTGAGTTTGCTCTGCAGTGGCGCGCATCGCTCTACCAAGCTTCGTCTTCTCAACCAAAAACAACAAACCACTCATCACTGCGAACGCAACCACAATAATTACGATTTCTTTACCAGTAATCGTGGCACCAGAAGCGCCCAACTCAATGGGAGTTGATGGCAATAACTGGGGATAGGTCATGGGGTTTCTAGACCAAATCAACATCGCGATGGTTTGCAACAAAATTGACATGCCAATCGCAGAAATCAATGGAGCCAATCGAGGTGCATTACGCAAGGGTCAATAGGCAATCCGCTCAATCCAGTAACTCAGAGCTGCGCAGACGGCCATCGTTATGGGTAACACAATTAACAATGCAACCATCCAGGTAAAGCGTTGGTCATACTCAACAAGCGCAACAATGACAACGAGACCATGGCGCCAATCATCAATACTTCGCCATGCGCGAAATTAATAATCCCCAGAACGCCATAGACCATAGTGTAGCCCAAAGCGATCAAAGCATAAATGCTGCCAAGCACTAAGCCATTGATGATTTGCTGAAGGAAAATATCCATGAATAACTATTGTGAGTACCACAAAAAAGGGCACCACATTTGCGGCGCCCTGATTCGGTTGCTTACATATTGATAACGTCTAGAACCGTTTTTTTCTTGTCCTTAAAGTCGTACAAAGTAATAACGCCTTCTTTCATATCGCCTTTATTATCAAAAGCAATATTGCCAATCAGGCCATTCATCTTAGTATCCGGCATCACCACCAAAATCTTCGCAGGATCAGTTGAGTTGGCACGCTTCATTGCGTCCACCAAAACATAAACAGCATCATATGTAAATAGCGCATAAATTTGTACATCTGCATTAAAGCGCTCTTTGTAACGCTTTTGGAAATCAGCGCCTTGCGCCATCTTAGAGAGCGCCTTTCCTGCCTCAGAGCAAGTAACGTTCACAACTGCATCACCTGCGAGTTCAACCAGTTTTTTTTGTGCATATACCGTCCCCGCCTACAATCTTGGCCTTAATCCCCAACTCTGCTGCTTGCTTGGTTAGCGGACCACCAGTAGCATCCATGCCGCCATACATGATGACATCAGGCTTAGTGCCTTTGACTTTAGTCAAAATAGCCTTGAAATCGGTTGCTTTGTTATTGCTTGCTTCACGAGTAACCACCTTCACTCCGGCGGCTTTAACCGTTTTCTCAAACTCGTCAGCCAAACCTTTACCGTATTGAGTAGAGTCATCAATAATGGCGACTGTTTTTGCCTTTAAAGTATTCACAACATAATTGCCCAAAGCTGGGCCCTGTTGCGCATCCGTCGCTACAAGACGATAGGTGGTCTTAAAGCCTTGCTTGGTATAGTCAGGATTGGTAGCAGATGGCGAAATCTGCGTAATGCCAGCGTCACTGTAAATTTTTGATGCAGACATACTCGTGCCAGAGTTCAAGTGGCCAACTACACCCACTACTTTTGCGTCCACCAGTTTTTGCGCAACTTGAGTCGCTGTTTTTGGATCTTCGGCATCATCCTCTGGAACTAAAGTTAGGACAACTTTCTTGCCATCAATCGTTAAACCTGCTTTATTAACCTCTTCGAGCGCTAAACGTGCGCCATTTTCATTATCTTTACCCAAGTGCGCAATCGGGCCAGTTAATGGAGCGACGTGCCCAATTTTGACTTCAATACCATCCGCAGGAGCAGAGGCCGCTTTGTCGCCACCTTTACCGCAACCAGCCAAGATCAACGCTATGGCAGATAAAGCGATAGCACTCTTCACAACATTCTTTTTTGACGCCTCAATATGAATCATCTACAGCTCCTTTGTTATGAATACTTCAGTCAACTAAATTTTTAGGCAACAAGAAAGTGACATCTTCGACTACGCCAGATAGAGCACGCACACTGCGTGGTCCAAACTCTTGAATTTTGCTCATAATTAATTGCGCCAGACTCTCGGGCGCTGAAGCACCAGCAGTTAAACCCACCCGTTTTTTACCAGCAAACCATTCTGGCTTGAGTTGCTCAGGCGCATCCACCATGTAAGACGGCACGCCCAACTTTTCAGACAATTCACGCAAACGATTCGAGTTCGAGCTGGTCGCACTTCCCACCACAATAACGACCTCCACTTGTGGCGCCATAAATTTCACTGCATCTTGGCGATTTTGAGTGGCATAACAAATATCTTGTTTGCGTGGCTGAACAATATTGGGAAATTTTTTAGTGAGCGCTTCCACAATCTCTTTTGTTTCATCAACGGATAACGTGGTTTGCGTCACAAAAGCAATTTTTTCATCGGCCGAAAAAGGTAGGCTTGCAATGTCAGCAACCTTCTCAATTAAGAAGATTCCCTCTTTAACCTGGCCCATAGTGCCCTCGACCTCAGGATGGCCGGCATGGCCAATCATCAGAACCGTAAACCCATCTTTGCACATCTTCACCACTTCAAGATGCACTTTAGTCACCAATGGGCATGTTGCGTCATACACCTGTAGGCCACGCTGCTCAGCATCCTTGCGTACTTCTTGAGAAACCCCATGCGCGCTAAAAACAACGATTCCACCTTTAGGCACTTCGTGAAGCTCTTCCACGAATACCGCGCCTTTGCTTCGCAATTCATTTACTACATAGGCGTTATGAACAATTTCATGTCGCACATAAATTGGTGCGCCAAAACGAGACAAGGCCTCATTCACGATATTAATCGCACGGTCCACGCCCGCACAAAAACCACGGGGCTGCGCCATCAGAATTTCAGGTGTATCAGTTACGCTCATACCTTAGAGAATGGCAACAATCTGCGCTTCAAATGTCACTTCGCGACCGGCAAGTGGATGATTGAAATCAAACCATGCACCCTCTTCATCAATCGATTGCAAAACACCCGCATATTGCGCGCCACCCGGCGCATTAAATTCAATCACATCTCCGGGATTAAATCCCACATCATCATCGCGACCCTCTTTAAGAGCTTTCAGCGAAACCCATTGAACCAAATCCTCTTTGCGCTCACCAAAACTTTCTTCAGGCTTTAGTAGCGCACTCTTTTTATCTCCTACGCCTAGACCCAACAATACTTTTTCAAAGCAAGGTGCAAATTGTCCAGACCCCATCAAAACCGTCGCAGGCCGATCAACAAACGTATTGATGTAATCGTCCCCATTCGGGAGAGTGAGCCGATAGTTCAAGGTCAAATAGGAATTGGGCAAAACGGTAAGCTTAGTCATAAGGTAATTGTATCTAGCCCAGCGTCCAATGAGGATTCACCGATTCCCTGCTGGCCGAAAAGTGAACAGCCAAGAGAAAAGCTTCGCCTACATAGTGCAAGATGTCTTACGGACGCTGAACTCCTGGCAATTTTTTTGCGGGTTGACATCAAGGGGAAGAGTGCCGTTGCGCTGGCCAAGGATTTACTTCGCTACTTTGGGAGCCTGCCGCGTCTATTAGCCAGCAGCCCAGCAGAATTTACGCGTATTCATGGCATGGGTCTCTCCAAATGGTCATAAATACAGGCAGCATATGAGCTAGTTAAGCGCAGCCTAGAAGACACGCTGGCGCAAAGCTCGATTTTTTCGTCCCCGGGCCATGTAAAAGAATTCCTGCAGGCCAAAATTGGCGGGCTACCCCATAAAGTCTTCCTGTGCCTCCATCTAGACTCCAACTTGCACCTTATCGAGTGCCAAGAGCTATTTAGGGTCCATTACCCAGACGGCGGTCTACCCCCGTGAAATCCTCAAAGAAGCCCTTTCTCGGAACGCAAGCGCCATGATCGTTGCCCACAACCACCCCAGTGGTAACCCCCTCCCCAGCAATTCCGATCAAGCACTGACAAAGACTCTGATTAAAGCCTTGCAACTGGTCGATATTCCACTTCTAGACCACTGCATCGTGAGTAGCAGGGGATTTTTCTCCTTTTCCGAGTCAGGCCTTATGAATAGTAATGAAAATTGATAGTAATTACTAACTTATTGAGATAGTTGGACTTAAATAACTGAAATTTTTGAGATTTTTTTATCACCCAAAAAGGGCTAAAAGCCAATAAGGACTAGCCCAAAATAGGCTTTGACTGATACAATCTTCTTTTTTTCGCAATTAATGGAGTTAGTCATGGCAAAAGTTTGCCAAGTCACTGGGAAAAAGCCGATGGTTGGCAACAGCGTATCCCATGCAAACAATAAAACAAAGCGTCGCTTTTTGCCGAACTTGCAAAACCGTCGTTTCTGGGTTGAATCTGAAAACCGTTGGGTTAGCTTGCGCTTAACCAATGCTGGTTTGCGCGTCATCGACAAGAACGGTATTGACGCTGTTTTGTCTGATCTCCGTGCACGCGGCGAAATTTAAGGAGCGCACAAATGGCTAAAGGCGGCAGAGAAAAAATTAAATTAGAGTCATCAGCTGGTACTGGTCACTTCTACACCACTTCCAAAAATAAGCGTACTAAGCCTGAAAAAATGGAGATCATGAAATTTGATCCAACCATTCGCAAGCACGTTGCTTACAAAGAAACCAAGCTGAAGTAATACTTCATGCTAATAAAAAACCCGCTACATAGCGGGTTTTTTATTGCCTACATTTTTTGATTAAGCGTAACGACGCAATCTCAGTGAGAATTCACGCAAACTGGCTAAACCACTATCTTCTGCACGTTGACACCACAGATGCAATTGAGAAACTAACTGCTCTCTTGTGGCGCTAGAGCGTCCCCAGATTGCTTGCAGATCGCGACGCATTTCAATCATCTTACGTAACTGCGCATTGCTTGCCATCAACTCTTCCAGCTTTGTCTTCTCTTCCTCAGTCAAGCGAGACTCTTCCTTAGAAAGCCAAATGCGGGCATCACTTAAATGGGCTGCAAGTACTTGCATGTGCTGCACTTCATTATTAAAGAAGTTGCGCAAGGTTTTGCTATAACGCGCCATGATTTCATAGCGATTGGCGATGATCGCTTCCAACGTATTTTGATCCACCGGGCGTAAATTACTGAGAACTGGTTTTGGTGGAGTTTTCTTCACGGTTGCCAAACCTACGGCACTCATTATCTGAATATAGAGCCAACCAATATCAAACTCATACCACTTGTTAGAGAGTTTCGCGCTAGTTGCAAAGATGTGATGATTGTTGTGCAGCTCTTCGCCACCAATCAAAATTCCCCAAGGAAAAATATTGGTAGAAGCATCTTCGCAATCAAAGTTGCGATAACCCCAGTAGTGACCAATTCCGTTAATCACACCAGCGGCTGTTATTGGAATCCACAACATTTGCACTGCCCAAACCGTGAGACCAATTGCGCCAAATAAAAACACATCAATGATGAGCATGATGGCAACACCTTGCCAAGAGAACTTGGAGCAGATGTTGCGCTCAAGCCAGTCATCGGGGGTGCCATGACCATACTTCTCTAAAGTCTCTAGGTTCTTCGCTTCTTTTTTATAGAGCTCAGCGCCGCGCGACAACACTGTGCCAATACCTAAAATTTGCGGGCTATGCGGATCTTCAACGGTTTCGCATTTGGCATGGTGCTTGCGATGAATGGATGCCCATTCTTTGGTGACCATGCCGGTAGTCAACCAAAGCCATAAGCGGAAGAAGTGAGAAGCGATTGGGTGGAGATCCAAAGCACGATGCGCTTGGCAGCGGTGCAGAAAGATAGTGACGGATGCAATGGTAATGTGGGTCGCAGACAGAGTGAATAGCGTAATTTGCCACCAAGACCAATCTAGATATCCATTGGCCAACCAATTGAGAAATAAATCCAAACCTGAACTTGAAACTGTATTCAAAATAGCATCCTATTTAAGTATTAGCTTCTATTATAGTACTTTTTAGGCCTTTTTTAGCTTATCTTTCGTTATCTCAGTGGATTTTTGTTTTTCTGATTTATCTGGCTTATTGCCCTTTTTCTGAAAAATAGCCCCAAAAAACCCATCCGTCCCATGAATATGTGGCCACAACTGCCACCAAGGATTGTCTGCAGAACACCCTAAAGGAAATTTATCCTTTAGAAACAATGGCTTAAGAACATCTGCTGCAGGTACCACCTCAAATTCAGGGTGCTTTTCCAGAAAATCCTCAGCAATGGCTTGATTTTCGTTGGGCAAAAGGCTGCAGGTGGCATAAAGCAAGCGACCACCCGGCTTCAACAAGCGCGCTGCCGAACTCAAAATACTCATTTGCTTCTGGTTAAGCTCTGCCACACCTTCCGGAGTCTGGCGCCACTTTAAATCGGGATTGCGACGTAATGTTCCCATGCCACTGCAAGGGGCATCAACGATGGCGCGATCAATCTTCCCAGCCAAACGCTTGATCTTGGCATCATTCTCGCTGTCAATCCAGACGGGATGCACATTCGATAGACCACTTCGGGCTTGTCGGGGTTTTAGATTTGCTAAACGGCGCTCCGAAGTATCAAAGGCATAGAGCCTGCCTGTTGAACGCATCAAGGCGCCAATAGCCAACGTCTTACCCCCAGCCCCTGCGCAAAAGTCGACCACCATCTCACCACGCTTGGGTGCCAGCAAATACGCAAGCAGTTGACTACCTTCATCTTGCACTTCAAATAAACCGAATTTAAACGCAGCAGTATTTTGTAGTGCAGGCTTACCCATAATGCGCACGCCATCCGGAGCATAGGGAGTGGGAATCGCTTGATAACGACCGCCAAGGGCATTCATTTGCGCAAGCAATTCTTCACGATTGGTTTTCATAGTGTTCGCGCGCAAATCCAACAGTGCGGGATGCATCAATGATTTAGCAAGCGCCTCACGCGCCTCTTCACCTGGATATTTTCCAAAGGCATCCCATAACCACTCGGGCAAATTGTTGCGAACCAAAGGATTTAACGCTGCTGGATCAACTGTTGATACTCGTTGCAGCCACTCATATTCACCTGGCTTAAGCACGTGCGCCAAATCAGCAATCGCACTCTCTGCGCGATTGCCGGAACCTAGCCCACCTTCTGAGAGCGCCGACAGCAAACCCAATAGGGCTAAGCGTCGAGCTTGGGAGCCCTCGCCACTAACTGCAAATTGTGAGAATTCATTTTTACGACGCAAAATGGCAAATGCACTCTCCGCAATCAAAGCGCGATCGCGATTACCAAGCTGTGGCTCCGATCGAAAATATCGACTCACTACTCGATCGGCGGGCTGATCAAAGCGGAGTAATTCTGGTAAGAGGCGCTCTAAATGAATAGCGTGTTGCGGTAATGCTTTTGCATTCGAAAAATTCTTTTGACCCTCTGGCGCAATAAGATTACCACTAGCATTGCGACGCTCTGGTCGGCGCAGAAGATCTTTGGATTTTGCGGCATAACTTTTTCGAGGACCCAATCGTTTGTTGGGTTTTTGAGTAGGTCGTTCTGCACTCATAGCTTGAAAAATTGCGACTCTGGGGGTTGTAGCTTCACTTGATTACCTTCTATTCGCAATCGTCTATCGAGAAACCATTTTACGGCCCGCGGATAAATTAGATGCTCGGCTTTTAATACTCGCGCCGCTAGAGAGTCGGAATCATCCTCTTCGAGGACGGGCACGGAAGCTTGGCAAATAATTGGGCCCTCATCGACGCCTTCGGTAACGAAATGAACGGTTGCCCCATGCTCTTTGACGCCAGCCTCTAAAGCCCGTTCATGGGTATGTAGACCAGGAAAAGCGGGCAGCAGGGCTGGGTGAATATTGATCAATCGGCCCTCAAAATGACGGATGAAGCTAGGCGTCAAAATGCGCATAAATCCAGCCAGCACTACTAAATCAGCGCCTAGCGCATCGATTTTCCGAATCAGCGCATCATCAAAAGACTCGCGGCTTGGATACTCCTTATGCTCAATAACATAGTCCGGAATACCCTGCGAGCGAGCAAATTCAAGGCCCTTAGCCACAGAATGATTTGCAATCACCCCAGCAAATTTCACTGGCCATTGCTCTTTTTGAGCTGTTTTTACGATGGCCTCGAAATTGGATCCGCGGCCCGAGATTAAGGTAACGATAGAAAGCATGCCCACAATATAATTGACGGCTACCCTGAAAGCGATTTTGTGAACGTATTCCGTGGCCCGACCCAGTTTTCTACAGGACCTGCTTGTGCCTTAACCATCGGTAATTTCGATGGCGTGCACAGGGGTCATCGCGCCCTACTTCAGCAATTGGTCGATGGAGCCAAGAAACGGGGTTTGGTGAGCTGCGTCATGACCTTTGAGCCTCACCCTAAGGAATTTTTCTCCCCCGAGGAGGCGCCCCCTCGAATTTTGAATTTGCGGGATAAATTAGCAGCTCTATCTAATCTTGGTATTGATCGTGTGGTGGTTGATCATTTCAATGCCGCATTTGCGAGACTATCACCCGATGAATTCGTTTCCGAAATTATTGTGAAACGCCTGAATGCCAAATGGATTTTAATTGGCGATGATTTTTGCTATGGCGCAAAACGTGCCGGAAATTTTGCAACCCTCAAAGCGGCTGGCGCGAAATATGGTTTTGAGGTGTCAAGTATTCAAACCATCTTGGAGGATGGCGAGCGCATCTCAAGTTCGGCGTTACGTACAGCGCTGGCGAATGGCGATATGCAGCAAGCCGAAAAATTATTGGGTCGCCCTTATGGAATCTCAGGTCATGTAATCCACGGACAAAAACTCGGACGCACGATTGGGTTCCCCACCCTGAACCTAGCGGTTGCAAACCACTTGCACCATCGCAAGCCGACAACCACTGGCATCTTTACAGCACGGGTCCTAGGCTTAGGCGATAAAGCCCTGCCTGCTGTGGCCAGCCTTGGTGTTCGACCCACAGTGGAAGATGAGGGGCGCGTGCTATTAGAAACCCACGTTTTTGATTTTGAGCGGGACATTTACGGAAAAATTATTACCGTTGAGCTCTTAGAAAAAATTCGTGATGAAGCAAAATACAACGATCTTGATACCTTAACTAAAGCCATTGCAGCTGATGCAATGCACGCCAGAAATTATTTCCAGAAAAAGCGTATGTCTGAAAAAGAAAATTCTTATCCCGTTAATCTCTTAGATACTGAATTTCCTATGCGAGGGGATCTTGCTAAACGTGAACCACAATGGGTAGCGCAATGGCAAAAAAATAAACTATACGAAAAGATTCGCGCAGCACATGCAAGCCAACCAAAATTTATTTTGCATGATGGCCCTCCCTATGCAAACGGCGATATTCACATTGGTCATGCCGTTAACAAGATTTTGAAGGACATGATTATCAAATCCCGTTGGCTACTGGGATATGACTCAGCCTATGTTCCAGGCTGGGATTGCCATGGTATGCCAATCGAAATCCAAATTGAGAAGCAGTTTGGAAAAAATCTCCCCACTGCCGAGGTACAAGCTAAAGCCCGCGCTTACGCTCAAGTTCAAGTAGACAAGCAAAAGAACGATTTTGAGCGTTTGGGCGTATTGGGTGACTGGAATACCCCCTACCTGACGATGAACTACCGCAATGAGGCCGATGAAATTCGAGCCCTAGGCAAGATTTGGGAAAAGGGCTATGTCTTTCGCGGCCTAAAACCGGTGAACTGGTGTTTTGATTGCGGCTCTGCGCTCGCTGAAGCCGAAGTTGAATATCAAGATAAAACTGATCCCACAGTCGATGTAGGCTTTGCATTTGATGATGCACAGCGCCCACAACTTGCTAAAGCGTTTGGACTCCCGGAGCTGCCAAACAAGCCCGGTCAAATCGTGATCTGGACCACCACCCCTTGGACAATTCCTGCCAACCAAGCGCTTAATGTTCACCCTGAACTCACCTATGCACTTGTAGATACCGGCGAGAAATTACTTATCCTTGCCAAGGATCGCGTCGAAACGTGCCTGCAAGACTATGGCCTTGAAGGCAATACCATCGCAACCTGCCTTGGGGAAAAGCTAGCAAACATTTCATTCTGGCATCCGCTAGCTTCACCCCATGAGGGCTACAAGCGTCTGTCCCCAATCTACCCTGCTGAATATGTGACGCTCGATACGGGCACTGGCATCGTACACTCCGCTCCCGCCTATGGTGAGGAAGACTTTAAATCGTGTAAAGCAAATAAGTTGGCTGATAAGGATATTTTGAATCCCGTCATGGGGAATGGCGTATACGCCTCATGGCTTCCACTTTTTGCCAACGAATTTATCTGGAAAGCCAATCCGAAGATCGTTGAAGCCATGCGTGAAGCTGGTAGCTTATTGCGTGACAAAACTTACACCCATTCCTACATGCATTGCTGGCGCCATAAATCGCCAATCATTTATCGCGCGACTTCACAATGGTTTGCCAGTATGGATAAGAAGCCATCAGATGGTAGAGCCAGTTTGCGCGAGACCACTCTGGCCGGAATTGATAGCACCGATTTCTTTCCAGCCTGGGGTAAGCAACGCCTGCATAGCATGATTGCCAATCGCCCTGACTGGACCTTGTCACGTCAACGCCAATGGGGCGTACCGATGGCGTTCTTTGTTCACAAAGAAACGGGTGATCCCCACCCGCGTACAGTCGAACTCCTGGAAGAGATTGCCAAGCGTGTTGAAAAGGGTGGCATTGAAGCATGGCAACAACTGGAGGTTGCTGAGCTACTTGGTGAAGAAGCATCTCAATATGAAAAGAATCGCGATACGCTAGATGTTTGGTTTGACTCTGGCACAACGCACTGGCATGTGATTCGTGGTTCACACCGCGCTGAATTGCTGACTCCGGATGCAGAAACACCAAATGGTCGTTTGGCAGATTTATACCTTGAAGGCTCAGACCAGCATCGTGGCTGGTTCCATTCGTCTTTGCTAACTGGAGCCATGCTGGATGGCAAGCCACCCTACAAGGCGCTACTCACGCATGGTTTTACTGTTGACGGCCAAGGTCGCAAGATGAGTAAGTCTGTGGGTAACGTGATTGCTCCACAGCAAATTGCTGACAAGCTTGGTGCTGAAATTATTCGTTTGTGGGTAGCGTCAACGGATTACTCTGGCGAGATGACGATCTCCGATGAAATTTTGAAACGTGTTACCGAGAGCTATCGTCGTATTCGCAACACATTGCGCTTTTTATTGGCCAATCTTTCAGATTTTGACCCAGTCAAGCACGCAATGCCTACCGATCAATGGCTAGAAATTGATCGTTATGCCGTGGCTCTTGCGAATCAACTTCAAAACGACATTGAAGCGCACTACAAGGCTTATGAATTTCATCCAGCCGTAGCCCGCATGTTGACCTTCTGCTCCGAAGACTTGGGCGGCTTTTATTTGGATATTCTGAAGGATCGCCTCTACACCAGCGCACCCGATTCCGCAGATCGCAGAGCAGCTCAAAATGCACTGTTCCATATTACTCGCAACCTATTGAAATGGCTCGCACCATTTCTCTCATTTACTGCTGAGGAAGCATGGCAATCATTCCCGCACGGCCAAGACACAAAACCATCTGAGTCCATTTTTATGGAAGAATTTAATGACCTACCGGTCATTAATTATGCTGATGAGTTACTTGCGAAGTGGGCACGTATTCGTGAAATTCGGTCTGAGGTTACTAAGGCTATTGAAGTTGAACGCGAAGCTGGCAATGTAGGCTCATCATTACAAGCAGAGCTTACGATTAAAGTCGGTGACGTCGACTTTGCAATCTTGCATTCTCTCGAAAATGATCTTCGTTTCGTCACAATTACCTCAAGCGCCAATATTGAGTTAAGTAATGGCGGTCTAGAAGTGTTGGTTCGTAGCAGTCAATACAAGAAGTGCGGACGTTGCTGGCATCACACAAAAGACGTGGGCTCGAATGCTGAACACCAAGATCTCTGTGCTCGCTGCATTAGCAATCTCTTTGGCGATGGTGATCATCGCTTATTTGCCTAATATCGACTCGCGTGAATCTTTCGATGCTTCGCCACCTTGCCATCGCTACAGTGACTCTACTATTGGATCAGCTAAGTAAATGGTCTGCCTTAAACTATTTGCAATTGGGCGTGCCGGAGCCTGTATTGCCTTTCTTGAATTGGCTTCTCCTTTTCAATCCAGGCGCAGCGTTTTCTTTCTTGGCACAAGGGTCAGGATGGCAGCGTTGGTTCTTTACTATTCTAGGCTTGGTGGCAAGTATTTATATCCTCTATCTGCTACGTAAGAGTCTTTCCGAAAAATTACTCTGTATCGCCCTAAGTCTTATTCTCGGCGGCGCCCTTGGGAATGTTTTAGATCGCATTATGTACGGCGCGGTAGTCGACTTTATTGATCTGCATTACGGTAACTGGCATTGGCCAGCATTTAACGTTGCCGACAGCGCGATCTGCATTGGTGCAGCACTTATTATTTTGGGTGAATTCCGCAAAGCATTTGGCAAATCCCCTCAATCCCATTAAGCTGGCGCCATGCAATCCCTTTTAAATAAGAAAATCGTTCTCGGCATCTCTGGTGGCATTGCTGCCTATAAGACTCCAGAGCTTGCACGCTTATTAATGCAAGAAGGTGCCTCCGTGCAAGTTGTTATGGCAGAGGCTGCGCAACAATTTGTGACACCTGTGACAATGCAAGCCCTGACAGGCAATCCAGTATTCACAAGTCAATGGGATAACTCCATTGCAAACAACATGGCTCACATTGAGCTATCAAGATCAGCGGATGCGATTTTAATTGCGCCAACTAGCGCAGATCTCATGGCCAAACTCTCGCTCGGCTTAGCCGACGATTTATTAAGCACCCTTTGCCTAGCAAGAGATTGTCCTTTGCTGCTTGCCCCCGCCATGAATAAGCAAATGTGGGAACATGCCGCAACACAACGCAGCGCAGAACGACTTAAAAAAGATGGCACAGAGGTTCTTGGGCCTGCAAGTGGCTTTCAAGCATGCGGCGAGGTCGGCATGGGCAGGATGTTTGAGCCCGCAGAAATTACAGAGCAAGTGGTTGCTTTCTTTCAGAAAAAGATACTTAGCGGTAAAAAAATTGTGGTTACTGCAGGCCCCACCTTTGAAGCAATTGATCCAGTTCGTGGCATTACTAACCATAGCTCTGGAAAAATGGGTTTTGCCATTGCGCGGGCTGCTATTGAAGCTGGAGCCCACGTTCACCTGATCGCCGGCCCGTGCGATTTACCAACCCCTCTTGAAGCCACCGGCCGAATTACTCGCACGAATGTCGTCAGCGCCAAAGAAATGCATAGCGCTGCTTTAAATGCTGCGGATTGTGACGCATTCTTTGCCGTTGCTGCGGTGGCGGACTGGGGTATTGCAAAGCCCGCTAAAGAAAAGATTAAACGACAGGACAAAGAAACCCCCATCATTGAATTTGTTGCGAATCCAGACATTTTGTTAGATGTAGCTAAGACCGTTAAAACCAAAGGCGGCAAACTACTTTCCTACTGCATTGGCTTTGCTGCCGAATCTACGGATCTCGAAAAGCATGCAGACGAGAAACGCAAACGCAAGGGGATTGCGATGATCGTTGGCAATATCGGCCCTGATACATTTGGTAGCGACCTTAATCAACTCCTAGTAATTGACGATAGTGGAAGCAAGAAATTTGCCAAGGCTGAAAAGCTCCAGCTTGCACGTCAACTGATTGGGTTGGTGGCAAAGAAAATTTAAGCCTTACTCTTTTATTGATATTCCCAGTTTTAGGAAATTCCATGCAATCTTTACAAGTCAAAATTCTCGATGAGCGTATGCGTGATCAATTGCCCACCTATGGCACCCCAGGGAGTGCGGGACTCGATTTACGCGCTTGCATTGATGAAACGATTGAGATTGCGCCAGGCCAGACCATCTTAGTGCGTACTGGCTTAGCAATCTATGTAGAAGATCCACGGTATGCCGCATTTATTCTGCCGCGCTCAGGCCTTGGTCATAAGCATGGCATCGTCCTAGGGAACTTAGTTGGCTTAATTGACTCTGACTATCAAGGTCAATTAATGGTTAGCACCTGGAATCGCGGCACTACAACATTTATGCTCGAGCCCATGGAACGCCTGGCACAATTAGTTGTAATGCCCGTACAACAGGTGGAACTCAAAGTGGTCGAAGAATTCACCGAGAGTAGTCGGGGAGCTGGTGGCTTTGGAAGCACTGGCCGAA
>CAZXSX010000016.1:0-5498 GCA_964643245.1 uncultured Polynucleobacter sp.
ACCTTGGCTGCCAAAACCTATGTGGAATGGCGTTTGAAATCTGAAACGAATGCAGCACCCGCTATTGAAGGACCGCTATGAGTATTACCGTTAAAAATATCACTAAGAAATTGGTGATTTTGTCGCCCTAAACAATGTTTCCCTAGATTTCCCATCCGGTGAGTTAGTTGCCCTTTTAGGACCATCTGGCTGCGGTAAAACCACCCTACTCCGGATCATTGCAGGGCTTGAAACACCCGATAGTGGCAATACCATCCTAGATGGAACTGATACTTCAGCAACCCCAGTGCGTGATCGTCAAGTTGGATTTGTCTTTCAGCACTATGCATTATTCAAACATATGACCGTGTTTGACAACGTTGCTTTTGGTTTGCAAGTAAAGAATCGCAAAGAACGTCCAAGCAAAGAAGAAATTTCTGACAAAGTCCATAAATTATTAAAACTTGTTCAACTTAACTGGTTGCATGATCGCTTTCCTGCTCAGTTGTCTGGCGGACAACGTCAACGAATTGCTCTTGCAAGAGCTTTAGCAGTACAACCAAAAGTTCTTTTACTTGATGAGCCATTTGGCGCTCTCAATGCTAAGGTTAGAAAAGAACTGCGTCGCTGGTTACGCAAGCTCCATGATGAATTGCATATCACTTCTATTTTCGTAACCCATGATCAAGAAGAGGCTTTGGAAGTAGCAGATCGAGTGGTTTTGATGAACCAAGGAAATGTTGAACAAATTGGCAGTCCTGATGAGGTCTATGACTATCCAGCAACACCATTTGTATATGGCTTTTTGGGCAATGTGAATCTATTTTACGGACACGTGGAGGGCGAAGGCATTCAGGTAGGAAAACACAACCTAAAACACGATCAAACAGACTCGATTGCTCAGGGTGCGGCCGTCTTGGCCTTTGCTCGACCTCATGAACTAGACATTGTTGACGAACATGAAAGTGCCAATGGGGTAATTGCGCACACTGATCGAATTCTCTCTTTTGGACTAAATTCGCGCATTGAACTCTCTGCGGTAACTAGCGGAGACGCCAAGATAGCCCCTCAGTTCTATGAAGTAGAACTGCCAAGATCGGAAGTTGCCAAACGCGGAATTGCAGAAGCCCAACAGGTTCGCATTGTTCCGTCACAATTACGTGTATTCGAAAAAACTAAGTAAATTAATAAGATGAACTTTCAACAACTCCGCATTATTCGTGAAACTGTCCGTCGAAACTTCAGTCTCACTGAAGTAGGAAATGCGCTGGCCACCTCCCAATCCGGGGTTAGCAAGCACATCTTAGATTTAGAGGATGAGCTAGGAGTTGAACTCTTTGTTCGTAAAGGCAAACACCTTTTAGGCCTTACCGAACCCGGGAAAGAGCTGCTAACAATCGTCGAGCGCATCCTTTTAGACACCAAGAATATTAAGCAACTTGGCGCTCAATTTAGTCAAGCGGATAAAGGTCAATTAACGATTGCCACCACACATACACAGGCACGCTATGCCCTACCAAATGTGGTGAGTCAATTTAAGAAGAAATTTCCGAATGTCCATTTAACATTGCATCAGGGCAGCCCACAAGAAATTGTTGAACTCTTGCTTGAAGGTCGCGCTGATATTGGCATTGCAACAGAAGCATTGGATGGCATTCCTGAGTTGGTTACCTTCCCCTACTACTCTTGGCATCACACCGTGGTTATTCCAAAAGGCCACCCGCTAGAAGGTAAACCAAATTTAACCCTAGATGAAATTGCAGAATACCCAATCGTCACCTATCACGAAGGGTTTACTGGAAGAAAATCCGTTGACGACACCTTTGCCAAAGCTGGAATTACTCCAGATATTGTGATGTCAGCACTTGATGCCGATGTGATCAAGACCTATGTTGAGTTGGGTCTTGGCATTGGAATCATTGCATCCATGGCCTACCAATCGGATCGAGATGCCAAACTGAGCTTGCTTGATGTGGGAAATCTTTTTGAGAACAACACCACCCGCATTGCATTGCGTAAAGGGTACTTTTACGCGGTTTTGCCTATGAATTCATAGAGTTATGCTCACCCAAGCTTGATGAGGCAAAGATCAAAGCAGCCCTCAAACCTGAATCTGATATCGATTTAGATTAAATACACGCTTTAGGGACTCAAAATGCCCTTTTCCCATTACTTTTGAATATAAAAAGATGACTTTTATATATTTGTAAGTAATAAGAATAGCCAATAAACTGCTGAGTCGGAGCTTTTAAATGAACCAGCAAAACCTACAAAATTCCCTCGAAAAACCTACTTTTTGGTCTATTCCGCTAAATGAGCTCCCTCCTACTGAGCTAGCAATAAAGTCGGCCGAACTCGTGCAGCGCTTGATCAAGATCTCTGAACGCTTTCAGGATGTCCGTTTTGCTACCAGCTTAGCTGCCGAAGATATGGTGGTGACTGATGCCATTAAAAAAGCCAATGTCAAGATCAAATTATTTACCTTGGCTACTGTCAACTACATCAAGAGACCATCGATATGGTTGGCACCACCGAGAATCATTACGACCTATCCATTGAAAAGGTGTACCCACAAGATAAGGACGTACAAGCCTTCATTGCTCAATATGGAATGAATGGTTTTTATGACGGGGAAGAACTTAAAAAGGCTTGCTGTGGAGCGCGCAAGATTAAACCGCTTAATGCCGCATTATTGGGTGCAGATGCGTGGATTACAGGTCAACGTCGCGAGCAATCCACTACCCGCACAGAACTCAATTTAGAAGAGCTTGATGAGGCAAGAGGTATTGCGAAATTTAATCCTCTGTTTGATTGGAGCGAAGCCGATATTTGGGCATACATCCAACACGAAAATGTGCCGATTCATCCCCTTCATCTTAAGGGTTACCCAAGCATAGGTTGCGAGCCTTGTACCCGCCAAGTCAAACAAGGTGAGGATATCCGCGCTGGTCGCTGGTGGTGGTTACAAAGCGACAGCAAAGAATGCGGTCTGCACGTTAAACAATAATTTATTCATTTCAAACTCAGTAGAAACAACTTTTAGAATGTCAGAACAAAAATTACTGGATGATCATTTAGATTGGCTAGAAGCAGAATCGATCTACATCATTCGCGAAGTAGTAGCGCAGTGCGCCAATCCAGCCATGCTATTTTCCGGCGGCAAAGACTCTATCGTGATGTTTCACTTAGCTCGCAAAGCATTTCAGTTTGGTGATCGCCCCGTCAAATTACCCTTTCCAATTCTGCACATTGATACTGGTCATAACTACCCAGAAGTCATTCAATATCGCGATGACGTAGTTAAAAATACTGGTGTGAAACTCATTGTGGGTCACGTAGAAGACTCCATCAAAAAAGGCACCGTACGCCTACGGAAGGAAACCGATTACGCAATGCGGCACAGGCAGTAACTCTGCTTAAAACAATTGCCGAGCATGAATTTGATGCTCTGATGGGTGGCGCACGCCGTGATGAAGAAAAAGCCCGCGCTAAAGAGCGCATCTTTTCATTCCGCGATGAATTTGGTCAATGGGACCCAAAGGCGCAACGCCCTGAACTGTGGAAACTCTATAACGCTCGCATCGCTAAAGGCGAAAATATGCGCGTTTTTCCAATTTCAAACTGGACTGAGTTAGATGTCTGGCAATACATCGCCCGCGAAAATCTAGCACTTCCAAGCATCTACTACGCCCACCAACGTGAAGTAGTTAAAAAGAACAATCTGTTGGTACCCGTTACCGATGTCACACCAAAAGCGCCTGGTGATGTGAGTGAAGTACTGAGTGTTCGCTTTCGTACCGTTGGTGACATTAGCTGCACCTGCCCAGTATTAAGCACTGCCGCTAACCCGCTAGACATTATTGCGGAAACCGCCATCACTGAAATCACTGAACGTGGCGCAACCCGCATGGATGATCAAACGAATGAGGCGTCAATGGAGCGCCGCAAGAAAGAAGGTTACTTCTGATGACAACAATTCAACATCAAAATGTAGTGCGCTTTATTACTGCTGGTAGCGTAGATGACGGCAAGAGCACGCTCATCGGTCGTTTACTGTACGACACCAAGTCTATCTTGATGGACCAGCTTGAATCCTTATCGAAGACTAAGCATGCGCGCGTTACCTCATCCGATGCAGGCGTGGATTTAGCACTTCTCACCGATGGATTAGAAGCGGAGCATGAACAAGGTATCACCATTGATGTGGCGTACCGTTACTTTTCTACGCCAAAACGCAAATTCATCGTTGCAGATGCCCCAGGTCATGAGCAATACACCCGCAATCTGGTCACAGGCGCCTCCCAATCAGATGTAGCGGTGATCTTAGTGGATGCCACTCGCGTTGATCTGAGCACCACTCCGGCGACTTTACTCGCACAAACTAAGCGCCATGCGGCGATTGTGCATTTACTAGGTTTACGTCACGTAGTGTTTGCCATCAACAAGATAGATTTATTCGAATTTGATGAGAAGGTTTACAACACCATTAAATCTGCCATCGAAGATCTTGCCAAAAAATTAGTCCACCAACTCCAACATTGATTCCAATTTCCGCCCTTCTTGGCGCCAATGTGGTTACTGCCAGCAAACATACACCTTGGTACAAGGGCCCAACCCTACTCGAATTACTGGAAGGACTTGATACCAGCCCCGAATCTGAAAGGTTAGCTTTGCGCTTTCCGGTGCAATATGTAGCTCGTCAAGATGGCAGTGCCTCTGACGATTTCTGTGGCTACTTAGGTGAAATTGAATCTGGCAGTATTCACAAAGGTCAAAAGATCAAGGTCTTACCAGCGGGCTCTGAGGCTACTGTCGCAGAGATTTATTTGGGCAATCGTTCAAACCGCGAACAAAATAACGGAAATAATGCTGTAGATTCCGCAGAAACTGGACAATCTGTCGCCATTCAGCTCGCCGAAGATATTGATGTCTCGCGTGGTTCCCTATTTATTAGCGCTGAAGATGCTAAGCCACCAGTGCTCAGCAAGCAAGTATCAGCCGACTTGTGCTGGCTAGACAGTGAACCACTGTCTTTAAGTCGCAAATACGCATTGCGTCACACCACTAATACAGTGGGAGCAAAGGTCAAAAATATCCAACAGGTATTGGATGTTCAAACCTTGTCGCATACTAGTGATGTGCATGCGTTATCTACCAATGAAATTGGTCGGGTTGATTTCATTTTGCAAAAGCCGATTGTTACTGACCTGTTCGATCAATCTCAGCGCACTGGAGCATTCGTGCTGATTGATGAGGCAACAAACCATACGGTTGCTGCCGGCATGATTCGCGAAGCGGTTTCTCAGTAGTTCCGAATAGTTGCACCCAAAAGAAAAGCCATCCGAAGGGATGGCTTAAAGAGATTTATGGAGGTACTACCAAAAGAATGAACTACAGGTTCATAGTAGTACCGTCCAATTTTGAGATGCCAGTGTTTTGCTTAATTATTGATCCAATTGCACCAATTTAGTGATTCTCTTTAGCGTGATTGATTGAATATTTCGGGATCTCAATCACCA
>CAZXSX010000016.1:5598-18462 GCA_964643245.1 uncultured Polynucleobacter sp.
ATTTAGTGATTCTCTTTAGCGTGATTGATTGAATATTTCGGGATCTCAATCACCAAATCTTCTTTTGCCACGATCGCTTGGCAAGACAAGCGGGATTGAGGACTTAAACCCCATGCGCGATCAAGCATATCTTCTTCATTTTCATCCGGGGGATTGAGGCTTTGATAGCCCTCTTTCACAATCACGTGACATGTAGTGCATGCGCAAACCATATCGCAAGCGTGCTCAATCGGAATGTCGTTCTCGAGCAAGGCCTCACAAATCGAAGTGCCTGGACTCGCTTCAACCACTGCACCTTCAGGGCAATATTCACTATGAGGTAGAACAACAATTTGTGTCATGATGTTATCGATTATTTTTTGTACATTTACTTCATATCTCGGCAACATTCTTGCCTGATAACGCTTTTTGAATACTAGAGTTCATGCGTTTTTGCGCAAACTCATCCGTTGCTTTTGCAGCATGATCAACCGCCTTTCTGACGACAGAACTGTCTGTCTCCTCAGAGAGAATCTTTTGCAACTTTTCCATTTCTAGAGCAATGGCAGACTGCTCCTCCATATTCAGCAAATGGCGATCGCTATCTAGAGCGGTTTTCACAGCATCCAACAACCGCTGGGCACTCACCTGTTCTTCGCGTAATGACCTTGCTAATAGATCCTCTTTAGCAGAGGCAAAGCCATCTTGCAGCATGCGCGTGATTTCAGCATCGGTTAAACCGTAGGAAGGCTTGATATCAATGGAAACTTGGACACTAGAGCCTTGTTCGGTAGCGCTTACAGACAGCAATCCATCGGCATCGACTTGAAAAGTAACACGAATACGTGCTGCGCCTGCAGCCATTGGTGGAATACCACGCAATTCAAAACGCTCGAGAGATCGGCAGTCTTGAGCCAACTCGCGCTCACCTTGCACTACTTGGATTGCTAGAGCAGTTTGTCCATCTTTAAAGGTCGTGAAATCCTGCGCCCTAGCTACAGGGGTAGGCGTATTTCGTGGGATGATTTTTTCAACTAATCCGCCCATGGTTTCAATACCAAGGGATAAAGGAATCACATCCAATAAAAGCCACTCATCATCTTTACTTTGATTGCCCGCCAATAAATCGGCTTGCATTGCAGCACCAAGCGCAACCACTTGATCTGGATTTAAGTTATTCAAAGGTTGTGTTCCAAATAACTCGCCGACAGCGCGTTGTACATTTGGCATCCGCGTTGATCCGCCAACCATGACTACGCCTTTTACTTCTTCTGCCTTGAGTCTGGCATCTCGCAATGCTTTTTTGCAAGACATTAAGGTTTTGTTTACCAAGTTCTGAGTAATCTCAAAAAACTGAGCTTGGCTAATGCCAACATTGACGACCGTGCCATCCGAGAGCGTTTCGTGCACACGCGCTAGAGGGTTATGACTCAGCAACTCTTTGGCATGCTTGCATGCCTGAAGGAGGGTGCGCTGGTCATGAATCGATAGTGGCGGCAATTTAGCCTGCTCAATCACCCAACGGTAGAGAAGATGATCAAAATCATCGCCTCCAAGTGCTGGATCCCCACCCGTTGAAAGCACTTCAAACACCCCTCTACTCATGCGGAGTATCGAGATATCAAACGTGCCACCACCTAAGTCATATACTGCATAGATACCTTCAGAGGCATTATCTAAGCCATAGGCAATCGCAGCAGCGGTCGGCTCATTCAGTAAGCGCAACACTTCTATGCCGGCCAACTTTGCTGCGTCTTTTGTTGCTTGACGTTGCGCATCATCAAAATAAGCCGGAACCGTAATCACTGCGCCAACAATCTCATCATTTACCGAATCTTCAGCCAGCTGACGTAGACGCGCCAAAATTTCTGCTGAGACTTCAACGGGACTTTTATCACCTACGACGGTTCTCAGTTTCAGCATGCCGGGTTGATCGACAAAATCATACGGCGCATTCTCTATATGCTCCACATCTGCCAACCCCCGACCCATAAAACGCTTCACTGAAACAATGGTGTTTTTAGGATCGTTCACCACATTCTCTAATGCCTCAAAGCCTGCTTGAGTACGCCCATTGGGCAAGTAACTTACCACTGATGGCAAAAGCTCTCGACCTTGCTCATCCGGCAATACTTTTGGGAGCGCATCTTGAATAATCGCTACCAAGGAATTTGTTGTGCCCAAATCAATGCCTACAGCAATGCGGCGCTGATGGGGAGCAAGCGACTTACCGGGTTCAGAGATGTGCAGAAGAGCCATGAGGAACTATAGCGTAAGTGCAATCTAAATTAAGGCTGCAATTGCATCATCAAGCTCAATAGCAAACTTATCAATAAATAATAGACCGCGCAAAAGCTCTGCAGCGCGCTGATAGTTTTTAGCGCCATCAATCGCTTGAGCGATTTCTGCAAGCGTTTCGTCTTTAGATTGCTCTACTTCAATCATGAGCTCTTCTAAAGCCGGTAAATCTTCAGCTTGCTCATCCAAACTTTCACGCCATTCCATCTGCTTCATTAAAAAAGCGGCTGGCATAGCAGTATTGATCTCTAGTTTGGCGTCCACACCATGCAATTGACAAATATAAAGACCTCGTTGAATGGGATTTTTAAGGGTTTGATACGCAGTATTGGCAAAGGTGGCCATTTGCATTGCTAAACGCTGCTCTACCTCGGTACCTCTGGCATGTCGATCCGGATGCACCTCTTTCTGAATTGCCAAATACGCCTGGTCAAGTGCAGGCAAATCGATCTTGAATTGCTGATTTAGGCCAAAAAATTGGAAGTAGTTATCAGACGCGGAAGGATTCGCCACAACCACACTCGTCTTTTACGTTGGGATTTCGAAACTTAAATCCTTCATTCAAACCCTCGCGCACGAAATCCAATTCCGTTCCATCAAGATAGGCCAAGCTCTTCGGATCTACAAATACTTTGACGCCATTCGATTCAAATACCTGATCTTCAGCTGCAGGCTCATCGACATACTCGAGCTGATAGGCTAATCCTGAACAACCGGTAGTGCGGACGCCGAGGCGAAGTCCGCAACCTTTGCCGCGCTTCGCGAGATTGCGAGTAACGTGTTTTGCCGCTTTTTCAGTTAAGGTAATTGCCATGATGATTCAGGTATTGCTTATTTCGTTGGGTGTTTTTCTTTGTAGTCCGCAACCGCAGCCTTAATGGCATCTTCCGCCAAAATAGAGCAGTGAATTTTCACAGGGGGCAATGCTAGCTCTTCTGCAATTAAGGAGTTTTTAATTTCCAATGCTTGATCCAAGATCTTCCCTTTAACCCATTCAGTGACTAGAGATGAAGAGGCAATAGCAGATCCGCAACCATAAGTTTTGAACTTCGCATCTTCAATAATGCCTTCGTCATTTACGCGAATCTGTAACTTCATCACATCACCACAAGCGGGTGCACCAACCATACCGGTTCCTACACTGTTATCGCCCTTTTCAAAAGAGCCAACATTGCGGGGGTTTTCATAATGGTCAATGACTTTTTCGCTATATGCCATGGTATTTCCTCTTTAATTCATCTTTGTATTAATACTCAAATTCTTAGTGAGCCGCCCACTGGATCGTGCTCAAATCAATTCCATCTTTATACATTTCCCATAATGGGGAGAGTTCGCGCAACTTCGCAATCTTGTCTTTGACTAATTGGATGGTGAAATCCACCTCTTCCTGAGTCGTAAAACGCCCCAAGGTAAATCGAATCGAGCTGTGCGCTAACTCGTCGTTACGGCCAAGTGCGCGCAATACATAAGAAGGCTCCAAAGATGCTGAGGTACAAGCAGAGCCAGATGAGATCGCCAAATCTTTTAGCGCCATCATCATGGACTCACCTTCTACATAGTTAAAACTGATATTGAGATTATGAGGAACGCGGTTTTCCATATCCCCATTGACATAAACCTCTTCAATATCTTTTAAGCCGTCAAGCAAACGGTCGCGCAATGCACGGATGCGCTTACTTTCTTCAGCCATCTCGAGACGGGCAATGCGAAATGCCTCACCCATTCCAACAATTTGATGGACTGCCAAAGTGCCAGAACGCATGCCGCGCTCATGACCACCCCCATGAATCTGCGCTTCAATACGAACACGTGGCTTGCGACGGACAAACAAGGCGCCAATTCCTTTAGGGCCATAGGTCTTATGTGCGGAGAAGCTCATTAAGTCAACTTTGATTTTCTCTAAATCAATTTCAACTTTGCCAGTAGCTTGTGCCGCATCCACATGGAAAATCACACCACGTGAGCGACAAAGATCGCCAATACGTGGAATATCCTGCACGACACCAATCTCATTGTTTACGTACATTACTGATGCCAAAATCGTCCCAGGCTTCATTGCAGCTTCTAATTGCGCAAAGTCAATCAGGCCATTAGGCAAAACATCTAAATACGTAACCTCAAAACCTTCACGTTCAAGCTCGCGGCAGGTATCCAATGTAGCCTTATGCTCGGTCTTCACGGTGATAATGTGATTACCGCGATCCTTATGGAAATGCGCGGCACCCTTAAGCGCTAAGTTAATACTCTCCGTGGCACCGCTGGTAAATACGATTTCTCTTGGGTCAGCATGAACCAGTAGCGCTACTTCTGAACGCGCCCACTCAACCGCCTCTTCTGCAGCCCATCCATATGCATGGCTTCGGGAAGCAGCATTACCGAATTGCTCTATCAAGTACGGCAACATCTTGTCAACCACACGTGGATCAATTGGTGTGGTTGCTGAATAATCCATATACACCGGGAAATGCTTAGGACTAAACATCGGAACCGGTTGCTGAAGTAGGTCTTTTGGTGCGTTCATGTTGTGTTTCAAGTGATGTTTGATTTAGCTTTGCTGTGCCAAATTGAATACAGAGTTCACCAACGGGACTTTAGTGGCGGGTTCTTTTTTAGCAGTAACGGCTGGGGCAAGTTTTTCAGCCTTTGTGTTTTCCACTTTGACTTTTTTCTGGCGCATATCCTGAATGACTACGCCACGCCCTTCTTGTTGCTGCACCAAGTCTTTTAAGGTCACTGAGCTGAGGTACTCAACCATCTTTATATTGAGGTTGCTCCACAAGTCATGCGTTATACAACGGCCATGACCATCTTCCTCCGAATGACAGTTACTCTTGCCACCACACTGAGTCGCATCCAGCGGCTCATCCACAGCAACAATAATGTCGGCAACGCTCACCTCATTTGATGGGCGCGCGAGCGTATATCCGCCACCGGGGCCACGTGTGCTGTCCACGATGTTAAAACGGCGCAATTTGCCGAATAACTGCTCGAGGTAAGAGAGTGAAATCTTTTGTCGTTGACTGATTCCGGCCAGCGTTACAGGCCCGTGCGCCTCGCGCAGAGCCAAATCAATCATCGCGGTTACTGCAAAACGACCTTTAGTAGTAAGTCTCATATGTCACCTTGGTAATGGATTGTTATGGACAGCCAATGACAGATCCGGTAATACCCGACTATTATACTCAACTTTACCATAAGGCCAGCAAACTGCTCGGGAATTATCCCAAAAACCCCTTTAAAGGCGAGGAATTAAAGCATCGAATCCCGCGACTGAGCGCCAAAGGCCATTTCTTTGATCTTGGTAAGCCGATCCCTCGTGTTGGCCGCCTTTTCAAACTCCAAGTTTTTGGCTTCAGCGTTCATCTGTTTTTCTAAGCGCTTGATTTCATTTGATAAATCTTTCTCTCTCATATCCTCATAGCGAGCACGCTCCTGCTCGACTTGCATCTCTTGACGCTTCTCTTTGACGTCATACACCCCATCAATAATGTCTTTAATGCGCTTCTGAACCCCTTTAGGTTCAATGCCATGAAGCTTATTAAAGGCAATCTGCTTGGCTCGGCGGCGTTCGGTTTCACCCATCGCGCGGCGCATGGAATCGGTGATCTTGTCGGCATACAGAATGGCTTTACCCCGTACGTTACGAGCAGCTCGTCCAATGGTCTGAATCAATGATCGCTCTGAACGCAGGAAGCCCTCCTTGTCAGCATCCAAAATCGCCACCAGAGAAACCTCGGGGATATCTAAACCCTCCCGCAATAGGTTGATGCCTACTAAAACATCAAACACCCCTAAACGCAGATCGCGCAAAATTTCTACTCGCTCAACCGTATCGATATCCGAATGAACGTAACGAACTTTAACGCCATTATCCGACAAAAAGTCCGTTAGCTGTTCCGCCATTCGCTTGGTGAGCACGGTCACTAATACACGCTCACCAACCTTAACTCGTTCATGTATTTGACTGAGTAAATCATCCACTTGAGTACTAGCTGACAAAACTTCAATCTCAGGATCAACCAATCCGGTTGGACGAGCCACCTGCTCAACAACCTGTTCTTGATGCTCGCTTTCGTATTCTGCTGGCGTGGCAGAAACAAAAATGGTTTGTCGCATTTTGGTTTCAAGCTCGATAAATTTGAGTGGCCGATTGTCCATTGCGGAAGGCAAGCGGAAGCCAAACTCCACCAAAGTATGTTTGCGCGATTTATCGCCGTTATACATGGCATTGAGCTGGCCGATCAGAACATGGCTTTCATCTAAGAACATCAAGGCATCGTTGGGCAAATAGTCAACTAAGGTCGGCGGCGCCTCGCCAGGGGCGGCGCCGGAAAGATGGCGTGAGTAGTTCTCAATCCCCTTACAGAAACCCAACTCATTGAGCATTTCTAAATCAAAGCGCGTACGTTGCTCAAGACGTTGAGCCTCAACTAATTTACCGTCTTTAACAAATTCATCTAGGCGAATACGCAATTCTTCTTTGATGGTTTTAATCGCCTTGAGAATCGTTTCGCGTGGCGTTACATAGTGCGAACTGGGGTAAACCGTAAAGCGAGGAATCTTTTGCCGAATTTTTCCGGTAAGTGGATCGAAGAACTGCAAACTCTCTACTTCATCATCAAACAACTCTACCTGAACAGCCAATTCATTATGTTCAGCCGGGAAGATATCAATCGTGTCACCACGCACTCGAAAGACGCCACGCTTAAAGTCCATTTCATTGCGCTCGTACTGCATCGCAATGAGTCTTGCCAAAATTTCACGCTGACTCATCTTGTCCCCAGGCCGCAGTGTCATGACCATGCTGTGATAGTCACCGGGGTTTCCGATACCGTAAATTGCAGATACGGTTGCAACGATGATGACGTCTCGGCGCTCCAACAAACTCTTAGTGGCCGATAAGCGCATCTGCTCAATATGCTCGTTTATCGAAGAATCTTTTTCAATGAATAGGTCGCGCTGGGGAACATAAGCCTCGGGCTGATAGTAGTCGTAGTAACTCACGAAGTATTCCACTGCATTTTTGGGGAAAAACTCCCTAAATTCACTGTAGAGTTGGGCCGCCAGAGTCTTATTTGGTGCAAAAACAATCGCTGGACGTCCTGTTCTAGCGATGACATTGGCCATGGTGAAGGTCTTGCCCGATCCAGTGACCCCCAATAAGGTCTGGAAAGTGAGGCCATCCTCAATACCCTCTACTAACCCCTCGATCGCCGCTGGTTGGTCTCCAGCGGGAGGAAATGGCTGATAAAGCTGGTAAGGAGACCCTGGAAAGCTAACAAACTTGGCTGGGTCGAGATCATGGCCAGCTTCACCCAATGGGTCAGCAGCAGTGATTTTCTGCACTTCTTGGGCTTCTACTTTTGGGTCATTTTTAGGTAACTTAGGGGGCATCTCGGCTATCATTTCATCTGTGAGATTTATTCACAGCGAATTTAGTACAAACATTGATTTTGCCGTTTTTATTTAGAAATAGTTGATTCTGACTTCAAAAACAGGCAATTAAGCCCAATTTAACGTCAATTACCAGCAAAACCACCTTTAATTCACCAATTAACCATTACGTTTAGACCAATGACCCTGTTTGCATCAGTCCAGCTAGCCCCTAAAGATCCGATTTTTGGCCTCACAGAAGCATACGTTGCAGATCAGCGTCCTGACAAAGTGAACTTAGGTGTAGGCGTTTATTACACGGACGAAGGCAAAGTGCCGCTCTTGCAAGCAGTCATCAAAGCTGAAGAAGCGATTGTGGCTAAGCACTCCCCTCGCAGCTACATTCCAATTGAAGGGCCAAATCCATACAACAGCGCAGTGCAAAATTTATTGTTTGGCGCAGATTCTGCACTCATTAAAGATGGTCGCGTAGTGACTGCTGAGTGTCTAGGTGGTACGGGCGCCTTGCGTGTTGGTGCAGACTTTATTAAGCGACTCAATTTAAATGCGCCATGCGCTATCAGCAATCCAACTTGGGAAAACCATCGCGGAATTTTTGAATCTGCAGGATTTGACGTGGTTGAGTACACCTACTTTGATGGCAAAACCCGCGGTGTTGATTTCGAAGGCATGGTGAAGTCATTAGAGTCTTTCCCTAAAAATACAACGGTACTGTTGCATGCTTGCTGCCACAACCCAACCGGTGCTGATATTACTGAAGCACAGTGGCGCCAGGTAATTGATATTTGCAAGAATAAGGGCTTGATTCCCTTCCTGGATATGGCCTACCAAGGCTTTGCGGCAGGGATTGAGCAAGACGGCATTGCTGTACGACTCTTTGCAGAGTCGGGCATGTCGTTCTTTGTGTCGAGCTCATTTTCCAAATCATTCTCACTCTATGGTGAGCGTGTTGGCGCATTATCAATCGTGACACAAAGCAAAGATGAATCGGCGCGAGTGCTTTCACAATTAAAGCGCGTGATTCGCACAAACTATTCAAACCCACCAACTCATGGTGCTGCAATTGCTGCTGCCGTTTTAAATTCACCTGAGCTTCGTCAACTTTGGGAAGATGAATTAGCCCAGATGCGTGATCGTATTAAAGCAATGCGTCATGGTTTAGTTGAAAAACTAGCAGCTGCTGGAGTCAAACAAGACTTTGCATTTATTGAAAAGCAACGTGGAATGTTTTCTTACTCAGGATTAACTGCTGAGCAAGTAGATCGCTTACAGAAAGAGGATGGTATTTACGCCCTCTCTACTGGACGCATTTGTGTGGCTGCACTCAATATGAAAAATATTGATAAAGTAGCCAAAGCAATCGCCCGCGTACTCGCCTAAAAGAGGCTTGTTAGCGGTTATTTAGATTTACAGGAGGTACCATGCTTTATCAGTTACACGAGTTCCAAAAAGCCTTACTTCAGCCCATAAGCTCTTGGGCACGCGCTGCCTCTGAGGCCTTTGTTAATGCCTCAAACCCAGCCTCTAAGGTTCCTGGATCGGAGCGTTTAGCTGCTAGCTATGAACTTCTGTACCGCCTTGGCAAGAACTACAAAAAACCCGAGTTTGGGATTCGTTCCGTGATGGCCCATGGTCATGAGGTGGCGATTCATGAAATCACAAAGGTGACCAAGCCATTTTGTAAGTTAATTCGCTTCAAGCGCTTCCTGATGACGTGGAAACCATCAAAAAACTGAAAGAAGATCCATCGGTATTGATCGTGGCACCTTTATCTGGCCACCATGCAACTCTATTGCGCGACACCGTTCGCACACTTTTGCAAGACCACAAGGTATACATCACTGATTGGGTTGATACTCGCAACGTTCCCGTTAGCGAAGGTGAATTTGGTCTAGTTATGACTATATCCATTACGTACAAGAATTTATTCGCTTTATTGGCGCAGAAAATTTACATGTGATCTCCGTATGTCAGCCAACCGTTCCAACCCTGGGTGCGATCTCCCTCATGGCCTCAGCAGGTGAAGCAACCCCTGCTTCCATGATCATGATGGGTGGTCCGATTGATGCACGTAAATCTCCGACTGCTGTAAACAATTTGGCGGAACAAAAGTCCCACGATTGGTTTGAGAGCCATGTGATTTATAAGGTTCCACCAACCTATCCTGGTGCTGGACGTCGCGTCTATCCTGGCTTCTTGCAGCATACTAGCTTTGTTGCCATGAACCCACAAAACCATTTGCAATCGCATTGGGATTACTTTGCAAATCTGGTCCGCGGCGACGAAGAAGATGCTGAGGCACACATTCGTTTCTACGATAAGTACAACACTGTATTGGATTTGGATGCGAAGTTCTACTTGGATACGATTAAAACGGTATTCCAAGAATATGCACTACTAAATGGCACCTGGGAAGTTGCTGGTGAATTGGTGAAGCCTCAAGATATTAAAACTACTGCCCTGCTGACAGTTGAGGGTGAGTTGGACGATATTTCTGGAAGCGGTCAAACGCGCTCTGCTCACAGCTTATGTGCTGGTATCCCGAAAGAGCGTAAGGACCATTATGAAGTCACTGGTGCAGGCCATTACGGCATCTTCTCTGGTCGTCGCTGGCGCGATAAGGTTTATCCAAAATCAAAACCTTCATTCGTGAACAACAAGCAACTCAGAGACATTCGTAATTCGAATCTCTTGCTAGATAAAAACAGGGGGCGAATCAGCCCCCGCTTTACTAGATCTCCAAAGCAATGACTTCAAAACAGGTGAACGAACTCACCGATCGCTTAGAGGATCTTTTACCTCAAACCCAATGCACGAAGTGCGGCTACCCTGATTGCAGAGCTTATGCAGAAGCAATGGCTTCTGGGGAAGCCCTTCCAAATCGATGCCCTCCAGACGGTATTGAGGGTATCAAAAGACTTAGCAGCCTTCTCACCCCAATCTACCCCCAAGACGCGTTTGAACTGCACCCAACGATCAATCCAGAATGCGGCATCGAGAGGCCAAGACCCGTTGCGTACATTGATCCGCAAAAATGCATTGGCTGCACATTGTGTATTCAAGCCTGTCCAGTGGATGCCATTGTTGGCGCTTCCAAACAAATGCACGTCGTGCTCACGGAATGGTGTACTGGTTGTGATTTATGTATACCTCCATGCCCTGTTGACTGCATCAGCATGATTGATGTCACTGGCGATAAAACTGGCTGGAACGCCTGGTCCCAAGAGTTGGCTGATATCTCGCGCGAGCGCTATCACCTGCGTGAAAAACGCCTTGATCGCGAGCAACGGGATAACGATGAACGCTTAGCGAAAAAAGCTGCCGCCAAATTGGCTGCGGTTAACGCTGAGCAACCTTTAAGCGCTGAAGAAGAAAAAGAAAAGGAGCGCAAGCGCGCCATCATTGCTGCAGCGATTGCTAGAGCACAGCAAAAAGCGTGATGAACCCAGAGAAGCGCCGTGCTTTTTTTGAGCAACTGAAAGCCAATAATCCTAAGCCGACCACCGAACTCGAATACAGCACCCCTTTTGAGCTCTTGATTGCCGTGCTGCTCTCAGCCCAAGCTACCGATGTGTCAGTGAACAAAGGCACCCGCAAGCTTTTTAAAGTAGCCAATACACCTCAAGCGCTTTTGGGCCTAGGAGAAGAAGGCGTTCGACCCTATATTCAACACATTGGGCTTTTTAATTCCAAAGGCAAACATATTCAGGAAACCTGTCGCCTTTTACTCGAAAAGCATGGTGGTACAGTTCCGCAATCTCGTGAAGAGCTTGAGGCATTACCCGGGGTAGGCAGAAAGACTGCCAATGTCATTCTCAACACAGATTTTGGACAACCCACGATTGCAGTGGATACCCACATTTTTCGGGTTGCCAACCGCACAGGCTTGGCGCCTGGTAAAGATGTATTGGAAGTAGAGAAGCAGTTGCTAAAACGCGTACCAAAAGAATATCTTTTAGATGCTCATCACTGGTTAATTCTGCATGGGCGATACACTTGTAAAGCGCGTAATCCAGAATGCGCACAATGTATCGTAGAGCCATTCTGTGACTTCAAACAAAAGACTGGCAAAGGAAATATTCGTGGCGATATTTAATCCAACCCGTGAAGAGGTTCGGCGCTTTTTCTGCGACACATGGAAAAAGAAAATAGAGAACCAGATATTGGATACTATGCAAACTCTTGCAAGCGACTGGATGGAGCAACACCCCGAATATCACACTCTCTTGGCTAATCCCGAAGGCGCGATTGAGCAAGACTATACCCCAGAACGCGGCGAAACTAACCCCTTCTTGCATCTATCGATGCACTTATCGATCAGCGAACAAATTTCCATTGACCAACCACCTGGCATCAAAGCGATCGCAGAAAAGCTTTCAAAAAAACTTGGTTCCATGCACGAAGCACAACACCAAATGATGGAGTGTTTAGGTCAAGTCATGTGGGAAGCGCAACGCGAAGGCAAACCTTTAAACCCCGAGAGCTATCTCGAAGCTTTAAAGCGCTTGGCTTAATACATCTGCGAGATTTCTTCGCGAATAGCGACCGGCAGTTTACTTGCCAATTTAATCCGCTGCTCTACGATTGCTTGCGCAGTTTCTTGAGTTCTGGTGGACCACGCTGATCCTGGGAAGAATGCATCGTCTTTAAATCTTGGAATGACGTGCCAATGAATATGCGGCACCTTATTTCCGAGCGCAGCAAGATTTACTTTATCGGGCCGCATCACGTCACGCATAACCTCCTCGACAGCGAATACCAGCGACATAATGTGTTCACGCTCACCGTAAGTGAGATCCGACATCTCGGGAACATGTCGATTCCAAATCACCCGACAAAAACCAGGCAGATCGGGGTCGTTTACCAAAATGATGCGACAGTCATCACCACGCCATATGAGCCCGCCCTCTTCGGGCTGAAGGATGTCGTTACAAAGTACGCAATTTGCCATGGGGAGAATGTAAACGAAAACGGCATCTAAGTCACCCTTGTGGGGGTAATTTAGATGCCGCGGCAGTAAGGATGTTACTGCTACTACAGACTACTTAGGGATTCTTAGTGGAACTGCTCTTCTTCAGTAGAGCCAGTCAATGCAGTCACAGAAGACTTACCACCCTGAATAACAGTAGTGACATCGTCGAAGTAACCTGTACCAACTTCTTGCTGATGTAAAACGAAAGTATAACCACGATC
>CAZXSX010000017.1:0-6901 GCA_964643245.1 uncultured Polynucleobacter sp.
AAAATGGAAGGGGAGAATCACGTGGAAATCTTGAAATCAGGAAGTGATGCGTTATTTATTTTGCTGGGCGCAATCATGGTGCCTGCCATGCATGCGGGCTTTGCTTTTTTAGAGCTAGGAACTGTCGAAAGAAAAACCAAGTTAACGCGCTAGTCAAAATCTTGGTTGATTTTGCAGTGTCAACAATTGCCTATTTCTTTATTGGATACAGCATTGCTTATGGAGTGAATTTTTTCTCAGGCGCAGAATTGCTTGCCGAGAAAAATGGCTATGAGCTAGTAAAGTTTTTCTTCTTGCTCACATTTGCTGCTGCGATCCCTGCGATTATCTCGGGCGGTATTGCAGAGCGAGCTAAATTTAATCCTCAACTGATTGCAACATTTATTTTGGTCGGATTTGCCTATCCTTTCTTTGAGGGTATTTCACGCAGGCTGCATCATTCGCGACCCATCGGGCACCCTTCGCGGTGGATGGGACCCACGGAGCGATGGAGCGGTTAGCGCGTTTTAGTAATAAACATTTTGGGCACGCGCAGATCCCAATAAATAGCAGCCGCGCGTAAACCAAAAATTCCCAGCATACAAAGTACGGATCCTTCAATCGTGTACTGAGGAGCAAAATTCAGCACCAAAACATATACACAACATCCCAAAGTGACTGGGATGGCATAAAGTTCGCGCGACATGATGAGCGTTTTTCTGCCCGCCAATACATCTCGAATCAAGCCGCCACCAATCACAGTAATGACCCCCAGGATCACTGGCGCAACCGGAAGGCCGTACCCCATCGCCCAAGCCTTGTCTGCCCCCTGAATAGCAAACAGCGCGGCACCAAATCCATCGATATACAGCATCCATCGATAAATTTGCGGTTGGGTAAAAAACGATTCCGCCATAAAGGCCATCACACTGGCGCCCAGCGCAAGCCAGACATATATCTGGCTCTCCGACCAAAATACCGGAGCCTCCAAAATAATGTCTCGAATGGTTCCACCCCCAATGGCAGTAATGAGACCCAAAACCAGCACGCCAAAGAGGTCAACCCCTCGATCGGCGATCGCCAGCACACCCGTGACAGCAAACGCCATTGTCGCAATGACACCGATCCAAAATTGAACTTGCTCCATAGAAACAGTCTAAAGCACTTTAAATTACTGAATCTAAATTTGGGGCATGAATATACTGTGAAACATGATGCATCAAAAGCCAAAATATGAAACCCAAGCTCTACAGTTTTTGGCGTAGCTCCGCTGCGTTTCGGGTTCGGATAGCCCTTAACTTGAAGGGGGTGGACTATGCATTCTTCCAGTCCATTTAAATAAACAGGGCGGCGAACAACTCTCCGAAACTTTTGGCAACAAAAATCCCAATCGCATGGTGCCACTTTTTAACATTGGCGAAAACAACCTACATCAGTCGATTGCCATCATTGAATATCTCGAGAAAATACAAGTCGACCCACCGCTTCTTCCGCAGACCCCAATAGATCGTGCATGGGTCCGAGCCCTGGCATTGGATATTGCAAGCGAAATTCATCCAATCAACAATTTAAGAGTCTTGCGCTATTTAATAAGAGTGCTGGGCATCGGCACAGAAGCAAAAGATACCTGGTATCAACACTGGATATCTGTTGGCTTAAGTGGCCTTGAAAAGCGTTTGAGCAATGACCAACGCGTTGGGCGATTTGTCTACGGCGACCAACCTGGATTGGTTGACGTCTGTCTAGTACCCCAGATCTTTAATGCCTTAAGTACCAAGATGGATATGAGCCCATATCCCACGCGCATGCGAATTTTTAACGAGTTCATGAAGTTACCAGCATTTATAAATGCCTCGTGGGAAAAGCAAATTAATGCTGAGGGCTCCAAGCCTTCTAGCATCTATTGAAACTCGATAAATCTAAGAAATCTTTTTCAGCGTTTTGATATAGCGCTGCGAGTTTTTAACGTAGCGTCCAGCTATTTCGCCGATACTGGACATCTGTTCGGGAGAGAGCGTTTTTACCGCTTTTGCAGGAGAACCAATAATCATGGATCCGCCTGGGAACTCCTTGCCTTCAGTGACTAACGCACCAGCGCCAACTAAGCAGTGTTTACCAATCTTGGCGCCATTCAAAATGATTGCTCCAATTCCAATAAGACTGCCATCGCCAACACTGCAACCATGCAACATAACCTGATGGCCAACAGTAACGTTCTTACCAATCAATAAAGGATATCCAGGATCCGTGTGAAGTACCGATGCATCTTGAACATTGCTGCCTTCACCGATTTGAATGAGGTCGTTATCGCCACGGATAACAACTTTAGGCCAAATATTAGCGCTTCGATGAAGCTCAACTTTGCCAATCACTTCAGCGCTTTCTGCAACATAAACGCCCTCAGAAAGCTGAGGGACGTTTCCATCTAGTTCATATATAGCCATTGCCTATTATAGGTATGAATCTTGCTATAGAAAAAGGGGTTACCAGTTCGTTTCGCGATCAGGCGTTGAGGAAATGCGGTGCACACTAAGATCGGCACCTTCAAACTCCTCTTCTTGCGACATCCGGATACCCAGAACTGCTTTCAAGATACCGTAAACCATAATGCCGCCGACTAAAGCAATGCCCACTCCTAAGGCGCCACCAATCAATTGCCCAGTAAAGGTGACGCCACCGATTCCACCAAATGCTTTTGCACCAAAAATACCGGCTGCCAATCCACCCCACAAACCACATAAACCATGCAATGGCCAAACACCGAGTACGTCATCAATCTTCCAACGGTTTTGCACTAAGGTAAACATGTACACAAATAGTCCGCCAGCAACCAAGCCAACAACTAAAGCGCCTACAGGATGCATTAAGTCAGAGCCCGCACAAACTGCGACCAGACCAGCAAGTGGGCCGTTATATGTAAAGCCAGGATCATTGCGTCCAACAATCCAAGCTGCAAGCGTGCCGCCGACCATTGCCATCAAAGAGTTCAATGCAACGAGACCACTTATCTTGTCAATCGTTTGCGCACTCATCACATTAAAACCAAACCAACCTACCGCCAAGATCCATGCACCCAGCGCCAAGAAGGGAATGCTGGAAGGTGGGTGCGCGGAAATTTGACCTTCCTTGGTATAGCGACCACGACGTGCGCCTAAAAGAATGACTGCTGGCAAAGCAATCCACCCCCCCGACAGCGTGCACTACAACGGAGCCCACAAAATCGTGGAACTCTTCGCCAGTAAACGCTTTAATCCATGCCTGAATGCCATAATGCTGATTCTAGGCAATACGGTTTCATCAAAGGCATCGAGCATTTCAATCTCATGTTCCACAGCGTGTAATTCTTTTGCTACCCATGGACTAAAGCGAGTTTCAAGTTTCAGACTATCACTTGTTTGGCCCCAAGTGCGACCTAATAGCCAGCGTGGACGGCTGATTGCGTCTTGTGGATCCAGGCCATAAGTTGCTGTCCGTGTAAATACGGCACATTGAGTTTGCGGCTGACCATCGCCGCCCATGGTTCCATATACCATTGAGCGATCATCCTTAAATAAAGCCATCGCTGGATTGAGCGTATGGAAGGGCTTGCGATAAGGCTTGAGGTGGTTAAGTGTCTTGGGATCTAAAGAGAGGCTGCAACTACGGTTCTGCCAATTCACACCAGACTTGGGTAGCACAATTCCAGCGCCAAATTCGTGATAAATGCCTTGAATAAATGAAACGCAGTTGCCATCGCCATCAATCACGCCCATCCAGATGGTATCTGCTGGCCCTTTGCCTTGACCCCAAGGCAATGCTTTATTTGGCCGATATTTTTGGCTAACTTTTTCAGAAAGGCTGGCGACAAAAAAGACTGTGCATTTTTTGTCATGTATGCCGGATCCGTAACAAACTGATTGCGAATCTTAAATGCTTGCTTAGTGGCTTCAACGCAGTGATGAACATATTCAGCGCTATCAACTTTGAAGCGCTTGAGATTGAGTTGATCCAGAATGCCAATAATCATAAGTGACACCACACCTTGAGTGGGTGGCACCATGTTGTAAACATTCCCTAGGCTATGTCTTAGTTCGAGCGAGTCAATGAGTTTTGCCTGATGGCGATGTAAATCGCTTAATCGCAAAGGGCTACCAATATCGGTCAACTCTTTTGCTAATAGATCTGCAAGATCGCCACGGTAAAAATCATCCGTACCGTTAGCAGCAACTTGGCGTAAGGCCTTGGCTAGGCGCGCTTGTTTAAAAATACTGCCAACGGTAGGCGCTTTGCCATTCACTAAAAATGTTTTGGCAAAACCAGGAATTGGACTAAGCTCCTCCCGTTTTTTAGCGGTGAGGCTTGATTGACTATAAGTAACTGGCACCCCTGCTTCGGCGTAATGAATTGCATCTGCTAGCAAACGAGATAAAGGAATCTTCCCGCCCAAGCCTTGCTGTGCGAGTTTGTGTGCAGCGCCCCAACCAGAGATTGTTCCAGCAACAGTATTGGCAGCAAACGGACCACGAAATGGAATGGCTCTAGTAATGCCACCCATGGCCTTACCAGGTGAATGAATTACCCAAAACGAGTCGCCACCAATCGAATTCATGTGGGGATAAACCACCGCAATGGTTGCTGCCGCCGCTACCATTGCCTCCAATGCGTTGCCACCCTCGCGAAGAACTGCTAAAGCCGATTCAGAAGCGAGTGAATGCGGTGCAACCGCCATCTCCCTGATTCCCCATTTTTGTTGCATGGTTATTTTGTATCCAGTTCCTATTTTTTCTGTACCTATTAGACATCAGGCTGCGGTGTGTTGCTAAATTGCCTCTTGCCAATCGTTTTTTCGGGAAAACCCCGATCCAAATTGATGGGGAATTACCCTAACTAGTGGATTTCTTTGAATTTTTTCAAAGCATAATCGGTTCGCTGTTTTTTTATTTAATAAAATAGTTAGGAGCTACTGATGTCAACATCAACTAAAGCAGCCCCAATGACCGCTAAAGAACGCAAAGTTATTTTTTGCTTCCTCTTTAGGTACGGTTTTTGAGTAGTACGACTTTTATATTTACGGTTCACTTGCGGCAATTCAATTATCGCTAAGCAATTCTTCTCAAGTCTAGATGCTGGTTCTGACTTCGTTTTCGCCTTGTTAGTGTTTGCTGCTGGTTTCATTGTGCGTCCTTTCGGCGCGTTGGTGTTCGGTCGCCTAGGCGATTTGATTGGACGTAAATATACGTTCTTGGTCACCATCCTTCTGATGGGTGGCGCAACCTTTATCGTAGGTATTCTGCCTAACTACGCAACCATCAGTGTTGCTGCTCCGGTGATCTTGATTGCATTGCGCATGCTTCAAGGTTTGGCGTTGGGTGGCGAGTACGGCGGTGCCGCGACTTATGTTGCAGAGCATGCTCCGAACGGCAAGCGTGGTGCATACACAGCATGGATTCAGACAACAGCTACTCTTGGCTTGTTTCTGTCCTTGCTCGTGATTTTGTTCACACGTGAATTCACTGGCCCAGACTTTGATGTTTGGGGTTGGCGTGTTCCTTTCATCGTTTCTATTGCATTGTTGGCAATTTCTGTATGGATTCGTTTGTCCATGAATGAGTCTCCAGCATTCAAGAAGATGAAAGAAGAAGGCAAACTATCTAAAGCTCCTTTGGGCGAGTCATTTGGCCAATGGAAGAACTTGAAGATCGTGATCTTGGCATTGTTTGGTCTGGTTGCAGGTCAAGCAGTGGTTTGGTACACCGGTCAGTTCTATGCTTTGTTCTACCTCACTCAAGTATTGAAGGTGGATGCGAAGACTGCAAACTTGTTGATTGCCGCTTCACTGGTAATTGGCACACCGTTCTTCGTTGCGTTTGGTGCTTGGTCTGACAAGATCGGTCGTAAAGTGATCATCATGTTTGGCTTGTTATTGGCTGTAATTACTTACATTCCGAATACTCCGGTTTCTGTATTCAACGCTTTGACTCACTTTGCTAACCCAGCATTGGAAAAAGCAATGGCTACAGCACCAGCAACCATTACGGTTGACCCAATTGAATGTACCTTCCAGTTCAACCCAACTGGCACAGCGAAGTTCACCAGTTCTTGCGATATCGCAAAACAAGTGATGGCATCTAACTCAGCTAGCTATAGCACTGTTGCAGGTCCTGCTGGATCTACAGCGGTTGTCAAAATCGGCGATATCGAAATCCCTGGCTACCCTTCTAAGGGTCTTGATCCAGCTGAAGCAAAAGCAAAAGACGCTGAATTTAAGAAAGCGATTCGTGAAGCGTTAACCAAAGAAGGCTATCCAACTAAAGCTGATCCAGCACAAGTCAACTATGTTGCTGTGTTGCTCTTGTTGGTTTACTTGGTGATCTTGGTAACCATGGTTTATGGCCCAATCGCTGCGATGTTGGTTGAGATGTTCCCAACCCGCATTCGTTACACCTCGATGTCCTTGCCTTACCACATTGGTAACGGTTGGTTCGGCGGCTTGTTGCCAACGATCTCCTTCGCCTTGGTTGCGCAAAACGGTAACATTTACTATGGTCTCTGGTATCCAATCATCATCGCTGCGATGACATTGGTAATCGGTACACTGTTTATACGTGAAACTAAAGACGTAGATATCTACGCACGTGACTAAGCACTTTTTAGTCTGCAGTAAATCCGAAACTCGATCAGAAATGATCGGATTTTTTTATTCCCACAAATCTCTTTGATTGCGACTCTTGAGAAGGCTTTGATTCTGTTGGGTGATAGTGATATTTCGTGATCCTGGAATGAGTGTGATCTCAGAGCCAGCAGCCAGCAAACCGGTTTTAAGAACTCGCAAATACCAACCGCTATAACCTGATTGCAACATCGCCTTGCTGACACCCTTATAGCCCATGGCTGCATTGAATTTAAAGCAGGGTTCGCGCAATTTGACGATAGCAAATTCAAG
>CAZXSX010000017.1:7001-18258 GCA_964643245.1 uncultured Polynucleobacter sp.
CGATATTCAACGTTCGCACGCTGGATTGGCGGCTGTTCTGGTAACTTTTTTCCTGCGCAGCAAGATCTGTTAAGTAACAATAGCCGTAAAACGGAATCAACTCTTTTCAATGCGCTCACGATCTTCAGTGGTAAAGGTAGTCATTGCTTTCTCCCTGTAACTAAACTATCAACTTCCAAGCAATGATATTGTTTCGGAAACAATATGACAGTGCTATCACAGGATTACTTTTAGGTGTGACGGTGAATGTGTAATAAATCCGTCATACTCCGATTTGCTTGAGCAGAATGTATAGAATTCGTTTATGAGATGGATTTTTTCAACTACATTCTTCCTGTTGTGGTGTTTGCAGGCTTTTGCACACGATGCCCCAAACCCGTATGATGTGCAAGCAACCGTGAGCGCTATTGGTGAGCGCTTTCAAATCCATGCCAGCTATGTCGTTCCCATCAATATCTGTAGTGCGTATGCTTTTTTGACGGATTATGAAGGCGTAAAAACTATCCCTGGAGTAGTGGAGTCAAAGGTCATTATGCGAACCGGAAATAGGGTTAAGGTTCATAGGGTGGTTGAAGAACAAATTTTGTTTATCCCGATCGAGATTCAATCAGTGGTTGAGTACACTGAAGCGCCAAACAAGCATTTGGCCTTTGAGCAGATAAGCGGGGATACAAAGTTTTATCAGGGGAGTTGGAATTAATCCCTGACAAAGATAAAACCCAATCCCGTTATGAGTCGGTTGTAGAGCCTAATTCGATAATCCCCAGCGCAGTGATTGAATATTTCATTAAGAACAGTATTCGCCGTCGGTTCGAGCAGATGGCTGAAAAAGCGGCACATAATAAGTTCCAAGATAATTTGGCCTGCAATTAAGTCTCATAACGCCTTAAATGCTGCTCATTTAGGCATCTAGACTCGGCTTGGGCTGGGTTTGACTGGCTCAAAGGGCAATTTCATCTTATAATTGACAGTTCGGCGAATTAGCTCAGCTGGTTAGAGCGACGGAATCATAATCCGCAGGTCCGGGGTTCAAATCCCTGATTCGCCACCAAATCACAAGGCCATTGCCCATCAGCAGTGGCCTTTTTCTTAGACTCGTAGAATCGCTCATATGTCTAAATTTTGGAATTTTCTCTTTTTCCAGCGGGGGTGGTTTGCTTGTGTATTGGGTGCTGCCCATAAGCAGGTGCTTTGGGCAGTTCTAGGGACTTTACTATATTGCTTCTCATATTTGGCGTCTGGATGAGCCTAAAGAGTCTTTCCGTTTGTTGGTCAGAGTGCTAATTCATGGAATCTTGACAGGCTCAGCCATTTTGCATTTGGGCTACCTGGATTTTCAGGATTCGTGGCCTTCGAGTGATCTATCCCCGGTTTGGATGTGGACCCTGTGGCTTTTGGTGGCCACCACGATTAATAGCTCTTTGTCTTGGTTGCGTGGAAGACCTATTTTGGGCGCGATTGCCGGCCCCCTTTCTTACGAGGCGGGTATTCGGATGGGTGCTGGAGGCTGGGGTTCAGGGGGTCAAACAATTGGCTTTATCCTCGTCGGAATCTTTTGGGCTGTGGCTATCCCCCTCTTTTTCTACTGGGATTGCACCCCTTTGGAGCAAGGCTTAATAAAAAATCCGTAAATTCCGTTAAAAAGTTGCTTGCAAAGAATACTGTTTTTATATACAGTAACCTATAAGTTGTTAGACAGTAGAAAAAACTTCGGGAAAAGCCCAATATATAGCGAAAAGGGAATAAAAATGGCCTTGGATGAAAAAAGAAAATCAGCTTCATCAGAGTTTGATGGAATGAGTGGAGACAAGCAAAAAGCGTTAACGGCAGCCTTGGCACAAATTGAGAAGCAATTTGGCAAGGGCTCGATCATGCGATTGGGTGATGCTGAAATTAGTCAGGATATTCAAGTGGTGTCGAGTGGCTCACTTGGTTTGGATATTGCCTTGGGAGTTGGGGGTTTAGCCCGTGGTCGTGTAATTGAAATTTACGGTCCAGAGTCCTCTGGCAAAACGACGCTAACGTTACATGCGATTGCCGAGATGCAAAAGCTTGGCGGTACTTGTGCGTTTATCGATGCTGAGCATGCATTAGATGTTCAGTACGCTGGCAAGCTTGGTGTCGACGTCAATAATTTATTGATCTCCCAGCCGGATACTGGTGAACAAGCTTTGGAAATTGCAGATGCCTTAGTGCGTTCTGGCTCAATTGACTTAATCGTCATTGACTCTGTAGCCGCCTTGGTTCCAAAAGCAGAAATTGAAGGTGACATGGGTGACTCCCTACCTGGTTTACAAGCGCGCTTAATGAGCCAGGCTTTGCGTAAATTGACTGGTGCCATTAAGCGCACCAACACAACGGTCATCTTTATCAACCAAATTCGCATGAAGATTGGTGTGATGTTTGGCTCACCCGAAACCACTACTGGTGGTAATGCGTTGAAATTTTATGCCTCAATGCGTTTGGATATTCGCCGCATTGGTAGCATTAAAAAAGGTGATGAGGTTGTTGGCAATGAAACGCGCGTTAAGGTTGTGAAAAATAAAGTCTCCCCACCATTCCGGGAGGCGATATTTGACATCATGTATGGTGCCGGCATTTCAAGAGAAGGCGAGATCATCGATATGGGTGTTGAGGCCGACATCATTGAGAAGTCAGGCTCTTGGTACAGTTATAACGGCGATCGTATTGGTCAGGGCAAAGACAATGCGCGCGATTTCTTGAAAGAGAACCCAGAGATTGCCAAAGACATCGAGGCCAAGATTCGCGAGAAGTTGGGGGTCAAGGTTGGATCCGCAGTGGTGACCGATGTCCTTAGCGAGGAAGAGGAAGTCGAATAACCGCATTGAGTAATGCAATGTCAGAGTCTGGTAGCAAAAAACCAAAACAAAGCCCGAGCCTCAAAGCACGGGCTTTGCGTCTTTTATCGCTCCGAGAATATAGTCGCAAGACTTTATCTGCTAAGTTGTTTGAATCAGAGGCTAGGTGGGCCAAGCTGAGTGCGGAGCAATCCGTCCTAGATCCACAGCTGGTAGCGTCCAATATTGAGGCGGTTCTGGACGATTTTGAGGGTCGAGGCTGGTTGTCGGATGAGCGATTTGCGGGGAAGCTCTAGTGCGCAGGAGAAGTGAGCGTTTCGGTTTGCGAAAAATCGTTGATGAACTAGTTAGGGCGGGGATTGACTCTAAGCGATCAACCAAGCTTCTTGGCAACCTTAAGGAAACGGAATTTCAGCGTGCGCACGATCTTTGGTCAAGAAAATATGGACAAAAAGCCCAGGATCAAAAGGAACGAGCTAGGCAATATCGATTCTTAGTTGTCCAAGGGTTTTAGTCCCGAGGTGGCATCTAAGGGGATTGGCGGTCAAACCCCCGATTAGGGCAATTACGGATCAAAAAACGCTAATTGCGGCATTGCAACATGATAGACTCATAGAGTCGGTCAAGCCGTTCGCATTTATTCAAATTTGGCTGTTTTAGCCATTTCCAGAGTAAGTATGAGATTTAGGCAACATCGGTTTTACAAATCCTCATTGCTTGCTTAAAAAGATACCGTTTCGGAGTAATTATGAAAATTCACGAGTACCAAGGCAAAGAACTCCTTCGCCAATTCAATGTGCCTGTTCCTAACGGCATTCCCGCATTTAGTGTTGATGAGGCAGTAAAAGCTGCTGAAAAACTGGGTGGTCCAGTTTGGGTTGTTAAAGCTCAAATTCATGCTGGCGGCCGCGGTAAAGGCGGTGGGGTGAAATTAGCTAAGAGCATGGATGAAGTTAAAAAATATGCTTCTGAAATCTTGGGTATGCAACTCAATACACATCAAACAGGACCAGAAGGTCAAAAAGTGAATCGCCTCTTAATTGAAGATGGCGCAGATATCAAAAAAGAATACTACTTCAGTATTGTGACTGACCGTGCAACACAAAAGAATGTAATCATGGCCTCTAGCGAGGGTGGCATGGACATTGAAGAAGTTGCTGCTTCTCATCCAGAGAAAATTATTAAAGTATTTATTGATCCATTGATTGGCTTGACGGATGCTGACTGCGATATCGTTGCTAAAGGGATTGGTGTTCCAGAGGGCTCTATTCCACAAGCTCGCGAAGTATTTAAAAACCTCTATAAAACCTACTGGGATACTGATGCATCTCTAGTGGAAATCAATCCATTGATTTTGGAAGGTAACGGCAAAATCAAGGCGTTGGACGCGAAGTTCAACTTTGATCCAAATGCATTATTCCGTCATCCAGAAATCGTGGCATACCGCGATATTGATGAGGAAGATGCTGCTGAAATCGAAGCATCTAAATTTGATCTTGCTTATATTTCCTTGGATGGCAATATTGGCTGTTTGGTTAATGGCGCTGGTTTGGCCATGGCAACAATGGATACGATTAAGTTGTTCGGTGGTGAGCCTGCAAACTTCTTGGACGTTGGTGGTGGCGCAACTGCAGAGAAAGTAACCGAAGCATTCAAGATCATGCTCAAGAATAAGAGCGTTGAAGCGATTTTGGTCAACATTTTCGGTGGCATTATGCGTTGTGATGTGATTGCAGACGGTGTTGTGACCGCATGTAAAGCAGTTAACCTCACAGTACCTTTGGTTGTGCGTATGAAGGGCACAAATGAAGAGTTAGGCAAGAAGATTCTTGCAGACTCTGGCTTGCCAATCATCAGCGCTGATTCAATGGCTGAAGCCGCTACTAAGGTAGTTGCTGCGGTTGCCAAAAACAAATAATCCAGGAATTTCAATATGTCTATTTTGATTAATAAAAACACCAAAGTCATTACACAAGGTATTACTGGTAAGACCGGTCAATTCCACACTGAAAAGTGTCAGGAATATGCAAACGGTAAGAATTGTTTTGTTGCTGGCGTGAATCCTAAAAAGGCCGGCGAATCAATTTTTAACATTCCAATTTATGCGACTGTAAAAGAGGCTGCTCAACAGACTGGCGCAACGACTTCTGTTATTTACGTTCCGCCTCCAGGCGCTGCAGCAGCAATCTGGGAAGCAGTAGAAGCTGATCTCGATTTTGTTATCTGTATTACTGAAGGCATTCCAGTGCGCGATATGTTGGAAGTGCGCAATGAGATGAAAGCAAAAGAAGCTAAGGGCGGCAAGAAGACATTGTTGCTTGGCCCTAACTGCCCTGGAATTATTACTCCAGATGAGATCAAAATTGGCATCATGCCTGGCCACATTCACAAAAAGGGTCGTATCGGTGTTGTGAGCCGTTCTGGTACATTGACTTATGAGGCGGTTGGTCAGTTATCAGCAATCGGCCTAGGTCAATCCACTGCGGTTGGTATCGGTGGTGACCCCATCAATGGCTTGAAGCATATCGATGTGATGCGCATGTTTAATGAAGACCCAGACACTGATGCTGTCATCATGATTGGTGAAATCGGCGGTCCAGACGAAGCTGAAGCAGCTCGCTGGTGCAAGGAAAACATGAAAAAGCCAGTAGTGGGCTTCATTGCAGGCGTTACTGCTCCCCCAGGAAAACGTATGGGCCACGCAGGTGCATTGATTTCTGGTGGCGCAGATACTGCCGATGCCAAGCTTGCCATGATGGAAGAGTGTGGCTTCAAAGTCACAAAGAACCCATCTGAAATGGCTGCTTTGTTGAAAGCTATACTGTAATTGGTGATGAAAAAAGGATGCTGATGTTCAGCATCCTTTTTAGTAGCAATTAGTAATTAAAAAAGTAGTAAAAAACATAAAAAAACGTAGGGAGACAATATGGATTTTTCAGCATTTTCTGATGCCAGCTTTTGGGCGGCGCTTCTATCAATCATTGTTGCGAACATTTTTTTATCGGGTGATAACGCGGTTGTGATCGCTTTAGCATCACGTAATTTGCCTCCAGCACAACAGAAAAAGGCAATTTTTTGGGGTAGTACTGTGGCCATTGTGTTGCGGGTTGTTTTAACTATCACTGCGGTGGCGCTGTTAACCCTGCCATATTTAAAAATAATCGGCGGAATTTTGTTGCTCTACATCGGCATCCAGCTTTTATCCGACAGCGACGGTGAAGAGCATATGGAAGCCAAGTCTAGTATATGGGCGGCAATTCGTACGATTTTGGTTGCCGATCTGGTGATGAGTTTGGATAACGTATTGGCGGTTGCCGCTGCAGCCCAAAAAGGTCCGGAAGAAACGCGTTTACTCCTGTTAATTATTGGTCTTGGAATGTCCATTCCATTGATTATTTTCGGTAGCGCAATGCTTTTGAAGGTAATGGAGCGTTTCCCAATCATCATTACCCTTGGTGCAGGCTTATTGGGCTTGCTTGCAGGCGGCATGTTGGTTGATGATCCTGCCATCAAAGGTAGCATTCAGGAAGCTTTGGGCGATGCGAAGTTGGCCTTCGAAGTTATTGGGGTAGCTATCGTGATCTTGGTGGGTACCTATTTCAAGAAAAAGAATGCCCACAAAGAGGGTTAAATTCGGTAGCAATGATTTCTTGCTAAAGATTCAGAAAAGCCGGCTTTTTCTTTGGCGCATGACTTTGGATAAAAGAGGTATAGACTGGATTATAGGGTGTTTAACCTCAGGAGCAACAAGTGATGCAGAGTAGAAGTCAGAATCAAGAAACGCAACAAGAGATCAAACGGGATGAGGGCTTTACATTGATTGAAGTCATGGTCGTTGTTGCCATCATCGGCATTTTGGTGGCCGTGGCAGTCCCTCAATATCAGGACTACATTGCGCGCAGTCGTGTTGTTGATGTTGAGGGCATGAATCTTTCCTCAAGTGTCAAGTTGGCAGTTACTGAAGCATTTGCCAGTCGTGGAACAGTGCCGATGGATGAGGCAACAAGTGGAGCATTTACGTTTACGCCAACATGCAGCGTGAAACTCATTGAAGTGACTCCTTCCGACGCCATTGCAATTGATTACCAGGTCAGCGTAGCTCCGGACGGTAAAAACACCTTACATCTTGTTCCTACAAATGAGCCTGATGCCAATTCTCCAAAGCCCATTGATCTATCCAAGTCAGAAGGATCTACGTGGTCGGGTGGTTGGCCTTGCAGATCAACAGAAACGAATTTGATTCCTCAGCTGTTGCCTTCGGAGTGTAGGATTGGTAAGTAGTTAAGTGAATGCAAAGGCTGACTTAGTGCGGTCTTTGTAATTGTGTATGAATATATTAGGCGTTAGCCAGTCGTCATTTACCTCCTAGCAATTCGCCTGCTCAGAAGAGGTTCGGGTAGTATTTAGCTATGAACCCACAGGTAGGCTTTCTATTAAATCAAGCGCTGGATGCTCTTCGGCTTTCTAATCCTGGCTTAGCTGAGCTATATTTAAAACAGGCATTAAGGTTGCATCAGGGTAACCCTCATGTTCTTAAGTTGCTTGGGGTTATTTCGGCTCAACGAAATGAATATTCAAAGGCCCTTCAATATTTAAATGACTCATTAAAAGCGTTTCCAAAAAATTTGCTTGCATGGAGCAATTTAGGAAATGTATTTCTTGAGCTTTATGATTATCAAAATGCTCTAAATGCTTATGACAAGTCTCTAAAAATAGATTCTAAATATGAAGAAGCTTGGTCTAATAGGGGGTGTATTACATGAACTTAGGCGTTTTGATGAGGCTATTGAATCTCATGATAAGGCAATAAGTTTAAAGCCTGAGTATGCTGAAGCTTGGTCGAATAAAGGTAGTGCATTAAGCCAGCTGAAACGTTTTGATGAGGCAATTAATTGCTATGACAAGGCTTTGCACCTCAACTCAAACTATCATGAAGCATCATTGAATAAGAGTCTTGATCTACTTCTGCAGGGCGATTTTGAGAATGGTTTTCCTCTTTATGAGAGTCGTTGGGCTGTAAAAGGAGTTAGCAATACTGGCGGCAAACGTTTGTTTGATAAACCACTTTGGCTTGGAATTGAATCACTTCAAGGTAAAACAATTCTGATTTATGGTGAGCAAGGGTTTAGTGACTTTATTCAGTTTTCTAGATACATCAACTTAATAGACAAATTAGGTGCCAAGGTTATTCTGGAGGCGCCTAAAGCGCTAGTAGGTTTAATGAGGAGCCTAGAGGGTGTTTCACAATTAATTATGGAGGGGGCAGACTTGCCGGCCTATGATTATCAGTGCCCTATTTTAAGTCTACCGCTAGCCACAAATACAACTCTTTCATCAATTCCTGTAAACACCCCTTATTTAACTGCGCATCCCGAAAACGTTGCAGAATGGAAGACGAGGCTTGGTGAAAAAAGTTACAAGCGTGTTGGCTTAGTATGGAGCAGTATGTCTAACTTTAAAGAGGATTCCAAACGAAGTTTGATGCTTGTTGATTTTATTAAGGCGCTTCCCAAAGAGGGGTTTGAATATATTTGCTTACAAAAAGAAATAAAAGAATGCGATAAGGATGTATTAAGTTTAAATAAAAACATTAGGTTTTTTGGCGACTCACTATCAGATTTTTCGGATACGGCAGCTCTTATAGAGAATATGGATTTAGTTATTAGCTCTTGCACAAGCATTCCCCATCTTAGTGGCGCCCTAGGCAAAAAAACGTGGATTCTTTTATCCTTTTATCTTATGTTCCCGATTGGCGTTGGCTTTTGGGTCGAGCCGATAGTCCATGGTACCCAACAGTAAAGCTCTTTAGGCAGCCCAAGACTGGTGATTGGAATACTGTTTTTGAGAACATTTATTCTGAATTAGGTAATGTTAAATAGGGGAAACAATTTTCGGCGTCTATCTCCGAGGTATGAAGGAAATTCTTCAGCAAAATAGCGCTCTAGGGTTTCAGCGAAGGTAGTGCGCTTTGTTAACCCTAAACTTGGAAACTATCTTTGTCTGGTTCACTTTAATTTGCTTTCCCAGGCCTTCGACCTTGAGTTTATTGGCTGGCAGTTACTTTACTGCCGCCCAATTGCCACTCTTACCACCACTCTTCTCAAGAAGCTTCACATCCCCTATCACCATACCTCTATCAACTGCCTTGCACATATCGTAGATTGTGAGTAGGGCTACTTGCACTGCGGTGAGAGCTTCCATTTCTACGCCTGTTTGTCCGGTGGATTCTGTCTTTACTTGACAATTAATGCTGCTGGTTTTCTGGTCTAGGCTAAATTCAAGACTTACATGGGTGAGGGCTAGAGGATGGCAAAGTGGAATCAGATCAGAGGTTTTTTTGGATGCTTGGATACCTGCAATGCGGGCAATACCTAGAACGTCACCTTTTTTGTGAGTTCCTGCCTCAACCATTTTGAAGGTTTCGGGTTGCATCGAGATCTTGCCGGTAGCAATGGCTACACGATGGGTGTTGGGCTTATCACCTACGTTTACCATATGGGCTTGGCCGCTGGCATCAAAATGAGTTAGTTTGTCCATGAGATAAGTTTTACCATATAGGCATGAAGGATAGAAAGTTGGCTCGAAAAACCTCAGTTTGGCGGCGTCTTTTGGCAATTCAGATTGCTTTGGCTTTGGGTTGCTCGGGATATCTGCCAGCAAATGCAGCCACGGCTTCTGGAGACGTTTCGGTGGAAGGTAATTCTGCTGCCATTCAAAATATAGGGCGCGCTATGCAGTCCCCTGATGCTAGGCCAGCTAATGCGCCAACACGCAATACTTTGCAAAGTCAGCCAACAATTATTTTACCCGACATGGGTGATCCTGGTGGCGATGCTTTAAGTCGTGTTGATGAGCGCAAGTTTGGCGAAATGATCATGCGGCAAATTAGGCCGGATGCGGACTACTCAAATGATCTACCTCTCTATGATTATCTCAATCAAATGGAGCGGCGTTTATTGCAAGCGGCAAAAAAATTACAGCTTGGTGGCGCAAATGAGCAAGGTAGTGGAGCTTATAACTTTGAAGTATTTGCTGTAAGAGATAGCAGTATTAATGCATTTGCACTACCTGGAGGTTTCATAGGCTTTCATACGGGTTTAATTGTTAGCGCTGAAACAGACTCTGAAGTGGCTTCAGTCATGGGGCATGAAACAGGGCACGTTTTGCAACGCCATCTCGCTCGGCAGATGGATAAGCAAACCACCAACACCATGATTGCGATTGCTGGCATGGTATTGGGTGCATTAGCAATGTCGCGTAATCCACAGGCTGCAGCGGGCCTTATGCAAGGCGGCCAAGCAGCGGCAATTAATAATCAACTCTCTTATTCTAGAGACGCAGAACGCGAAGCAGATCGTATTGGTTTTCAGATTCTGGAAGCCAGCGGCTATGACGTTAATGGTGCGCCAGGATTTTTTCAGCGCCTACAAAAAGTTACTGGCATTATGGATAAAGGGGTGCCAACGTATGTATGCACCCATCCATTAACAACAGATCGTATTGCGGATATGCAAGATCGCGCGCGTACCGTACCATCACGCAATGTGCCAATGGCTATTGAGTTTTACTTTATTAAAGCTCGCGCCCGAATGGAGCAATCAGGAAGTTCTAGTGGGCTATATGACTTAAAAAATACTTTTGATGGCTTGAGTAAGCAACCGCAAATCGGCAAGCAAATGGAGGGCTTCTATGGCCTTGCTCTGGTTGCTCAGCGCCAAGGCAAATGGGATCAGGCAGAAGTGGATTTGCAGCAGGCTCGAAACTTGGCCCAGAAGGCGAGTGCAGCAGGCTCACCCATCCAGCGTCAAAGTTTGTCCCTAGAGATCACTGCTTCAGAGCTTGCCTTAGCAAAAGGGCGCAATGAAGAAGCGCTACAGATTGCTCAAAACGCTTTGCGTTCTTATCCGCAATCGTATGCTGCTGGTGCAGCCATGGTTAATGTCGAATTAAAAATGGGCCGGACAAACGATGCGATTACTTGGCTAAAAGCGCGCACCCGTTCCCAGCCAAATGAAATTCTCTGGTGGAGCATGCTTTCGAATGCTTATGATCAAGCCAAGAATGTTCCCATGCGTCACTATGCTCTTGGAGAAAAATATGCCCTTGAGGGTGCTTGGCCATCAGCCATTGAGCAGTTAAGAATTGCTCGCAGTGTGGGTGGCGCCGATTTTTACCAAAGCTCTAGTATTGATGCGCGTTTACGAGAAATGCAAAGGCAGTACAACGAGGAGCTAAAGGAAAAGAAGCAACTGCCAAGCTAAATTGGTTTTGGTTGCTTGATAAAACCAAAGCGCTGACTTAATTCTTCCGAATGAATCGGGTCTAGAGGCAGTTTTTCTCCATGCCAATCCCAAGAACCACCAAAGCTACAAGTCTCCTCGCGAAGTTGGGCTAACTCAGAGAAAAGATCTAAATCGTGATCATGCAAGAGAGCAACT
>CAZXSX010000018.1:0-11396 GCA_964643245.1 uncultured Polynucleobacter sp.
GCGTTTACTGAATACAACAATTGCTCTGCGCCACTCTTCGCAATTTCTTCGATCGTATTCAAGCTTGCATCCACTGGACGGTATTGCAAAGGCCAAGGCCATTATTGAGCAATATGGCTTATCCGCATCCGACTTATTTAACCGGAAAGCTGGTAGCAAGAGCGCAGGAGGCAAAGTGGCTCCAAAATACCGCAATCCTTCTACTGGCGAAACTTAGACTGGCCGCGGTAAGGCGCCTAAATGGATTGAGGGCAGAGATCGCAGCAACTTCCTCATCTAATCGATAGGGGTTAGTCAAACAAAAGGCCGCATTAGCGGCCTTTTATATTTCCAAGCTGTTTAATTGACGAACCTGTGATTATTTCAGCTCTCTAGGCGCATTTTCGTGAAAGAGCCTCTAAAAATAGGGGTTCTAAGAGATCATGTCGATTGGCGCTGGGTAAAGTTGCGTCTTGATCGGAATTGGTGGCTGGGTAACCAATGATGAGTGGGTTTAAATCAATTAAGCCATTTTCCAGCTCTGCTTTCATGCTATCGGTCAGTTGAGGGCGGTTGCTATGATTTTCGTCTGCTAAGGCAACAACGCCCGGGTGAAGCCTAATAAATCCTTCATCCACTAGAATAGGTATGAGCTGCGTGTCCTTGTTTTTACTCAAATAATGGATTAAATGCGCTTGCTCGACAGGCGGAATGAGGGCATCTAAAAAGATTAGGTCTGGGGCAATGGATACCGCCTTCATCAGGCCCTCTAAGCTATCAACGGCAACCTCCATCTCGACTTTCAACTGCCAGTCGGCAATGGATTGCAAGAGTTCTTCGCTATTTTCAGATTTTTTAAATATGCCCATGGCAACGCAGTTTTGGGTGGTTTTCTGGCGCATCGCGCGTTTTCGCCTTTGGAGCTGCTGTTCGAGCGAACTGGCCAATATCCGGCGATGGCCGCCACGGGTTTTCCAGGCGATTAATTCACCTAATTTGACCATTTTCTGAACGGTTCCCAGGGAAACCTGCAAAACCTTGGCGCTTTGCCTTGTGCTGAGATATTCCATTTCTGGCGTAATTGCTTTCATATTCCCCTTAATTTCATTAATTCACTTGAAGATTTAGAGAAAAAACCAAATCGCATTCAATCTGTCCGTAAATATTGAAAGCGCAGTAGGAAAATTCTTATTCATATTGAGGGGTAGGGATATACCCCAAAAACCCAATAAATCAGGGAAAGCCCTTTATGTGACTAAGGGCACTCGTGTTAAATTACTGCAGTAGTATCAGTATTTGCACAGATCAATTCGTGAAACGGTACAGCCGTGTAACGGATGGTTATAACCACAGTTTTTATTCGGGAAACCCGATGAAAGGTGAGCATCATGATGCAGGATCAAAGAGATAAATCCTATCTCTTCGGGGGAAACGCCCCCTATGTAGAGGAACTCTACGAATCTTATTTGCACGACCCAAGTTCTGTAGAGGACCATTGGCGTGATTGTTTCGATAACGTGAAACAAATCCCAGCAGTGGATGGCTCCACTCGAACCGACATTGCGCACGGACCGATTGTGGCCTCCTTTGCGGAGCGAGCCAAACAAGGTCCGATCCGAACAATTTCGGATTCTGCTGACTCAGAAATGGGACGTAAGCGTGTTGCTGTCCAACAATTGATTGCAGCGTATCGCAACGTAGGTAATCGCTGGGCAAACTTAGATCCTCTGAAGCGTACGGAACGCCAGGATATTCCTGAGCTTGATCCTGCTTTCTACGGATTTACAGATGGCGATATGGATATCGTCTTCAATACTAGCAATACTTTCTTCGGCAAAAACCAAATGACTTTGCGCGACCTGCTCAAAGCATTGCGCGAAACCTATTGCGGCACGATTGGTACCGAGTTCATGTTTATTGCCGATCAGAAGATTAAAAAATGGTGGCAAGAAAAATTAGAGTCAATTCGCTCAACCCCGCAATTTAATGTAGAAGAAAAGCGTCAGATTCTGGATCGCTTGACTGCTGCAGAAGGCCTTGAGCGCTATCTCCAGGCGAAATACGTTGGTCAAAAGCGCTTCTCCCTTGAGGGTGGCGAGAGCTTCATTGCCTGTATGGATGAGTTGATTCGGGATGCGGGCGGTCGTGGCGTACAAGAGATCGTGATTGGCATGGCTCACCGTGGTCGTCTGAACGTGCTCGTCAACACGCTTGGCAAAATGCCAAAAGACTTGTTTGCTGAGTTTGAACACAAAGGTCCTGAGACATTACCTGCTGGTGACGTGAAATATCACCAAGGTTTCTCAAGTGATATCTCCACTCCGGGCGGCCCTGTTCACTTATCACTTGCCTTTAACCCATCCCACCTTGAAATCGTAAATCCAGTGGTTGAGGGTTCTGCGCGTGCACGTATGGAGCGTCGTGGCGATATGTTGGGCGAGCAGGTCATGCCAGTATTGGTTCACGGTGATGCAGCGATTGCAGGTCAGGGCGTGATGCAAGAGACGCTCGCAATGTCTGAAGTTCGCGGTTACTCTACCGGCGGCACTGTTCACATTGTGATTAACAACCAGATTGGTTTCACCACCTCTGATCCGCGTGACTTACGTTCGAGCTTGTACTGTACTGACATCATGAAGGTAGTAGATGCGCCAGTACTGCATGTGAATGGCGATGATCCTGAGGCGGTGGTGCTGGCAACGAAGTTGGCAGTAGAGTTCCGCACCAAGTTCCACAAGGACGTTGCGATTGACATCATCTGCTTCCGTAAGTTGGGTCACAACGAGCAAGATACACCCGCAATGACTCAACCATTGATGTACAAAATCATTGGTGCACATCCAGGCACACGCAAGCTCTATGCGGATCGATTAGAAACTCAAGGCGTTCTTCCGGTTGGAACGGGCGACTTAATGGTTAAAGAGTATCGCGCTGCGATGGATGCTGGTAAGCAAACCTCGGATCCAGTACTCAGCAACTTCAAGGGTAAGTTCGCTGTGGATTGGTCGCCATTCTTAAATAAGAAGTGGACTGATGAGGCGGATACTTCGATTCCATTGACGGAATGGAAGCGTTTGGCAGAAAAGATTTCCACTATTCCAGAAGGATTTAAAGCGCACCCATTGGTGGCCAAGGTCTACAACGACCGTGCTGCAATGGGTTGCGGTGAAGCCAATATTGACTGGGGTATGGGCGAGCATATGGCGTTTGCGTCTTTAGTAGCCAGCGGTTATCCAATTCGCCTGTCTGGTGAGGATAGCGGTCGTGGCACCTTTACACACCGTCATGCGGTGTTGCATGAGCAAAACCGTGAGAAATGGGACACCGGTACCTATATTGCTCTACAGCATGTAACTAAAGACCAGGCACCATTTGTGGTGATTGACTCGATTCTCTCTGAAGAAGCGGTCCTCGGTTTTGAGTATGGTTACGCAGCTGCAGAGCCCAATACGCTAACAATTTGGGAAGCGCAGTTCGGTGACTTTGCCAATGGTGCACAGGTGGTGATTGACCAGTTCATCGCATCAGGCGAAGTGAAGTGGGGTCGTGCAAACGGCTTGGTAATGATGCTGCCGCACGGTTATGAGGGTCAGGGTCCTGAGCACTCTTCAGCACGCCTCGAGCGCTTTATGCAGCTGTGTGCCGATACCAATATGCAAGTGATTCAGCCAACTACTGCTTCGCAAGTCTTCCACGTATTGCGTCGTCAGATGATTCGTCAGTTCCGTAAGCCTTTGGTGTTGTTTACACCAAAATCATTATTGCGTAACAAAGACGCTGCTTCACCTTTATCGGAATTTACTAAGGGCGGTTTCCAGACGGTGATCGGCGAGCGCGATGACACAATTGATGCGAAGAAGGTTACACGTATGATTATGTGTTCAGGCAAGGTCTACTATGACTTAGTCAAGCAGCGCACTGAGAAGAAGTTAGATGATGTAGCCATTATTCGTTTGGAGCAGTTGTATCCGTTCCCGCATAAGGCGCTGACTGCTGAATTGAAGAAATATCCGAAATTGGAAGAAATTGTCTGGTGTCAGGATGAGCCGCAAAATCAAGGTGCGTGGTTCTTTGTACAGCACAACATCTTGGAGAACATGTCGGATGGCATGAAGTTGGGTTATGCAGGACGTCCTGCATCTGCTTCGCCTGCTTGCGGATATGCCCATTTACACCAAGAGCAGCAGAAGTCTCTTCTCAATGCGGCATTTGCCAAACTAAAAGGTTACGTGATCACGAAGTAATCGTTTTTATTACTCAACATACAATCAATAAACAGGATTAATCATGGCTATTTTTGAAGTTAAAGTTCCACAACTCTCTGAATCGGTTGCTGAGGCAACATTGTTGCAATGGAAAAAGAAGGTCGGCGACGCTGTTGGTCAAGACGAAATTTTGATCGAAATCGAAACAGACAAGGTGGTGCTTGAAGTGCCCGCACCTTCTGCTGGTGTATTGACTGAAATCATTGTTGCGAATGGCGGCACTGTCGTGGCCGAGCAATTGATTGCAAAGATTGGTAGCACAGCCGTTGCGGCTGCCGCTGCTCCAGCAAAGGCTACTGGTGCTGCCGCTGCGCCTTCTGCAGCGAAGATTTTGGCTGAGAAAAATATCGATGCTGGTCAAGTGGCTGGCACAGGACGGGATGGCCGTATCACGAAAGGCGATGCGCTGAATGCTTCCGCTGGTGGTGCTAAGTCGGCTGCATTGCCAAGTGCTCCAATTCCAACGGGTGATCGCCCAGAAGAGCGTGTGCCAATGAGCCGCTTGCGTGCTCGTATTGCTGAGCGTTTGCTCGAATCACAAGCAAACAATGCCATCTTGACTACCTTCAATGAAGTCAATATGGGTCCAGTGATTGCGCTCCGGAATAAGTACAAAGACCAGTTTGAAAAAACGCATGGCGTGAAATTAGGCTTCATGTCTTTCTTCGTAAAAGCTGCAACTCATGCTTTGAAGAAATTCCCGCTGCTGAACGCATCAGTGGACGGCAATGATATTGTTTACCACGGTTACTTCGATATTGGTATCGCGGTAAGCTCGCCACGCGGCTTGGTAGTGCCTATTTTGCGCGACGTTGACCAAATGAACTTGGCCGACATCGAGAAGAAGATTGCTGAGTTTGGTGTGAAAGCTCGTGAAGGTAAGTTGTCGATTGAAGAGTTGACTGGTGGAACATTCTCCATCTCGAACGGTGGTGTATTTGGTTCCATGCTCTCAACCCCAATCATCAATCCTCCACAGTCTGCAATCTTGGGTATTCATGCAACCAAAGACCGCGCTGTTGTTGAAAATGGTCAAGTGGTAGTGCGTCCAATTAACTACTTAGCATTGTCTTATGACCACCGGATCATTGACGGCCGTGAGGCGGTGCTTGGTTTGGTTACGATGAAGGATGCGTTGGAAGATCCTTCACGTCTTCTCCTTGACTTGTAAGAAGGGAAGATCATGAGCCAAGCTTTTGATGTACTCGTAATCGGTGGCGGCCCTGGCGGCTACATCGCCGCCATTCGTGCTGCGCAACTTGGATTTAAGGTTGCCTGCGCTGAATCCAATAGTTATGACGACCCAAAGGGTGAGCCACGTTTAGGTGGAACTTGCTTGAACGTCGGTTGCATCCCGTCTAAGGCGTTGTTGGCCTCCTCAGAGGAGTTTGAGAAGATTGGTCATCATGCTGCAGATCATGGCATCAAAGTAGGATCAGTCAGCATTGATTCCAAGAAGATGGTGCAACGTAAAGATGACATCGTCACCAAGATGACTGGTGGTATTCAGTACTTGTTCCGTAAGAACAAAATCACATTGCTTAAGGGCTATGCCTCTTTTGAAGGTAAGGGCGCTGATGGCTATCAAGTCAAGATTGATGGCAAAGATAAAGAAACGGTTACTGCCAAGAACGTCATTATTGCGACGGGTTCTAAAGCACGTCACTTACCAGGCTTGCCAGTAGATAACGTGTTGATTTGCGATAACGAAGGCGCATTGAAGTTTGACTCTGTGCCTAAGAAATTGGGCGTGATCGGTGCAGGTGTGATTGGTCTAGAGCTTGGTTCTGTATGGCGTCGTCTAGGCTCAGAAGTAACCGTGCTTGAAGCATTACCTTCCTTCTTGGCTGCTTGTGATGTCAGCATTGCAAAAGAAGCACAAAAGCTTTTCACAAAACAAGGTTTGAACATCAATATGGGTGTGAAGATCGGTGATGTGAAAGCAGACAAGAAGGGCGTAGTGGTGAACTACACCGATAGTGCTGGTAAAGCAGCAAAACTCGAATGCGATCGCTTGATTGTCTCCGTTGGTCGCGTACCCAATACTGAAAAATTGGGTCTCGATAAGATTGGTCTCAAGGTGGATGAGCGCGGCTTTATTCCGATTGATGACCATACGTGTGCCACATCCGCTCCGGGCGTTTATGCAATCGGCGATGTGGTGCGTGGACCGATGTTGGCCCATAAAGCTGAAGATGAAGGCGTTCTTGCTGCCGAAGTCGTCGCTGGTCAAAAGCCGCACATTGATTACAACTGCATTCCTTGGGTGATCTACACTGATCCTGAGATTGCTTGGGTAGGTAAAACCGAGCAAGCTCTCAAAGAGGCTGGTGTTGCTTATAAAGCGGGCCAGTTCCCGTTTGCGGCCAATGGCCGTGCATTGGGTATGGGTCGTGCTGATGGTTTTATCAAGGTGTTATCCGACGCGAAGACTGATGAAATTCTTGGTGTACATATCATTGGTGCAAATGCTTCGGATTTAATTGCTGAAGCTGCGGTAGCAATGGAATTTAAAGCAGCCGCTGAGGATATTGCACGTATCTGTCATCCGCATCCAAGTTTGTCAGAAGTGATGCGTGAAGCAGCATTAGCGACAGATCAACGCGCACTCAATATGTAATTGAAAACCATTGAGTATTACCATCAAGAATTAAAAGCGCGCGGGTATCAAAGTGATTCCGCGCAGCTTCGTGCTGTAGAACGCCTTCAAAAATGCGAAGACGAGTGGATTGCTTACAAGGGCATCCGTAGCAACAACCTAAAGAAGAAAATCTTTAAACCAACATTGACTCGGGGACTTTACCTGTGGGGTGGAGTGGGGCGTGGTAAGTCATTTCTGATGGATTGCTTCTATGCAGCCTTGCCCTTAGAGAAAAAGATCCGCATTCATTTTCATGAATTTATGCGGGAGGTTCATCGTGAATTGCATGAACTCTCGGGTCTTGCTGATCCATTGGATGAGCTATCAAAGCGCATTGCTAATCGGTATCGCTTGATATGCTTTGATGAGTTTCATATTAACGATATCGCAGATGCGATGATTCTGTATCGCTTGCTCAATGCGCTGTTTGCGGACCGTGTACAGTTTGTGATGACATCCAACTACCGCCCAGACCAGCTTTATCCGAATGGCTTGCACCGCGACCGTCTTTTGCCAGCCATCAAATTGTTTAAAGAAAAATTGGATGTACTGAATGTAGATGCAGGTAATGACTATCGGCGAGTACAGATGGCGCAAGTCGAGGCCTATCTCACACCAATTAACTCAGAGACACAGGCAACCCTTAGTCAAATGTTTCACACACTGATTGGTAATCAACCCGAGATGCGCAATCCGGTCTTGCATATTGAATCTCGCGAACTCAGGCCCTTGCATATGGCCGACGGTGTTGTTTGGTTTGATTTTCAGGCTTTGTGTTGCGGGCCACGCTCACAGAATGACTATTTGGAGATTGCCAATCAATTTCATACGGTGATTTTGTCTGATGTTCCTTATATGCCGCCCAAAATGACAAATGAAGCCCGTCGTTTTATTTGGCTAATTGATGTCTTGTATGACCACAAAATCAAGCTCATTATGTCGGCGGAGGTTCCGGCGCCCGATCTGTATGCCGAGGGGCAAATTACCGCAGAATTCTCCAGAACCGTATCCCGCTTAATCGAGATGCAGTCTCGCGACTACCTCGATGCGCCACGATGGGTAATTGATACCAGCTTGACCTAAAATAGGGTCATGAGCAGCTTTTCTACCCCCAATGCCGATTTACATTGCCACTCAGTGGTTTCAGATGGTACCCTCACGCCTGAAGCGTTAGCAGAGCGCGCCAAGGCCAACGGCGTCAATTTATGGGCATTGACAGATCACGATGAGCTTGGCGGGCAGGAGCGTGCCAAGAACGCAGCCAAAGCATTCAATATTGATTATCTTGCTGGTGTCGAAATTTCGGTGACATGGATGGGGCAAACGATTCATATCGTGGGCCTTGGCATTGATTCCGAGCATCACGGCATTGTTGAGGGTTTACGTCGCACGCGAGAGGGACGCGGCAATCGTGCCAAGCAAATGTCAGAGCAATTATTGAAGGTCGGCATTCCTGGGGCTTATGAAGGGGCGTTGCATTACGCTGGCAATCATCAACTCATCTCCAGAACACACTTTGCACGCCACTTGGTTGAACAGGGCGTTTGCAAAGATACAGAGCAGGTGTTTAAAAACTATTTGGTTGAAGGTAAGCCAGGATATATACCTCATCAGTGGGCCACCTTGGGTGATGCGGTGGCTTGGATCAAGGCTGCTGGCGGGGTTGCAGTGATTGCGCATCCCGGTCGATATCACTTTAATGCTTTACAAACTGAAGAGTTATATAAGTACTTTAAGGATATTGGAGGGCTTGGGATCGAAGTGATCACTGGTAGCCATACCCCAGATCAATACCAAACCTACGGGAAGATTGCTCAGCATTATGGATTTCTGGCTTCACGCGGATCGGATTTCCATGATCCAAACGAGAGTCATATCGATTTAGGTGCACTACCGCACTTGCCAGATCATTTAACACCAGTATGGTCTGTGTTTCACTAACCCATTTTCCTTATAGATAAAGAAAAACATAACAATGTTTGCTGAACGTGTTCTCTCTGGTATGCGGCCTACGGGCAATTTGCATCTTGGTCATTACCATGGGGTATTAAAAAATTGGGTGTGCTTGCAATCGGAATATCCTTGTTTTTTCTTTGTTGCTGATTGGCATGCTTTAACCACTCACTACGAAACTCCGGACGTAATAGAGCAATCCGTTTGGGATATGGTGATTGACTGGCTGGCTGCCGGTGTGGATCCGAATCAGGCTACCTTGTTTATCCAGAGCAAGGTCCCAGAGCACGCAGAACTCTTCTTATTGCTTTCGATGGGAACCCCTTTGGGTTGGCTAGAGCGTGTGCCAACCTATAAAGATCAAATTGAGAAGCTCAAAGAAAAAGATCTGCAAACTTATGGTTTCTTGGGCTATCCGTTGCTCCAAGCTGCAGATATTCTGATGTATCGCGCTCAATATGTGCCGGTTGGAGAGGATCAAGTTCCGCATGTAGAAATGACTCGGGAAGTGGCATGTCGCTTTAACTATCTGTATGGTCGCGAGCCAGGCTTTGAAGAGAAGGCCTTAGAGGCCGTTAAAAAACTTGGCAGTAAACGCGCCAAGATGTATTCAGAGTTGCGCATTGCCTTTCAGGAGCGAGGTGATGATGAAGCGCTAGAGCAAGCGAAGGCGCTATTGCAAGAGGCGCAAAGCTTATCGATGGCAGATCGTGAACGCCTCTTTGGATTTTTAGAGGGTGCTCGTAAAATTATTCTGCCGGAGCCGCAGGCATTGCTAACAGAGGCCTCTCGCATGCCGGGGATTGATGGGCAAAAGATGTCTAAGTCCTATGGCAATACGATCAGTGTTCGTGAGCAACCCGAAGAAGTAATTAAAAAAATACGAACCATGCCGACCGATCCTGCTCGAGTGCGTAGAACCGATGCAGGCGATCCAGCGCGTTGTCCGGTTTGGCAGCTCCATACCGTTTTCTCGGATGAAGAAACAAAGCAATGGGTTGACCAGGGCTGTAAGTCAGCAGGAATAGGCTGTTTAGAGTGCAAGCAACCCGTGATTGATGCGATATTGGCTGAGCAGCAACCGATGTTTGAGCGAGCTCAAAAGTATCTAGATGATCCTAGTCTTTTGCGTTCCATTATCGCTGATGGTTGCGACAAGGCGCGTAAGGTTGCCCAAGAGACCATGCGCGAGGTTCGTGAAGCGATGGGCTTGGCGTACGACTAAGGGCGCACTTGGTATCTGCGCATGACACACTATTGACCGCTTCACCTTGGGTGAGGCGTTTTGCTTCTCTAATTCCTAAAGACGGTTTGGTATTAGATCTTGCTTGCGGTGCAGGTCGTCATGCGACTTATTTGGCAGAGCAAGGCTTTTCGGTTTTGGCGGTTGATCAAGATGTGGCCATTCTGGAACAGAGCAACAATCCTCTGATAAAGACAAAGGCCCTCAACCTAGAATTGGAAGCTTGGCCATTGGATGGTTATTCATTCGGCGCCATTGTGGTAACCAACTACCTTTATAGACCCCATTTAGATCGCTTGCCAGCAATGTTAGTTTCTGGTGGCGTGCTCATCTATGAAACCTTTGCTCAGGGTAATGCTCAGTTTGGTAAGCCTTCTAACCCTAATTTCCTCTTAAATCCTAGGGAATTGCTTGCTTTAGCCTCCCGTCATGGTCTGAAGGCCGTGGCTTATGAGGATATTTATACCGATGAGCCTAGACCAGCTATGGTTCAGCACCTTTGTGCCCTAAAAGAGGGTTAAAAAGGGCGCATTCCGTTACAATTTCAAGGTTAAGACAGCTAAAATCGGTATACATTCGGTGACAAATACAGCCCATTCCAAAGGAAGTAAAAGAACCATTTCTGGCAGCATGCCTGCAATTGTTACTCCCATGTTTGAAGACGGTAGTTTGGATTTTGCTAGTTTAAGGTCCTTACTAGATTGGCATGTCGCTGAGGGTGCGGATGGCATTGTGATTGTGGGTACCAGCGGCGAATCTCCCACGATTTCTGTGGAAGAGCACTGTGAACTCATTCGTGTAACCGTTGAGCACATTGCTGGACGTATTCCAGTGATTGCGGGTACTGGCGGCAACTCCACTGCGGAAGCGATTGAGGTTACTGAGTTTGCTAAAAAAGTTGGGGCTGATGCCAGTCTTCAAGTAGTTCCGTACTACAACAAGCCTACCCAAGAAGGCATGTATGCGCATTTTAAAAAGATTGCTGAATCAGTCGATTTACCAGTGATTCTCTATAACGTGCCGGGACGTACTGTGGTCGATTTGGCGGGAGATACCGTCGTCCGTTTAGCTGCTGTCCCAGGCGTGATAGGTATCAAGGACGCCACAGGAAGTCTTGAACGTGGCACTTTGCTGATGAATGATCTTAAGCGTGCAGGGTATAGCGGTTTCGCAGTGTTTTCTGGAGATGATTTAACTGCTGCCATGCTGATGCTGATGGGTGGCAAAGGAAATATATCAGTGACAGCGAATGTGGCGCCGCGGCTCATGCATGAGTTGTGCGTTGCTGCAATGTCCGATGACGTGAAGCGCACCC
>CAZXSX010000018.1:11406-18092 GCA_964643245.1 uncultured Polynucleobacter sp.
GTCTCAGCATGTCGAAAGCTGGAATTCATCCAATAACCCAATTCCAGTGAAGTGGGCTTTACATGAGATGGGCAAAATTACTGCTGGTATTCGTTTGCCCTTAACCCCTCTAAGTGCCCCACTCCAAGAACCTTTGAAGGCAGCATTAAAACAGGCCAATTTACTATGAAGAATGTGTTTTTACTATCCAGTCGAACGCTTGCGATAGCAGTTGCAATAACGGTGACTTTCGGATTAATTTCGTGTAAGTCCGTAACCAGCAATGACACAGTCGATTACAAGCAATCTGGTGCAGTGCGTGGCCCAAATTTGTCCTATCCGCCTGATTTAATTATGGCTCAGGCTGATCGTCGCTACATCGTACAAGATGGCACTGCCACAATGTCCGAATACAACGCCGCAGTTAAAAAGTCCGCGCAAATGTGTAGCAATGTAATGACTGGTATTCCAGGAATGCGTATTGCTAAAGATGGCGAGCGGAGATGGTTGGTGGTTGAGAAGCCGGCTATCGAACTCTATCCACAAGTAAAAGATTTTTGGCAAGAGAATGGTTTCTTGCTCGTAGTGGACTCCCCATCAACTGGCATCATGGAAACCGATTGGGCGCAGAATCGCGCAAAGATTCCTCAGGATTGGATTCGTACCAATATTCTCGGCGTCATCTCTGACTCAATTTACGATACAGGTGAACGGGACAAATATAAAACCCGTCTTGAAGTAACGAAGCCGGGCGAAACAGAAATCTACATTACTCAACGTGGTGCCATTGAAAAGTGCACTTCCGATACCACTGGCAACTGTATCTCAACAATATGGACATCCCGCCCCAACGATCCTGAGCTTGAAGCGGTTTTTCTGGCGCGTCTAATGGAGCGCCTTGGCATGACGCAAGAACAAGCCAAGGCCATGGTTGCAACGCCACTAGGCCCCAAGACACCTAAGGCCCAGTTTATTCAAGAGGCTAACGATAAGGGCTACATTCAGTTAAGCGCTGGTTTTGATCGCTCATGGCGTGATGTGGGCTTAGCCTTAGACCGTTCGAATTTTACGGTTGAAGACCGCAATCGTTCTGAGGGCATCTACTATGTGCGTTATATCAATGCCAAAGACGTAGGTGACTCAAAAGGATTTTTTACCAATCTTTTTAGCAGCAAAGATGATTCCAAGTTGCAGGCTAAAAAGTATCGGGTTGTCGTGAAGAGTGCTGGAGAAAATTCTGCGAATGTCTATGTACAGGATGCTGAAGGTAAGCCTGAGAATACACCGGCTGGTATTCAGTTGCTTACTATTCTTACGGATCAGTTGACGAAGTAAGCACTAGTTATTTCTCAGCTTTATGCAATAAAAAAGCCGCTTATAGCGGCTTTTTTATTTGATGAAGAGAATTACTTCTTAGCATCAGTATCAGCATCAGCAGCAGCTGGTGCAGAAGCAGGAGCTTCAGCAGGTTTTGCCTCTTCTTTTTTGCCGCAGGCGGCCAAAGCGATAGCTAGCGTAGCAGCGAATACGAGTGACTTCTTCATTTGTAATTTCCTCTTAAAAAAATGAAACAGCAATTATCGATAATTGTCGAGGCCGTTACCAAGGGCGAATACCTAGGTAATTACCTGTATTTATTATAGCCATACCGCTACTGTTCCTCGAAAATTAACCAGCTAGCCAGCCAGATAGGCATTGTAGAGGCTTAATTTGCCATGATTTTTGGTTCTTGGTAATCAATTGCTTAGTTTTCGAAAGGGTGTCCCACGCCAAAATCACTTCTTTTGACTGTTCTTTTGTGACGTCCTTGCCGTTACAAAAGACACTCTTTCCTAGGCTCAAGATTCGGGTTTGAGGGCTGGGAATGAGTGCATATTTAGCCAATCGCGCCAAAAAGTTTTTAGGTGTCAGTGGAAGCGTTGGTCTGTCAAAAAATGCGCTTGGCTTTGGTTCTGAGAGATAGGCTGTAATGCCAGGTAAAAAGCGATCAATTTGATGAAGTTGCAACTCGTTGAGCCGCTCCGCTAATTGCTGAATCAGTTCTTCTGGTAATTGCTCGGGATTTGCGGTGGTTTTTTGTTTGGGGTCGGCAAATTTTCTATCAAGATAGTGATATTCATCCAAAGATTCGGCAAGACGCCACAAACCCTCTTGTAATAATTCTTTGAAACTTGGCGAACGAAAACCTACGGACCAAGTTTGGCAGCCAGCATCCAAAGCAATGCCATCGTGCGCAATATGCGGTGGCAGGTAAAGCATGTCACCGGGCTCCAAGACCCATTCCTGCTCGCTTCGAAAGGATTTCAAAATCTTCAAAGGCAGTTTTGGGTCTAGGCTCAAATCCTTTTGTTCCGAGATGCGCCACCGTCTTCGACCAGACATCTGAATTAAGAACACATCATAAGAGTCGAAGTGGGGTCCTACACCACCACCAACTCCCGCAACGCTAATCATTAAATCATCAAGACGCGCATCAGGAATAAATCGAAACCATGAAAGAATTATTGCTGCGGCGGGATGGTGGGTTTCCATTCCTTGGAGCAATAAAGTCCAATTTGTTTTATCAAGCTTTGGGAGTGCCCTTTTTTGAAAGGGGCCTTGCTCAAAACGCCAAGGCTTTGATTGAATCAAACGGGATTCAACTTGATCATCTTCTGACAATTGAACCAGTTCTGCGTAAGAGATGGGGCTCTCTAAGAGTTCATGATGTTGTTTTGCTAGCGCAAAGGCGGGAATGGCGCCTCGAACGAACAGCGGCTTTTTATGCCAGTATTGCTTCATGAACTGCTGCGGGCTAATTTCGCCAAAAAGCGCCCAAGGCAACTCTAATGGTAGGTTTTGGGGTGCCTTAGGCGGTTGATATTGATTGCTCAAGTAAAATGCGGTCATAGAGTAATTAAAAACGAATGTACGACAAATTGCGCATGAAGATTGAAAAAAATACCATCGTATCCCTTCGATACAAATTAACGGACGCACAAAACAATGTCGTCGAGGAGCCTGATTCCCCGATGGTATACCTGCACGGAGGTTATGAGGGTACTTTTCCGAAAATTGAATCGTTGCTTGATGGTCAAGATATTGGCTATGAGACCACTATTCAGCTGGAGCCTAATGAGGCATTTGGTGAGTACGACCCAGAATTACTCAAGATCGAGCCGCGCGCTTGCTTTCCGGAGCCGCTTGAGGTTGGCATGCAATTTGAGGGCGTACCAGACTCTGATGAGTTTGAAGATGTTTCTGCTTCGGATATTGCGGAAGATGCCGATGATGAGCCTCTTATTTATACCGTTACCGATGTGGCAGATAATCAAGTAGTTCTTGATGGCAATCATCCATTAGCTGGAATGGCATTGCGATTTTGGGTGCAAGTGGAGGATGTGCGTGCCGCTACCGAAGATGAAATTGAAAATCGCCACCCCGAAGGCGCAGAGAATTTCACCTTTGGCATGCCAAATGAAGATGCTGACGATGCTGAGGAGGGCTTCCTAGAAAAAGCGCTTGGTATGCAGGGACAGGTATCGCGAACCCTGCATTGATATCAATCCGCAAGAAGCCATTCTTTAATGGCATCTAAATCGCGTTTAGTGTCACTGCTACCAGCCGAATCCGTTGGCGTATTACTCAGTTTGGCGAGTGCTTTTCAAGCTGAGCAATCTTGGCTTCTTGCTCAATCGTGGCATCAATCAGGCCTTTGAGTGCCATGGATACGGGATCATCGACATTCGGCGTTACACCATAAGCAGAAAATATTCTTTGGTTTTGCTATCAGCGCTTTGTGGTAAGTCAGGGTGCAGAATGCGTGCTGGAATGCCACAACGGCGGTTGCTCCAGGTGGAATTTCTTTTAAGACCACTGCATTCGAGCCAACACGTGCACCATCTCCCACTGTAAACCCGCCCAGTACTTTTGCGCCGGCACTCACAACTACGCCTTTGCCAAGCGTGGGGTGACGCTTCACGCCCTTATAAAGAGAGGTGCCACCCAAGGTAACACCTTGATAGATGGTGCAGTCGTCACCAATCTCGGTGGTTTCGCCGATCACAATCCCAAGGCCATGATCTAAAAACACACGCCGTCCAATTTTGGCGCCGGGATGAATTTCAATTCCGGTGATGAAGTGAGAGACCATGGATAGCAGACGAGCTATCCACTTCAAGCCCAAGTTCCACAAAAAATGGGAGATGCGATGCAACCAAACTGCATGCAAACCTTGGTAGCAGGTGATGACCTCAAGACGGTTTCTTGCCGCTGGATCCCGAACGATGATGGAGTCGACTTGCTCAAAGAGTGAATTAAACATAGTTAGCTTCTAACGGGGCTAGGTATTTTTCTGTTGGAGCATCTGTTTTGCGATTCCCCGGAGTAAATCAATCTCCTCTTTACGAAGGTGGCTACGGGCAAGTAATGCTTCTAAACGTGGCATCAGCTTCTTGGGGTTGGCGGGGTCTAAATAGCCAATCGCTTCAAGACCCTTACGCCAGTGATCGAGCATGGCTGCAACGGCGCTAGGATCCGCTAGATCGGGGGCATCGAGAAGTGCTGCTTGACCGGTTACGTCACGCATCAGAGTCTGTCTGAGTGTGTAGGCGCAGACCATGAGCGCTTGGGCAAGGTTGAGTGAGGGGTAGTCGGGATTTGCATCAAGCCATGCACGATGGGTGCATAGCGATAGATGGTGGTTTTCAAGACCGGTCCGCTCTGAGCCGAATACTATTGCGACTTGTCCCTGATTTTGAGTGGTTTGGGCAATGAGTTTGCATGCGCTTTCCCAATCAATGGCGGGTGGGCCAAACTCCCGATCCCGGCTGGTTAAGCCAATAACCAGGGAGCACCCCTGGACGGTGGAGCTAAGCGAGTCAGACTCCAAAGAAGATTCCAAAAGATCAACGGCGCCACTAGCAAGAGCAATGGCATCCGCATGCTTTGCCATTCCAGCGACTTTGGGGTTGACTAGCTGCAAATGGTGGAAGCCCATAGTTTTAAGGGCTCTAGCAGCCGACCCGACATTGCCGGGGTGGCTGGTTTCTACGAGAACCCATCGCAGAAGACGGGCTTGGTCAATATTCATGGCTTAGCTGCTAGACATGGGTTTGAAGGGTGAAAAATGCAAATCGTTTAGAATCAGCATATTAGCTTGATATTGTCCTGCAGAAAATCGCATTTTCACAATACTTCTGGCCCGTTCTTATTTAATTTGCCCATCAATACTATGTATCCCATGTTAAATTTGGCCGTAAAGGCTGCCCGTCGTGCTGGAACCGTTATTAATCGCGCCTCATTGAATTTGGAGCGACTCCAGATCGATCGCAAACAGCACAATGATTTTGTGACGGAGGTGGACAAAGCCGCTGAAGCGGCCATCATTGAAACCCTGAGCGAGGCCTACCCAACTCATGGATTTATGGCTGAAGAGACGGGTGAATACAACTCGGGTGCAGAAAATGTTTGGATCATTGATCCATTAGATGGCACCACGAATTTCATTCACGGGTTTCCACAATATGCAGTCTCGATTGCGCTGGCTGTTAATGGCGTAACACAACAAGCGGTTGTGTACGATCCAACTCGTGATGAGCTTTTTACTGCAACACGTGGAGCAGGCGCATACCTTGATCGTCGTCGTTTGCGCGTTGGTACCCAAGATCGCTTGGCAAACGCATTGATTGGTACAGGTTTTCCGTATCGCGAAGATCAAGATCTCGAAAAATATCTCAAAATATTCGCGGAGATGTCACGCCAATGTGCTGGCTTGCGCCGCCCGGGCGCGGCGTCCCTAGACTTGGCTTATGTTGCGGCTGGTCGTTACGATGGATTTTTTGAGAGCGATCTCAAGCCATGGGATATGGCTGCGGGAGCGTTGTTGATTACAGAGGCAGGCGGCCTTGTTGGTACGTACCGCGGTGAAGAGGGATTCTTAAAAAGCGGTGAGGTAATGGCCGCGAATCCGCGCATTTATGCACAGATGGTTCAGTGCCTTTCAAAATACTCAAGCAGCTAATTTAGGGTTTTATTAAATCCAGTGCTTGCGCACCTTGGGCGTTTACTAACAGCGCATTCGCTCTAGGGCGCGCACTTTCATGATGATCTAAATCCCAGTCGGATAAAACCCAACGTTGCCACGTTTGCCCATCATGGGATTCTTGATGGTTAGCTGGCAAGTGCGTGTGTCCATGAATGATCTGACCGCAGCTAGTGACTCTTACTGCAGCGGCACATGCTTCTGAAGTGACATTGGTCTTGATGAGATTCTGATGATGGGGGGCTCTAGCGTGACGTTGGTACTGAGCATGGCTATTGCTGCGAAGATGGTTTGCAATCGCACGACGCCAGGACAATGGCAGCCCCAGAAAAACCTTTTGAACCCACGGCTTTCTCGTCCAACTTCGAAAAACTTGGTAACCCACGTCTGCCGTGCAAAGCGCGTCTCCATGTGACAGTAAATATTGGTGACCTCCAAGGTTTACTATTGATGGATCTGCTAACAAGGTCATCCCGGTCTTTTTCAGGAATGCAGGACCAATCAAAAAATCACGGTTGCCGTGCATGTAATAGGTTTTAGTTTTATTCGAGAAGTTTGCTAGGGCGCGCTTGACCTCTTGTGTAAAGGGTGAGTGAGCCGCTGCGTCATCCCCGATCCAATATTTAAATAAGTCCCCCAGAATAAAGACAGCATCAACTTGGGAGGCGTCTTTTTCACAGAAGTC
>CAZXSX010000019.1:0-17113 GCA_964643245.1 uncultured Polynucleobacter sp.
AAGCTGTCAATTCAGTTTGAGGCTGGATAATCTCCTTTTTAGCATTCTGAAAAGCAGTCGATGAATCTGCCGAAGTTCGTCCATAGAGCGTGAAAAGGTATAGGCCCAAGCAAATTAAGCCCACTCTAAGGCTTGCCAATACCCCTATTTTTTAAGTTTATGAGGGGTAGGCAATTGGATCTGAAGGGGTCTTTGGGGTTGCGGTTTAGGGGCGGTGGGTTTGCGGATTCCTTGTGGATCTGGGATGACTGGATCATTTCCCAGTTTGCTTAAAAGTTCGTCAAAGGATTGGGATGAGATATGGCGTGAAGGCATGCCCTATTTTCAAAATAGGCTGGGTAAGAAACCATCAGGATTCCCTGACTTTGCACTCAGAAAATACGGGTTTTGCATCTTTTAGTAAATTCACCCAAGCACCCTATAATTTGACCTTATGGCGCTTCCTCCAAAAGACAAGCCGACGTTTAATCAGCGTCCTTTCCGTCAGTCCGACAGACGTTTGCTTCAACCTCGTATTGATCCGGGATCCCCGCGCAAGACTTTGGGTAGCCCTCTTATCAAAGCGCTGCTGATTATTGGGGTTGCTGTAGCGCTGGTAGTGACGATGCTGTTGGGTTACGCCTTTTTGGTTGCTAAACCAAATCTGCCCAAAATTTCTGCTCTGACGGATTACAACCCAAAAACCCCTCTGCGGATTTATACCGCCGATAAAGCATTAATCGGTGAGTTTGGAGAAGAGCGTCGTAAAGTGATTCCACTCAATGAAATGCCGGCAAGTATGAAAAATGCTGTGTTGGCCATTGAGGATGGTCGGTTTTATTCCCATGGCGGCGTCGATTATGTGGGCATCATTAGGGCGGCCGCTACCAATTTGCGCGGCCACCTATCTCAAGGGGCGTCGACTATCACGATGCAGGTTGCACGTAACTTCTTCCTTAGTAATGAGAAGACTTTTAGTCGAAAAATATATGAGGTGTTGTTAGCTTGGGAAATTGAATCGCAGTTAACGAAAGATAAGATTCTCGAAATCTATATGAACCAAATATTTTTGGGTCAGCGTGCATACGGATTTTCTAGTGCCGCTCAAATTTATTTTGGTAAAGATTTGCAAGACATCACGATAGCCGAATCTGCAATGTTGGCTGGATTGCCAAAAGCACCCTCAGCATATAACCCAGTAACGAATTTCAGGCGCGCAAAGATTCGCCAAGAGTACATTTTGCAGAGGATGCGTGATCTTGGTTACATCTCCAGCGATGAATACCAAAAAGCAATGGCGGAAGAATTGCATATTCGGGGCTTGGGAAATGAATTTGCCGTACGCGCTGATTTCCCGGCGGAGATGGTGCGTCAGTTGCTCTTCAGTCAATATGGTGAAGCTATTTATTCCCAGGGTATTGATGTTTACACGACGATTATCAAAGCCGATCAAGATGCTGCTTACAAGGCCGTGCGTCGCGGAATTTTTGAATATGACTTGCGCCATGCATATCGTGGACCAGAGGGTTTTATTGAGCTGCCCGAAGATCCAGTAAAACGTCAGCGCGCCATTGATGAGGCTCTCTTGGCGTATCCCCAACTGGATGATTTGCAGTCAGGTGTTGTGTTGGATGTCAAGCCAAAAGAAATGCAAGTCATGATTTCTACTGGTGACACCATTACCGTCAAGGGCGAAGGCATGAAGCTTGCTGCTGCATCATTAACGGATAGCACGCAACCCAAAAAACGTCTTCGGCCGGGCGCGATCGTCAGGTTGCTTTCTGATGGTGGGATTTGGAAGTTGGTACAGCTTCCGCAAGTAGAAGCTGCTTTTGTGTCCATGAATGCTGACACGGGAGCAATTCTTTCATTGGTGGGCGGGTTTGATTTCCGTCGTAATCAATTCAACCACGTGACACAGGCCTTACGCCAACCAGGCTCATCCTTTAAGCCTTTTATTTATGCTGCCGCAATCGAAAAAGGTTTTACGCCCAGCACCATGGTGAATGATGCTCCTTTATCGATTGGTAGCATGGAGACTGGAAGTCAGGCGTGGGAACCAAAAAATTATGACGGTAAATACGATGGCATGATGCGCTTGCGGACTGCTTTGGCTAAGTCGAAGAACTTAGTTTCGGTTCGCATTATTCGTGCCATCGGACCATCATATGCGCAAGAATATATTCAGCGCTTTGGATTTGAACCCGAGAAACATCCACCTTATCTCACCATGGCTCTGGGTGCTGGATCGGTTACTCCATTACAAATGGCGTCTGCTTATAGCGTATTTGCAAACGGCGGTTATCGCGTGGATTCGTTTTTAATTAGCAAGATGGTGGACTCCAAAGGCAATGTTCTTTTTGAAGCAAAACCAACCGTTGTAGGTGACGGTGCTCCGCGCGTACTAGATGCTCGAACCGCTTTTGTGATGGATAGTATGTTGCAAGAAGTCACTAAGTCAGGAACAGCTGCTACAGCTCGTGCTAAGTTGGGTCGCAGTGATATCGCTGGCAAGACTGGTACCACCAATGAATCGCACGATGCTTGGTTTGCAGGTTACAACCCGAAAGTGGTGGCGATTGCTTGGATTGGTTTTGATAAGCCTGCCAGCTTGGGTGATCGAGAGACTGGTGGTGGCTTGGCTCTGCCAATGTGGATCTCTTATATGTCTACAGCTTTAAGGGACGTTCCACAGGAATCACGTGCTGTGCCTGATGGAGTAACACAAGCTGATGGTGATTGGTTTATCCCTGAGTTTTCTCGTGGTAGTGGAGTGCGCGAACTGCAGTAGTTCGTCATCGTTATGGCTCGGCAAGCGCGCACTGTTATTCCTGGCCAAGCAATGCATGTCTTGGTGCGCGGAAATAATCGCGAGACACTTTTTTAGCGAAAACGATCGTCGCATCTATCTAGAGTGGTTACGTGAAGCGGCAAAACAATTTGGTTGTGCTGTGCATGCATTCGCATTAATGCCAAACCATGTGCATGTATTGCTCACGCCGTAAAACGAAGATTCATTGGCTAAGACGATGCAATCTTTGGGTCGTCGCTATGCGCAGTATTTCAACCAACAGCATCATCGTACCGGAACCATTTGGGAAGGGCGGTACCGTTCGTCTTTAATAGACCCGGATTATTTTTACGGTGTCAGCGCTACATTGAGTTAAATCCCGTTTGATCAGGTTATGAGTCTCATCCCCAAAGACTCCCCGTGGACTAGTTTTAAAATGCACATTGGCGGAAAAGGGGAATCTTGGCTGGTCGACCATCCGCATTTCTGGAGGCTGGGCAATACCCCTTTTGAACGGCAAATGGCTTGGGCAAATTTCGTAAAAGAGGGGGCCCCGCGCTGGGAGGATCGGGAAATTACCGAATTTCTGATCCGCTCAAAGCCTTGGGTCAGTACTATTTATGCAAAAAAGCTTTTTAAGGACAACCCAGAGCTTACTCAAATACGGCATAGAGGCCGTCCACAGAAAGAAATCCTTTAAATTCAATGAGATAAAAGTTTAAAAACAGAAGACCCCGCGCCTGTAACTTTAACTCTGTCCCTATTTATTTAAAAATTTACGATGTCCCATCAAAATAATTGGGACAGACTCATTTTATTTCTATTGCATCGGTAGGGGTGTTCACCTATATTTGATCCTCCAAAAGTAATCAGGCCATGAAGCCACTCGGAAATACTATGACTACACAACTCAAATCTGATCTTCGCCCAATCGCTCACGGTTTATATGACCCAAGTAATGAGCATGATGCCTGTGGCGTTGGATTCGTAGCGCACATCAAGGGTAAGAAATCGCACGAGATTGTTTCTCAGGGCTTAAAGATTATGGAGAATTTGGATCACCGGGGCGCGGTGGGTGCCGATCCATTGATGGGTGATGGTGCAGGAATTTTGATTCAGATTCCAGACACTTTGTATCGCGAAGAAATGGCTAAGCAAGGTGTCACATTACCTCCTTTAGGTGAGCATGGGGTTGGCATGATTTTCTTGCCAAAGGAGCATGCTTCACGCTTAGCTTGCGAGCAAGAATTAGAGCGTACTGTGCGCTTAGAGGGCCAAGTTGTTTTGGGTTGGAGAGATGTTCCGGTTGATGTGAAGTTGCCAATGTCTCCAACAGTGCAAATGACTGAACCATTTATTCGCCAAATTTTTATTGGCCGTGGTCGCGACATTATGACGACCGATGCGCTTGAGCGTAAGTTGTACGTCATTCGTAAAACAGCAAGTCATGCGATTCAAGACTTACACTTAAAACATGGGAAAGAATATTTCGTAGCATCGATGTCTGCTAGAACCATTGTTTATAAGGGTTTGCTGTTGGCCAACCAAGTAGGTGCCTACTATCAGGACTTGCAAGATCCTCGTACTGTATCGGCTCTAGCTCTGGTACATCAACGTTTCTCAACCAATACATTCCCTGCTTGGGAGTTGGCTCACCCCTATCGCATGATTGCGCATAACGGTGAAATTAATACTGTGAAAGGTAACGTCAATTGGGTGAATGCGCGTGAAGGTGCAATTAGCTCCCCAGTACTGGGCGATGATTTACAGAAACTCTGGCCATTAATTTATCCAGGTCAATCAGACACCGCCTGTTTTGATAACTGCCTCGAGTTACTTGTGATGTCTGGTTATCCATTGGCGCAAGCCATGATGATGATGATTCCTGAGGCATGGGAACAACATACATTAATGGATGACAATCGCCGTGCATTTTATGAATACCATGCATCTATGATGGAGCCATGGGATGGCCCAGCTGCAATGGCGTTTACTGATGGTCGTCAAATTGGCGCAATATTAGATCGCAACGGTTTGCGTCCAGCACGTTATTACGTCACAGACGATGACCTGGTCATCATGGCTTCTGAAGTGGGAGTATTGCCAATTCCTGAAAGCAAGATCGTTCAAAAATGGCGTCTGCAACCTGGCAAGATGTTCATGATTGATATGGAGCAAGGTTGCATTATTGATGATGTTGAACTTAAGAATGCGGTATCGAAAGCAAAACCATACAAGAGTTGGATTGATGCCGTTCGGGTAAAACTCGATGAAGTTGACGCTAGCAAGGCTGATTTGGTAGATGAAAAAACCACGATTCGTCCTGCGGCTAAGTTGCTTGACCGCCAACAAGCGTTTGGTTATACCCAAGAAGATATTAAGTACCTAATGGCCCCAATGGCCATGAACGGTGAAGAGACGATTGGTTCGATGGGGAATGACAGCCCACTGGCCGTGCTCTCCAATAAGAACAAGCCACTCTACAACTACTTTAAGCAATTGTTTGCACAGGTGACCAATCCACCGATTGATCCTATTCGTGAAAACATGGTGATGTCTTTAGTTTCTTTTATCGGACCAAAGCCAAACTTATTGGATACAAACAATATCAATCCACCAATGCGACTAGAAGTCAGTCAGCCTATTTTGGATTTTGATGACATCACAAAAATTCGTCACATTGGTCATTACACCAACGGCAAATTCCGCTCATATGAGCTTGATATTTGCTACCCAGCCGCGTGGGGTAAGGCGGGCATTGAAGCGCGCTTAGCTTCTTTGTGTGCAGAGGCTGCTGATGCGGTTCGTTCTGGCTACAACATTTTGATCGTGAGCGATCGTCAAGTGGATAAGAAGCACGTGGCTATTCCAGCACTGCTGGCAACTTCAGCAATTCATCAGCACTTGGTTCAAAAAGGTTTGCGCACTAGCGTAGGCCTCGTCGTTGAAACAGGTAGTGCCCGTGAGACACATCACTTCGCACTCTTGGCGGGTTATGGTGCTGAGGCGGTGCACCCATACCTCGCAATGGAAACATTGGCTGATATGGCTAAAGGCCTCTCAGGCGATTTGTCAGGTGAGAAAGCGGTCAAGAATTTTGTGAAAGCGGTTGGCAAGGGCTTGCAAAAAGTGATGTCCAAAATGGGCATCTCTACTTACATGTCTTACACCGGCTCGCAAATTTTCGAAGCAATTGGTTTAAATCGCGACATCATTGATCAGTATTTCAAAGGCACGCCATCCAATGTTGGCGGTATTGGTGTATTTGAGGTAGCCGAAGAGGCGTTGCGTATGCATAGCGCTGCATTTGGCAATGATCCTGTCCGGACCAATATGCTGGATGCTGGCGGTGAATACGCTTTCCGTATTCGTGGTGAGAACCATATGTGGACTCCTGACACGATTGCGAAGTTGCAACACTCAACACGTATTGGTGCCGATAAGGGATATCAAACGTACAAAGAGTACGCCAACATCATTAACGATCAAACGAAGCGTCAAATGACTTTGCGCGGATTATTTGAATTTAAGATTGATCCGAGTAAAGCCATTCCGCTAGATGAGGTTGAGCCGGCAAAAGAAATCGTTAAGCGTTTTGCGACGGGCGCAATGTCCTTGGGGTCAATTTCTACCGAAGCGCATGCTACTTTGGCAATCGCGATGAATCGTATTGTGGCGGTAAGTCCAATACGGGTGAGGGCGGCGAAGACCCGAATCGCTACGTTAACGAACTCAAAGGCATCCCAATTAAGAAAGGCGAGACCCTGTCGAGCATCTTGGGAAGTGAAGTGGTTGAAGCCAGCATTCCATTGGAGGATGGTGATTCTCTACGTTCAAAAATTAAACAAGTTGCTTCGGGTCGTTTTGGCGTTACGACCGAATACCTACGCTCTGCGGATCAATTGCAGATCAAGATGGCGCAAGGCGCAAAACCTGGTGAAGGTGGCCAATTGCCTGGTGGAAAAGTATCGGATTACATTGGTAAGTTACGTTTCTCGGTCCCTGGCGTTGGTTTGATTTCTCCTCCTCCACACCACGATATTTATTCGATTGAAGACATTGCTCAGTTGATTCATGATCTGAAGAACGTCAATCCAAAAGCAGACGTTTCGGTGAAGCTGGTTTCTGAAGTTGGCGTAGGTACTGTGGCTGCTGGTGTTGCTAAGGCGAAAGCAGATCACGTAGTAATCGCTGGCCATGATGGTGGCACTGGCGCATCACCACTCTCTTCTATTAAGCATGCTGGCTCTCCATGGGAGCTTGGTTTGGCAGAAACTCAGCAGACCTTGGTGCTCAATAGCTTGCGGAGTCGGATTCGCGTTCAGGCTGACGGTCAGATGAAGACTGGTCGTGACGTTGTGATCGGCGCCTTATTGGGCGCAGATGAGTTTGGTTTTGCTACGGCTCCATTGGTAGTTGAAGGTTGCATCATGATGCGTAAGTGCCACCTGAATACCTGTCCTGTGGGCGTTGCCACTCAAGATCCGGAATTGCGTAAAAAGTTCTCGGGTAAGCCAGAGCATGTAGTGAATTTCTTCTTCTTTATCACAGAAGAGGCGCGAGAAATTATGGCGCAACTCGGTATTCGTAAGTTCGACGACTTAATTGGTCGGGTTGACTTATTGGATACCCGCAAAGGCATTGAGAACTGGAAAGTGCATGGATTGGATTTCAGCAAAATTTTTGCTGAGCCTCAGGTAGCGAGCGATGTACCACGTTATCAAGTGCTGACCCAAGATCATGGTCTTGAAAATGCACTCGACAATATCTTGATTGAAAAGAGCAAGCCAGCTTTAGAGCGTGGCGAAAAAGTCTCCTTTATCGTTCCAATGAAAAACGTTAACCGTACTGTGGGCGCGATGCTCTCTGGCGAAGTGGCGCAACGTTATGGACACGCAGGCTTGCCCGACGACACCATTCACATCCAACTCAACGGGACTGCTGGCCAAAGCTTTGCGGCGTTCTTGGCGCGCGGTATCACCTTAGATTTAGTGGGTGATGGCAATGATTATGTTGGCAAAGGCTTATCGGGTGGTCGTGTAATTGTTCGCGCCCCCCATGAATTCCGTGGCGATACCTCTAAGAACATCATCGTTGGAAATACGGTGTTGTACGGCGCGATTGCAGGCGAAGCCTTCTTTAACGGAGTTGCAGGCGAACGTTTCGCAGTGCGTAATTCAGGTGCAACTACCGTTGTAGAGGGTGCTGGCGATCACGGTTGTGAATACATGACTGGTGGCACGGCCGTTGTTCTTGGTACGACTGGTCGTAACTTTGCTGCTGGAATGAGCGGTGGCATTGCCTATGTATATGACGAAAACGGTTTATTCGACAAGCGTTGCAATACCAGCATGGCAACTTTAGAAAAAGTATTGCCATCCTCAGAGCAAAGCGCCAAGATTCCGAAGTCCGAATGGCACGCTCCTGTCGATGTAAAAGATGGTGGCGAACGTTTGACTGACGAGCAAATTTTGAAGAGCTTGATTGAGCGTCATTTCCGCTATACCGGCTCAGAGTGTGCCAAAGCAATCCTAGCCGATTGGGAAAATGCTCGCGGCCGGTTTGTGAAGGTTCTCCCAACCGAGTACAAGCGTGCTCTTGGTGAGTTGTGGGAGAAGGCACAAAAGAAAGCGGTTACTGCCTAATTAATACAGACTGATATTAAGAAAAGATACTAAGGATTAAATATGGGCAAGGTCACTGGATTTATGGAGTTTGAGCGCGTCGACGAAACGTACGAAGCGCCCGCGAAACGTCTCCATCATTACAAAGAGTTCGTTGCTGTGCTAACTGACGAAGAAGCAAAAGTTCAGGGCGCTCGTTGTATGGACTGCGGTATTCCGTTTTGCAATAACGGTTGCCCAGTGAATAACATCATTCCTGACTTTAATGACTTGGTATTTCATAGCGACTGGAAAAATGCGCTGGACGTATTGCAGTCAACCAATAATTTCCCTGAGTTTACGGGTCGTATTTGTCCAGCACCATGTGAGGCTGCATGTACATTGGGTATCAATCGTGCACCAGTGGGCATCAAGTCAATTGAGCATGCCATTATTGACAAAGGCTGGGAAAGCGGCTGGGTAAAGCCACTGCCATCAAAAACAAAGACTGGTAAGAAAGTAGCGATCGTTGGTGGTGGACCTGCTGGTATGGCTGCCGCTCAGCAATTGGCGCGCGTTGGTCATGACGTAACCGTTTTTGAAAAGAATGATCGCATCGGCGGGTTACCCCGCTATGGTATTCCGGACTTCAAAATGGAGAAGTGGTTAATCGACCGTCGTGTAGAGCAAATGCAAGCGGAAGGTGTCAAATTTGAGACGGGTGTTTTTGTTGGTAAAGAGGCGATTGGTGCTGAAGTAAAAACTACTCGACAAAGACAGTTTCACCAGAGCAACTGATGAAGGATTTTGATGCAGTTGTTATCACTGGAGGCGCCGAGCAACCTCGCGACCTTCCCGTTCCTGGCCGTGAGCTTGATGGTGTTCACTTTGCATTGGAGTTTTTGATTCCGCAAAACAAAGAAAATGCTGGCGACTTTAAGAATGAAATTCGCGCAACAGGCAAACATGTAGTGGTGATTGGTGGCGGTGATACGGGCTCCGATTGCGTTGGTACATCAAATCGCCATGGTGCAACGAAAATTACTCAATTCGAGTTGTTGCCACAACCGCCAGAAGTCGAGAATAAGCCACTAGTGTGGCCTTACTGGCCAACCAAATTGCGTACTTCTTCATCTCATGAAGAGGGGTGTGACCGAGACTGGTCGGTTGGCACAAAGCGTTTTGAAGGTAAGAATGGCAAAGTTGAAAAATTGATTGGCGTTCGTTTGGAATGGAAAGACGGCAAGATGTCGGAAGTTCCCAATTCTGAATTTGAAATCAAAGCAGATTTGGTACTTTTGGCGATGGGCTTTGTCTCGCCGGTTCAGCAAGTTCTTAATGCCTTTGGTGTTGAAAAGGATGCCCGTGGTAACGCCAAAGCGACTGTAGATGGCCAAAATGCTTATCAAACAAATGTTCCGAAAGTATTTGCTGCGGGCGATATGCGCCGCGGTCAATCCTTGGTGGTTTGGGCCATTCGCGAAGGTCGCCAATGCGCCCAGGCAGTAGACCAGTATTTGATGGGGTCATCCGTTTTACCCCGATAATATCGGGGATATGAACAGTTCTTCTCCAAGCGCGTTGGATGCTAAAAAATCCCTAGGTGATGTTGTCGTTTTTATTCGGGACGTCAACTTCTCCTATGCGCCTGGCGAGCGACAAATTTTGTCGGGACTCAATATGGAGTTTCGACGCGGTCAGGTTGTTGCCGTCATGGGCGGATCAGGATGTGGCAAAACGACAATCCTGCGATTAATTGGCGGTCAATTTACTGCGCAATCTGGACAAGTATTCTTCGAAGGTAAAGACATTGGCAAGATGTCTGGTAACGAATTGATGCTTGCTCGTCGTCGCATGGGCATGCTGTTTCAGTTCGGCGCACTATTTACCGACCTCAGTGTTTTTGAAAACGTAGCGTTTCCATTGCGTGAGCACACGAATTTAAGTGAAGAGCTTTTGCGTTCATTGGTATTGATGAAGCTGAATGCGGTGGGTCTGCGTGGCGCGCGCGATTTAATGCCATCCCAAATTTCTGGGGGTATGGCAAGGCGTGTAGCCCTAGCCAGAGCAATTGCATTAGACCCGCCACTCATCATGTATGACGAGCCCTTTGCAGGCTTAGATCCAATCTCCTTGGGGATTACCGCACGATTAATTCGAGATCTTAATGACGCCTTGGGAGCCACCAGCTTATTGGTGACCCATGATGTTGAAGAGACCTTTGAAATCGCAGACCATGTTTATTTCATTGCGAACGGAAAGATTGGGGCTGAAGGAACTCCAGATGAATTAAGTCGGTCCGCCGATCCTTTTGTAAGGCAGTTCTTAGACGCTGCCCTGGATGGTCCGGTGTTCTTTCATTATCCTGGTCAAAGTTTAGAAGATGATTTTGGAGTGAGAGCCTCATGACTCTATTCCAGACATTCCGCAATCTTTTTGGCGACCTTGGGTTTTTCATCCGCTGTAATTTAATTAGCCTTGGATTAGCTGCGCGAATGTTTGCTACAGTCATTTGGCGCTCTGGTTTTTTATCGAAAAGACCCCGTCTAGTTATTGATCAAATCTTATTTGTTGGCAATCATTCCTTTGTCATCATTGCAGTCTCGGGTCTATTCGTCGGATTTGTATTAGGGCTGCAGGGTTATTACACCCTCAATCGCTATGGATCAGAGCAAGCATTGGGCTTGCTAGTTGCCTTATCGCTCACTCGTGAATTGGGGCCAGTCATCACAGCTCTATTATTTGCTGGACGCGCTGGCACTTCATTAACCGCTGAAATTGGTTTGATGAAGGCGGGAGAGCAATTAACTGCGATGGAAATGATGGCGGTTGACCCATTGGGGCGTGTAATTGCGCCCCGATTATGGGCGGGCATTATTTCAATGCCACTTCTGGCTACGATCTTTACCGCGGTAGGCGTTTTGGGCGGTTACTTTGTTGGCGTTCCGCTGATTGGTGTCGATTCAGGGGCGTTTTGGTCACAGATGCAGGGAGGCGTTGACCTCTTCTCCGATATTGGAAATGGCTTAATTAAGAGTTTGGTTTTTGGCGTGGCGGTTACATTTATTGCCTTATATCAGGGGTATGAGGCAAAACCTACGCCAGAGGGTGTTTCACAGGCAACCACGCGTACTGTGGTGATTTCGTCCTTGTCGGTATTGGCATTGGACTTCCTGTTGACCGCGATGATGTTCTCGAATTAGAAAGAATAAACTGGGGCTCTTATGAGAAAAAGTGCGATTGATGTCTGGGTAGGAATATTTGTTGCCATAGGTTTGTTGGCCGCATTATTTTTGGCCCTGAAGGTAGGCAATATGAATGCTGTTTCATTCACGCCTACATATAAAATTTCTGCCCGTTTTGACAATATCGGCGGCTTAAAGCTCCGGGCTCCAGTAAAGAGTGCTGGCGTAGTGGTTGGCCGTATCGCCAATATCGCATTCGATGACAAAACCTATCAGGCAACGGTTGTCATGACTATCGATGAGTCTTATAAGTTCCCCAAAGATTCTTCTGCGAAGATTTTGACTTCGGGTTTGTTGGGCGAACAATATATTGGCCTTGAGGCCGGTGGCTCCGATGACATGTTGATAAACGGCGAACGAATTACGCAAACTCAGTCTGCGATTGTTCTTGAAAATTTAATTAGTCAGTTTTTGTACAACAAGGCGGCAGACAGCGGTCAAGAAAAGGGCGTTGCAAAATAATGTTTTGGGTGGGTAAGCTGAGGAGCAAAACGAAGCGTTTGCTCTTGCTGTTCGCAGCTGCCATCTTAGTAGGCTGTGCTTCGATTCCCGCAGGCGTTCAGCCGTCCCCGCAAGACCCCTGGGAGTCATTTAACCGATCCGTCTTCGAATTTAACGAGGGTCTTGATGCGTATCTACTTAAGCTAGTAGTCGCAGGATATCGATTCATATTGCCAGAATTTGTAAGAGAAGGAATTTATAACTTCTTCAGTAACTACAACGATATTTACACCGCATTGTTTAATTTATTGCAGGGCAAGCCTGGTTTTGCCTTCAATGACTTTATGAGGGTTGCAGTTAACACGACGATGGGCTTAGGTGGTTTGATCGATTTGGCAACCCCAGGGGGCTTAGAAAAACATAAAGAGGATTGGGGTCAAACACTGGGTGTATGGGGCGTTCCATCCGGACCTTATGTAGTGTTGCCTTTCTTTGGTCTAAGTAATGTACGAGATACTTTTGGTACGGCTGCTGACTTAGAGTCTGACTACCTATTTAGATTGCTGCCAAACGTTGCATTAAGAAATAGCATTACTGGATTACGTGTTGTGAATGCTAGGAATACCTATTACGAGGCGGGTGATTTGCTGGATGGAGCAGCTATAGATAAATACAGTTTTATGCGAGACGCCTATATTCAGCGACGTGAGTATCAAATTAATGAAGGTCGTGATGACGAAGAGCCGCTAATGCCAGTTTATGAAAACCCATACGAATAAATAAACGGCTAAAAGGCTAAAATCAGTCTGTATTGACTGAATAACGAATAACAACCAAGCGAGCAAGATGGATGAAAAAATGCAGATGGGTTTCTAGTGTTTTGGCGATGATCTCGCTAGGTGTTTCCGGTGCGCTCTTTGCGCAAACTCCTGATCAAGCAACCCCGCCGGATGCCCTAATAAAAATGGTGGTTACTGAGGTGATGGGCTCGGTGAAGGCGGATCCTGAAATTCAAAAGGGGAGTATTCCCAAAATTGTGGATTTGGTGGAAAAGAAAATAGTTCCGTATACCGATATGCATCGTACCACAGAAATGGCGATGGGCCCTAATTGGAAAAAAGCAACGTCTGAACAACAAGCACAACTCACTTCTGAATTTAAGACACTGCTTATTCGAACCTACTCAGGCGCCTTGAGTCAGTTACGTGATCAAACGGTGCAATTCAAGGCGCTTCGAGCAGCGCCAGACGATAAAGAGGTAGTTGTTAAGACCGTTGTATTGGGGCGCGGTGATCCGGTTCCTTTGGACTACCGTTTAGAGAAAACGGACAAGGGTTGGAAGGTGTACGACATGAATATCATGGGCGTATGGCTCATTGAGGCCTATCGTAATCAATTTGCTAATCAAATTGGTCAGAATGGGATCGAAGGTCTTGTGAAGTTTTTGCAAGAGCGCAACAAACAATTAGCTACGGCAAAACCCTCAAATTAATGTAAGCAACATGCCTTTTCTTTTGCCGCAAACCGTTACCGAAGTGAATGCTCTGCAAATTGAGAAAGAGGGCATGCTGAATATTGCCTCTTTGCGAACGATTGATTGCTCAGCGTTAACCGATTTTGATTCAACGGTCTTAACCGTTTTATTAGCGTGGCAAAAAAAATTACAAGCAGATGGAGAACAAATAAAGATTGAGTATCCACCTGAAAAATTAAAAGTGTTAGCTAATGTCTACGGCGTCTCTGTATTGTTGGGTTTGTAGAACGTGCATTACGCCATATCAGTAAAAAATATATCAAAACGCTATGGAGCCCTTCAAGCGCTCGATGAGGTCTCGCTTGAGATTGAGCCAGGAGAGTTTTTTGGGCTATTGGGCCCAAACGGCGCCGGTAAGACAACGTTAATTTCTATCTTGGCTGGCTTGGTAAAAGCTGACAATGGGCATGCTGCCATTTTAGGCGCTGATGTGCAAAGCGCATTTCGAGAAGCCCGACGCATGCTTGGCGTAGTTCCTCAAGAATTGGTTTTTGATCCCTTTTTTACGGTTCGGGAAACCTTGCGTTTTCAGTCGGGTTACTTCGGTATTCGCAATAACGATGCTTGGATTGATGAGATCATGGCCCACTTAGATCTGACTGGTAAGGCGGACAGTAATATGCGGGCTTTATCCGGTGGCATGAAACGCCGGGTACTGGTTGCGCAAGCATTGGTGCATCGTCCACCCGTAATTATCTTGGATGAACCTACCGCTGGTGTTGATGTCGAATTGCGCCAGTCTTTATGGCAATTCATCAGCCGTCTAAATCAAGATGGGCACACGATTGTGTTGACCACGCATTACTTAGAAGAGGCCGAGGCATTATGTCAACGAATTGCCATGCTTAAACAAGGCAAAATTGTTGCGCTGGATACCACGGCAAATTTACTAACGCGTTATGGCTCCAACAAAAAGAGTGGTGAGGGCAAAGCTGATCTTGAGGATGTGTTTGTCAACATCATGTCGGGAGATGCTTTGTGAATACCAGATTGCATAGGGCGCTGAATAAACCAGCAATTGAATATGGCAGCGGCTTTCCAACCCTGTTATTTAAAGAGGTGAAGCGCTTTTACAAGGTAGCTTTTCAAACTATTGCTGCACCCGTTTTAATGGCAATCTTGTACCTGATAATTTTTGGCCATGTATTGGATGGCAAAGAAGTTTATGGGCGCTTGAACTATACAGCGTTCTTGATTCCTGGCTTAGTAATGATGAGCGTTCTGCAAAATGCTTTTGCTAATACATCCTCATCATTGATTCAATCCAAGATTACTGACAACCTCGTTTTTATATTGCTTGCACCATTGAGCCATTTTGAGTTTTATGCGGCGTATATCTTAGCGGCCGTATTTCGTGGGGTAGTAGTAGGCTTAGGCGTGTTTGTTATTACGATTTGGTTTGACATGCCGACGTTAGAGTATCCCATCTGGATTTTGGTATTTGCTTTTCTGGGCGCAGCAATTTTGGGTAGTTTAGGTTTGATTGCTGGAATCTTGGCGGATAAGTTTGATCAACTCGCCGCGTTCCAGAATTTCATCATCATGCCAGCCACGATGCTATCAGGTGTTTTTTATTCAATTCATTCATTGCCCCCAGCTTGGCAAGTTGTGTCACATTTGAACCCATTTTTTTACATGATTGATGGCTTTAGGTTTGGCTTTTTTGGCGTTTCAGATGTCACGCCATGGAGTAGCCTAGTGATTGTGTTGTGCTTCTTTATTGTGGTTTCTATTATTGCTTTGCGCCTTTTGCAAAAGGGCTATAAGCTGCGCCATTGATCATTTTTTTATCGGCAAATTCGTTACTGAGTTTTATAGGAGAGCTGTATGTTGCCAACCCCTGAGCAAATTGAGGGCTATATCAAGCAAGGCATTCAATGCACCCAAATTAAGGTTGAGGGCGATGGCCAACATTTTTTGCCACGATTGTTAGCCCAGAATTCGAGGGCAAACGTTTGGTGCAACGACATCAGATGGTCTATGGTGCCATGGGCGATCGTATGAAGGCTGAAGTGCATGCTCTGTCAATCAAAGCATTTACTCCTGAAGAGTTTGTACAAAGCTCTTCACAATAAACTTATTATTAAGTTAGGCTAAAAGCGTTTACTGGAATTGTTTCATGGATAAATTACGAATGGTTGGCGGGACCCCGCTAAAAGGTGAGGTCAAAATAGCTGGAGCTAAAAATGCCGCATTACCTATTCTGTGCGCTTGCTTATTAACAGATGAGCCTGTCATTTTGCGTAACCTTCCTGACTTGCAAGATGTGCGAACGATGCTCAAGCTCTTGCAAGAAATTGGTGTAGATGTGAGCTTTCCTAATCCAAGCGATCGCAACCATGTTGTGCTGAATGCGGCAGTGATCAAGAGCTCTGAAGCAACGTATGAGATGGTGAAAACCATGCGCGCCTCGATCTTGGTGCTTGGCCCGCTTCTCGCTAGAATGCATAGCGCAAAAGTATCCTTACCGGGTGGTTGCGCCATTGGTGCTCGTCCGGTAGACCAACACATTAAAGGTCTGAAAGCAATGGGCGCCAGCATCAAAATTAAGAGCGGCTACATTCAGGCTGAGACAAAGCCGCCAACGGATCGTCTAAAAGGCGCTTCGATTTTGACCGACATGATTACGGTTACTGGTACTGAAAATCTGTTAATGGCCGCGATGCTGGCTTCAGGTACCACCATATTGGAAAATGCTGCACGTGAGCCCGAGGTGGGTGACTTGGCTGAATTACTGGTCAAGATGAGCGCAAAGATTTCTGGAATCGGGACAGATCGCTTGGTGATTGAGGGCGTTGAAAAATTGCATGGTGCAGAGCACTCTGTTATTCCTGATCGCATTGAAGCGGGCACTTTCCTTTGTGCAGTAGCGGCGGTTGGTGGCGAAGTATTGATTAAAGATTGCCGCCCAGACACATTAGACGCGGTGATGGTAAAACTAAAAGAGGCGGGGTTGCAGATGGAAGTGGGCCCGGATTGGATTAAGGCGTCCATGCAAACTCGTCCCAAGGCTGTCAGTTTTAGAACCTCTGAGTACCCAGCGTTTCCAACCGATATGCAAGCGCAGCTGATGGCAGTGAATGCGGTTGCCAGCGGAAGCTCAATGATTACGGAAACGATCTTTGAGAACCGCTTCATGCACGTTCAAGAACTCAATCGTCTTGGGGCGGATATTGCAATTGAGGGCAATACGGCAATAGCTCAGGGCGTCGATAAACTTTCAGGTGCCATCGTCATGGCCACAGACTTACGCGCCTCTGCCAGCTTAGTCATTGCAGGATTGGCTGCTCAGGGCGAAACCCAAGTGGACCGGATTTACCATTTGGATCGAGGTTACGACCGCATGGAGCAAAAGCTAACCCTTTTGGGTGCTAACATTGAGCGCGTAAAGTGACTTACAGCGTAACTGAGTGATAATAAAGTCATGAATTGACTTTAGCCCTCTCCAAAGGGCGCATCTTCGAAGAGACTGCAGAGATCCTTTTTAAGGTCGGCATCGTGCCAAAAGAGGATCCCGAGA
>CAZXSX010000020.1:0-16884 GCA_964643245.1 uncultured Polynucleobacter sp.
ACAGCGTGCATTAGCGTTGGGGAACTTTCACAAAATGCATCGTCACGCTCGCCTGACTTAATGAAATACGTTAAGTCGATTTTTTCCTGTTCAACAAGGCGGTTTAGTTCAGGCTGTCCGTCGTAAGGGCAAACCTTAAATTGATGAGAAAATCTTTCGAAGACGGATTGATTAAGGGGATTTCCTTTGCGATAGAAAACAACTGATTCATTACCGAGTAATTGTTGATTGTGATGGGCGTAATCGTAGATGGCGATTTCTGTGCTGCGCAGCGAGAGCCCATTGGTGTGAAAGCCAATTTTCATCGTTAAGAGGTGGCATCTGCAAGCATGCGTTTGACAAAATCCTGGAATGGCGCGATGCTGGGCGCCTTAAGTAGTAACGGCTGGGAAGCATATTCCATCAGCATGCTTGGAGAGACTAGGATGTCAGCAAGTGGGGTGTAGTTCGAGCAAGTCATCGGCGCAAGATTAATGAATGCGCCTGGATTGAAATCAACTTGGACATTGTCATCTGTCCAAGTAATTGGAAGACAATCCGCAAAAAATGCTTCTGGGATTTTTTCAGTGTAATAGCCTGGATACATGCCGTTCTCAGGGCAAAGATTAAATCCATAGTCCTGTAGCAGTTCATACTTTATAAAACCACTGAGGTGATGGTTTTTTATCGTGCGATCAAAGTACGCCCCATAACCTGTCACTGGTATCACCTGATTGACCGCATCAAATAACGTTTTCCGAGGCTCACGTAAATGAGAGCTTAAAAATGCGGCTGCTTTGGGTTTTTCTAAGAAGCGATTTCCTAGGGGATGCATGAGGCGCTCGATCTGCAGAAGCCGTCCGTAGCGAGGATTTTGATTTCCATAAATCCCCTCGTGTGACCAATCGATCATTTCCATCCAATAGGGGAGACGAAAATGCGTCGATGCTGCGATATTCAGATCAAATGAAATGCTGTAGTCTGCAGGGATACTGTCATGACGTAGATTTTCAGCGCCATGGAAAACCCTAAGGGGGCCAGAAGATCGGCTGGGTAAATGTTGAAGTGCACTTTCTAAGGCGGGTCTGAGTGGTCTTGGACACCACCGCAGTTTTTTTTCAGCTTCTTTAAAAAATGACCCCAGGATAAGCATGTCGGATTGGCTTGGACTAACCCACTCAATCTGATAGCCAAGGCTTTGGGCGATAATGGGTAGCAGGCTAGACGCATAATCACTTGGACAGCCTGCCGTTGACATTTGAATCCGTTTCATTCCCTAATATTAATTTATTTTCATGCCTGAATCCTCTGTTGCGCAACCCTATTCAGTGGTCATTACTACCTTTGATAAGCGCTTTGATGCCTTTTTGGTGCCATTGCTTAATCAAATCAAAACGCAGCGCCCAAACATAGAAGTCATTGTGATGGTTAACGGACCAGCCAAAATGGAATTTGATGAGACGTATCGGAGCAATGTCTTGGCATATTGTGCAACATTTCCGAGAGTATTTCCTACTGTATTTCCCTGCTTTCAATCGCTTGCAAAATTGTGGAATCGTGGTGCATTGACGGCCACTCAGCCAAGAGCACTGATATTGAATGATGATTTACATCTCTTGATTGAAAATGGTATCGGTTTTTTTGACCTGCTTGAAGCAGCCCTAGAGAAAACACCCGGCACTTTTAAGATTAATGGAAGCTTCTCCCATTTTATTCTTGATAAATCCGAATTGATTGATGTGGGATTTTTTGATGAGCGTCTGCTCGGATTGGGCGAAGAAGACGGTGATTTCTATTGGCGTTATTACAAGCGCTATAAAAAAGAAATCCCTAGTGTCGACATCGCACTTATTGAGAATGTGCAATCGGATTTAGCGGATGATGGATATACCAAGGGTATTCGTACCGCTGCAAAATTCAATCGTGAATTTATCCAGAACACAAAATACAAAAAGACACTGCTTGGTGGTTATCGAGGCATGTTTGATCATAAAGTGAATCAAGTTTTAGAAGATGAAAAGCAGTATCCATACGAAACTTTTTATCTTGAAAATAAGAAGAATTTTTAAATATTGATGAGAAAGCCATGCCTTTTCTATTTTGGCTAATCAGTGCATTTTTATTGCTCAGAAACCCATTCTCAGGGAAAAAATACCGGGCATATCGCATTCATCATGCTATTTTGGTGGCGCGTCAAAATCCGGAAATCGTTTTGCAAGATTACAGCCATTACGTTGAGCGGTTACTAATGCAAAGCTTAGACAGGCTAGATAAACGTACTGTCGTCTTCTATGAGTGTCCAGGCCTTCATTTTTGGAAAGCCATCTTGCCTTCTAGAAGTATTCTGTTGCAAATTGAACATACTCTGTTAAAGCCAAAAGATGCAAGGGGTAACTCGGCAGTTTTTAGCGGTCAATTGCCGCTAGCCAATTCTAGTAGCGTGTATTTAGTACGCATTCATGATTTTGCTAAATTGCAATTGGCAGATCTTGTGATCGACTATAGTCGGATTAATTTATGGAATGTTCGATCGGCCATGGATTTGAAGGCGTATTTCCAAAAAACTATTTGTATCAGTCCCGCTCTCTATCCCTTACATCTTTCAACGCAAAAGCGTGCAGGCGTAATCACCCTGTTTGGCAATACTGAGGTTGAACGTCGCAAGTGCTTCTTGGAGGATCTCAAGAGGCATGCTGTTGTGTCAAAGAATATTTCGGGCGTTTATTTCGGAGTAGAGCAAATCTATCAAAAAGCAAAAGTGGTGATTAACATTCGCCAGACCGATGTGTATGACACACTTGAGGAATTAAGGGTCTTACCAGCACTTCGCAGTGGCGCTATTGTTATTTGTGAAAATGCCCCTTTTAAAGAAAAAACCGCTTATTCTCAATTCATCATTTGGGGGTCTTTAGAGGAAATACCCCAGCTTGTCAAAGACGTCGAGATCAATTATGAGGCGGTACATCGGCGTATTTTTGGGGATGGATCTCAAAATAGCGCATTTAACCAGCGCATGGCCCGAATTGAGCGATGCAATGCGCTAGCCATGCAAAGAGCTCTTCGGAAGCTTCATCATAGAAACTATAATGATTGATTGAAGTATTGCAGACAGAATGAGGCGGAATTGACATGATTTTAGTGACTGGTGGCGCTGGTTTTATTGGGGGCAACTTTGTGTTGGACTGGCTTGCCAATCCAGATGCAGAAGGCATCATTAATTTGGACAAATTAACCTATGCCGGAAATCGTGCCACCCTTGCCTCGCGTAATAATGATGCTCGTCATATTTTTGTGCAGGGCGATATCGGCGATCAAGAATTGGTTGCCCGCTTGCTGAAAGAACATCGACCACGTGCAATTGTTAATTTCGCCGCTGAAAGCCATGTGGATCGATCGATTCATGGTCCAGCTGAATTTGTGCAAACCAATATCGTTGGGACATTTAACTTGTTGGAATGTGCCAGAGAGTATTGGAATACTCTAGAAGAAACCGCTAAAGCCGCATTTCGGTTTCATCATGTTTCTACCGATGAGGTGTATGGTTCATTGTCAGCCACTGACCCAGCTTTTACAGAAAAAAATCCCTACGAGCCCAATAGTCCCTACTCAGCATCTAAGGCAGCCTCTGACCATTTAGTGCGCGCATGGTTTCATACTTATGGTTTGCCAGTAGTGACAACCAATTGTTCAAATAATTATGGCCCCTACCATTTCCCGGAAAAATTAATTCCGTTAGTCATTTTGAATGCCTTGAATGGCAAGCCATTACCAATTTACGGTGATGGTCAGCAAATCCGCGATTGGCTCTACGTAGGCGATCATTGTTCAGCGATTCGTGAGGTTTTGGCTCATGGTCAGTTGGGGGAAACATACAATATTGGTGGTTGGAATGAAAAGGCTAATATTGATGTTGTTAAATCGATCTGCCGAATTTTGGAGGACTTTAAACCCCGCATCGATGGGAAGTCCTATGCCGAGCAAATTACCTTTGTGAAAGATCGTCCAGGACATGATCGCCGCTACGCAATTGATGCGAGCAAGATTGAGCGTGAACTGGGTTGGCGACCTGCAGAAACATTTGAGTCCGGAATTCGAAAAACAGTTCAGTGGTACTTGGATAATCCAGTCTGGATCGAGGGTGTGGTGAGTGGATCCTATCGTGACTGGGTTCAACGCCAGTACAGTTAATTGAATTAACGCACTACTCACCTAGCATGCAAATTCTGATCTTTGGTAAAGACGGGCAATTAGGAAAAGCCTTTTCAAATTTGTTTGCTTCTTTAGCGTTGCCTAAGAGTACCCGGGTTCACTTTGTTGGGCATGAGCAGTGTGATTTATCTGATAGACGCGCTTTGGATGCACTACTAGACCAATCCAATGTGAACCTCATTATTAATGCCTCGGCTTATACAGCCGTGGACAAGGCTCAATCTGAAGTTGAACTTGCTTTTGCAATCAATGCAGTCGCGCCAGAGTTGATGGCGCAGTATGCCGCAAAACACGGCGCAACATTTCTTCATTACTCGACTGACTACGTGTTTGATGGAGAGAAGTTTGGTTTTTACTTGGAAGATGATCAGTGCAATCCCTTGAGCGTTTATGGAAAAAGTAAAGCCGCTGGGGAGGAGGCGATTGCTCTGGCATTTGTAAATGCAGGAACTGGACAATATGCCATTTTTCGGACTAGTTGGGTCTACGGTGACGGCAGCAATTTCATACGCACCATTTTGCGTTTAGCGAAAGAGCGAGATCAATTGAGGGTGATTGAGGACCAATTCGGAGTGCCAACAAGTGCAGAGTGGCTCGCCCAGATCAGCTTACGCCTTGCGCTCAATGCTGATGGGCAATTGAATCCTTTTCCTTCGGGAATTTATCATGCTGTACCTGCTGGCGAGACGAGTTGGTATGGATTAGCGCAGTGTGCTGTGCGGGCTGCTATAGCGGCGGGAGTGCAGTTAAAAATTACCCCAGAATTGATTCAGGGAATACCCGCCGTGGAGTATCCCCTGCCAGCCCCCAGGCCCATGAATTCCAGAATGGGAACCCATAAGTTGCAATCCGTTTTTGCCTCTTCCACCTCTTATAATGGGGCTGAAGTGAGCCAAGGGTTTCCGGCTTGGGAGCCCATGGTTGAAGGATACATTCGTAAGCTTGTAAACGATGGATGTATCTAGGGATTGAATGGGTCGTGTCAGCTGCCCGCTTTGTATAGTGATCAACCTGAAGAACGGATATGACAATAAAACGTAAGGGCATTATTTTGGCTGGTGGGTCGGGTACACGTTTGTACCCTGTTACGCAAGCTGTTTCCAAGCAATTAATGCCCGTCTATGACAAGCCGATGGTGTATTACCCTCTTGGCACATTGATGTTGGCAGGCGTTCGGGATATTTTGTTAATTTCGACACCGCATGACACGTCCCGTTTTTCAGAATTACTTGGCGATGGTTCTCAGTGGGGTCTGAATATTGAGTATTGTGTTCAGCCCTCACCAGATGGCCTGGCACAGGCATTTACCTTAGGTAAGCACTTTATTGGCAATGATCCAAGCGCATTAGTGCTGGGCGATAATATTTTCTATGGCCATGAATTGGTTGAGCAGCTAAATCGCGCCAATCACAGAACATCGGGCGCAACGATATTTGCTTACCATGTCAATGGCCCTGAGCGATATGGTGTTGTTGAGTTTGATAAAGACTACAAAGCGCTTTCCATTGAAGAGAAGCCAGTCAATCCGCGCAGCAGTTATGCAGTAACAGGATTGTATTTTTACGATCAACAGGTTTGTGACATTGCTGCCTCAATTAAGCCCAGTGCTCGTGGTGAACTTGAGATTACCGATGTCAATCGCTTTTATTTGGAAATGAATGCTCTCAGCGTTGAAATTATGGGGCGTGGTTTTGCATGGCTTGATACCGGTACGTACGATTCCCTACTGGATGCAGCCGGTTTTATTGCGACGCTGCAAAAGCGACAGGGTTTAATGGTGGCCTGTCCCGAGGAAATTGCCTATCATCAAGGTTGGATTGGTGCCGAACAAGTGCAAGCTGTAGCGGCACAGCTTAGTAAAAATAGTTATGGGCAGTATTTGGCAAGAATTCTAAAAGAGCTCAATACTTCTGCACAGCCTATCGCCTTGTCAGCAAAGAAACCTTCATGAGTATTTCTTCCAAAATTCAAGTAACACCAACCGTAATTCAGGACGTGCTCGTGATTGAGCCCAGAGTATTTGGCGATGAGCGTGGGTGGTTTACTGAATCGTTTAATGCTCAAGATTTTGCGCAAGCCACCGGATTACAGGTCGATTTTGTTCAAGACAACCATTCTTTTTCTCGGCAGTGGACATTGCGCGGACTACATTATCAGCGTGAACAAACGCAAGGAAAACTTGTGCGGGTAGTGGCTGGAAGTGTCTTTGATGTGGCAGTGGATATTCGCCAAGCCTCACCAACTTTTGGTCGATGGGTCGGGGTTGAACTCAGTGCACAAAATCACCGGCAATTATGGATACCGCCAGGATTGGCTCACGGATTTTTGGTGCTCTCCGAGACGGCCGAGTTTTTATACAAAACAACGGATTACTATCACCCACAAAGTGAGGCTTGTCTGGTTTGGAATGATCCCACCGTAGCCATTCAGTGGCTTTTGCCAGCTGGCGTTATCCCAAATTTGAATGCGAAAGATCAAGCTGGTCTAAGCTGGGATCACGCCCCGAAATTTGAATGACCGATTCCAGCGCGTCCTCCAAAATATTATTGGTCAAGCTCTCCTCTCTGGGTGATGTGCTGCATAACTTGCCAATTGTTTGGGATATTCGTGAGCGTTTACCAAACGCACAAATCGATTGGGTAGTTGAGGAAGGGTGTGTTGATCTTTTAAAACCCCTGTTGAGTAGAGAGGGATTTCGCGGCATTGATCACATTGTTCCTTTTGGTCTGCGGCGTTGGAAAAAATCATTTCTGCATGCTAGCTCTTGGCGAGAATTTTGCTCTTTTAGAAGTGCTCTACAAAGTGTGACCTACGATGTCATTATTGAAACTCAAGGGTTATTAAAGTCAGCGCTGGTCTGTGCTCTCGCTAAAAAGCATCCTGACACCATCGTAACTGGTTTGGCTAATGCCACAATGTTCTCCGGTTATGAATCAATGGCGCGAGCGTTTTATAACCAATCTGTGCAAGTCCCAGTGAAATGTCATGCGGTAGATCGATCGCGCTATGTAGCTTGCTTGGCTTTGGATTGGCCTTTAATGACAAGACTTGAAACGGTGCAGTTCTATCCACCACAGAGTTTGCTAGTGAGTGAGCATCGGCAGATGTGTCTCTTGCAAAAGCCCTACGTTTTATTTTTCCATGCGACTGCACGCGCTGCCAAACGCTGGGCAAATCAGCATTGGATTTCCTTGGGGCAAAGTCTTGCTCAAGAGGGCTACCAAGTGGCGTTGCCCTGGGGTAGTCTCGCAGAGAAACAGATTAGTGAGGTCTTAGCAAGGGAAATTCTAGGATCAATCGTACCTGCTGCATTTTCATTGCAAGAAGCATTTCCACTCATCAGCAATGCTGCATTAATCGTTGGGGTGGATACTGGCTTGACGCACTTGGCGGCTGCATTGAAAAAACCCACAGTAGAGATGTATTGCGATTCACCGAGATGGAAGACGGAAGGGTATTGGTCTCAATGCATTCGCAATGTAGGAGATATACAAGAGCCACCCTCACCGCAGGAGGTGTTGGAGGCTGGGCTCGATTTACTGGTTAATGCGAAATAGAGCGATTAGCGCAGGAGCGCATTAATTGCAATGAGGTCTTCGTCTGTTAAGCTCGCGACGTGTGCCTTTAGTTTGATGGCGTTCAATATCGTGCTATAGCGAGCTTGTTGTAGTTGTGAGCGGGTATTGATTAATGTATCTAATGCAATCAAGACATCAATATTAATTAATGTCCCCACCTGAAATCCAAGCTTGCTAGATTCTAAGGCCGAGGTAGAAGAGCGCTCAGCCGCTTCAAATGCCTTGACGCTCGCAAGGCCACCATAGAATCCAGTGAAAGCAGCGCGGGTATTTTGGGCTGCGGTTCGGCGCGCGTTATCGTAATTTGCTTTTGCAGTATCCACGAGAGCGGCATTTTGACGAATGACCAAGCTATTAAATCCATCGGACACCAAGGGAATTGTCATTTGCAGCGCAACGGTATTGTTGTATACGTTGGTATTGGCCGGAGTGTAGTTGTTAGGAGTGCCATTGGAGGTGTTATAGCCACTGGTGCCTACAAAGTTGACGGAAGGGTAATTCAGTGCCTGGGCAGACCGATACGTGCTCTCTGCTAGGTTCACGGAGAGTTGACCGGCAAGAACGTTAAAGTTTGCAGCTTCTGCTTGATTAATCCAATCTTCTAAGGTTTGGCCAGGCGCTAATTGGGGGTTCACGCTGTCAGCAATTGGGTTGCCCTTTGAATCTTTTGTCTTAGAACGAGGGTTTTTAAAACACCATCAATCCGCGCCTCTTTGATCAATGGCTTGAGCGGCCCAACGGGTCGACCAACTAACTGTTCTAGAACGCCACGTTTGACAATTAAATCTGCTTGCGCAGCAATTTCTTGAGAGTTAGTCAAGTTGAGAGCTGCTTGAGTGGTATTCACATCCACAATCGTGGCAAGACCAGCATCAAATTTCGCTTGTGCTGCCTCAAGTTGTTGCCTGATCAATTCTTTTTTTATATAGCGCAACATTATCTTGACTGGTGAGGGCGTCAAAATAGGCTTGCGAGACACGAATAATTAAGTCTTGCTGCGCTAAATAAAAACGCATGTCAGCAATCTTGGTATTTAAGTCACCTTGTTTAAAAGCTTCGAGTGCGGCAACGTTAAAAACCGGTTGAGTTAAGGTAACGGTATAGCTTTTTGGTCAAAGACTCGGGAGTTACCCGGTCCATCTGCAACCACAGTAGTGCCGGTACCGTGTTGATAGTGGCGAGTACCTGTAGGTGTCGCGTTTGCTTGAGGCAACAAGAGGGATAATCCTTGCCAGTACAGTTCTTTACTCGCCTGATAGTTAAATCGTGCTGCATTTAAGACTGGATCACTAAAGGCTGCCTCTTGGTAAAGCTGAATTAAATCCGTTAGAGCCGCTTTTGAGTCCACGTTACTGCTGCTCTGGCGTTATTTGAGACGGCTGAGCCTGGAGCGTTCCATTTTGGTGGTGGCGGCGCAATTTGGGGAGGCAAGTCTAGGCCGATTAGGGTAGAGGGGCTAACAGGGGTTGGTAGCGCTGGTCTTGTTGCAGCATTGGGGGTTTGGGCAAGGGCAGCTGAATTCCAGGAGCTTAGGCCCAACGCCTGGCTCAATATCAGGCCGATAGCGGTTAGTCGAGAAGGGCGCAAGCGATTTATATTCATCGAATCATTTAATTTCAGTGCCCGAAGTTTAAGACTAAAAGGCTTCAGGCGCAGATTTCTGCTTTATTTTGTGCCAAATTCATCGAGTGGACTCCTGACCCTATAAAATTGCGCCATGGATCTCCTACTATTAATAAAAGCAATTATCTTGGGCGTGGTCGAGGGCTTGACCGAATTTCTGCCGATTTCGAGCACTGGCCACCTTATTCTGGTGGGGGATTTATTGGATTTCAATGATGAGCGTGGTAAGGCGTTTGAGATCATTATTCAGTTTGGCGCAATTCTTGCAGTGTGCTGGGAATTTAGAGCAAAACTTCTTGGGGTTGTTTCCTCGCTGGCTGTTAGCCCAAGTTCGCGGCGATTTGTATTGAATTTAGCGATTGCCTCAGCCCCAGCAATGGGCTTGGGCTTGACTTTTGGTAAACAAATTAAGTCTATCCTATTCTCACCGATTCCAGTAGCCAGTGCTTTTATTGTGGAAGCATTGATCATTTTTTGGGCCGAACGTCGTCAAGCAAAGATGAGTGCATATAGCACCCACAGCCATTCAGTCGATGACCTCTCCTATTGGGATGCCTTAAAAGTCGGGTTGGCACAATGTGCGGCCTTAATCCCCGGAACCTCCCGTTCTGGAGCAACTATTATTGGCGGTATGTTGTTTGGTTTGCCGAGAACGGTAGCCACGGAGTTCTCTTTTTTCTTGGCTATCCCTGTTATCGGCGGCGCAACGGCGTATGAGCTATTAAAGCTTTGGAAAAACCCAGTGGCCATTACTGGAGAATTTAGTTTGGCCATAGTGGTCGGTTTCATCACCGCTTTCATTTCTGCATTCATTTGCGTCCGCTGGTTGATTCAGTATGTTGCCCACCATAACTTCATTCCATTTGCCTGGTATCGAATTGTGTTTGGCGTACTCGTACTGATTACGGCATATGTTGGAATTATTTCTTGGTCCCATTAATGATTGTTGTTTTAGAGAATTTTAAGGAGTTGGGGTAATGGACGTCTCAATTGATGCAATCACCAATAATATTCAGTTGGCACTAGCCCCAGTCTTTTTGCTCACGGCTGTGGCAACGTTATTGAATGCAATCTCCGTCCGTCTTGCCAGAAATGTTGATAGAATGCGTACTATTCAGCAAGCTCTTTTCTCTTCCGCATTGAAAGATGCTATGGCTATTGAGCATATGAGACGGGAGGCTAACGAGTCGAAAGTGCGTGGTCGCCTTTGTACCGTAGCTATTTTCTTTGATGTCCTAAGCGGTATATTGATTTCTTTAACGGTGCTTGAACTTTTCTTTTTTCAAGCCGGCGTGGCCCGTTCTTTGCAAACCACTTATGTTATTTGGACCTTTGTATTGGGTCTGATCTCTTTTAAGACATCCTTGTCCATTGTGTTAGCGGAAGTGGTGTATGCGTATCGATCTGCAGGCTGGCAATCGCCTCTCTTTGATTAACAATGATCCGTTCAGAGCGTATTCGTTCATTTGTTCTCCGTGCCGGTAGAACAACTGCAGGACAGCAACGAGCGATTGAGGAGTTGGGCCCTAGCTTTCGAATTCCTTTTCAAAAAAAGCCTCTAGATTTAGCAAGTGCTTTCGCGGGATCAACCAGACCGAAGATTCTAGAAATTGGTTTTGGAATGGGAGAAACCACTGCCAAGATTGCCGCCCTTAGATCGCAGGATGATTTTTTGGCCATTGAAGTGCACACTCCCGGAGTGGGAGCGCTTCTCAAATTGATTGGCGAGAATCATCTAACAAACTTACGTCTCATTCAGCATGATGCAGTAGAGGTGCTTGAAGAGATGATTGCTGAGGAAGCATTAGACGGAATTCATATTTACTTTGCAGATCCATGGCATAAGCGACGCCATCACAAGCGACGCTTGATTCAAGGACAGTTTGTCAAACTGCTTTCCTCAAGACTCAAGGTGGGCGGTTATTTGCATTTAGCGACAGATTGGCATAACTATGCTGAGCAAATGCTATTAGTGCTTAATACTGAGACTAGCCTAAAAAATACTTCTACCGAATATATTCGGATTGAAACATTTGGGCTGGATGATGCGATTGATTCGCAAGTACGCGATTTGCAGCACGAATTTAAGCCAACAATTGAGCAATTGAGAGCGCCCCACCTAGGGTATGTGGAGCGTCCAAGTTATCGCCCGATTACAAAATTTGAAAGCCGTGGTGTCAAGCTCGGCCACGGTGTGTGGGATTTAATGTATCGCAAGCAGTAGAGCATCAGACTTTACAGGCCAACGCATACATACTTCATTTCAAGATACTCTTCAATTCCGTAGACACTGCCTTCTCTACCCAAACCGGATTGCTTGACTCCCCCAAACGGAGCCACTTCGTTGGAAATCATTCCTGTATTAACCCCTACCATGCCGTATTCCAGGGCCTCCGCTACTTTCCAAATACGACCAATATCACGGCTATAAAAATAGGATGCCAGTCCAAATTGACTGTGATTTGCCAGCGCAATCACTTCCTCATCGCTTGCGAATGGAATGATAGGTGCAACGGGCCCAAAGGTTTCTTCATGACTAATTAGCATTGTGCTGTTCACATCTGACAAGATGGTGGGCTCATAAAAATTTTGTGTGGCAGACGCTCTTTTGCCGCCAGCAATCAACCGGGCACCTTTGCTAAGGGCATCTGTTACATGTTTTTCGACCTTCTCTAAGGCGGCAGTTTCTATGAGGGGTCCCTGAGTTATACCTTTTTCCATCCCATTTCCCACTTTGATGGAGCTGAGGGCTTTGGCAAATTTATCGGTGAATTCAGCTTGGACTTTCCGGTGGATATAGAATCGATTCGCGCAAACACACGTCTGACCGGAGTTCCTAAATTTGGAGGCCATTGCACCGCTGACAGCAGCGTCGATATCCGCATCCTCAAAAACAATAAATGGGGCATGACCACCGAGTTCAAGCGCCAATTTCTTGATGGTTGGGGCGCACTGTGCCATTAAGATTTTGCCAACCTCGGTTGAACCGGTAAAGGAAAGGTGGCGAACCACGGGCGATGCGCAAAGGACCTTACCGACCAGGATCGATTGATTAGCATCGGCCGTCAAAATATTAATCACTCCTTTGGGAATGCCGGCACGGATAGCTAATTCTCCTAAAGCTAACGCGGATAAGGGTGTCAATTCAGCAGGCTTAATGACGATCGTGCAACCGGCTGCTAGAGCCGGTGCGATTTTGCGTGTAATCATCGCAATCGGAAAATTCCAAGGTGTGATTGCTACGCAGACGCCAATGGGCTGCTTGAGAACCATTAAGCGCTTATCACTCCAAGTGGTGGTCAGAATTGATCCCGCCACCCGTTTGGCTTCTTCTGCAAACCATTCCACAAAAGAAGCTCCATACACCACTTCACCTGTAGCCTCTGAAATTGGCTTGCCTTGCTCCAAAGTCATGAGTGTGGCTAGATCTTGAGTATTTTCGATAATGAGATCAAACCATTTGCGCAGGATTTGCGCGCGTTCTTTACCCAGCTTGTTATGCCATGCAGGCAAAGCTTCTTCAGCTGCTTGAATGGCTACTTCTGCTTCTGTAGTGCCCAGATTGCTGGCGCTTGCAATAATTTCATCAGTGGCTGGATTGGTCACGGTAAATCGACTGGGAGAGTCAATCCATTGACCATCAATCAAGGCGGATTCCTTAAAAAGGCTTGGATCTTTTAATAAGCTAGTGATATCCATTTTTTGCATGCTGAGCTTTCCGGTAAGAGGGCGCGTAGAGGGTTCCAGATGATTTTATCTCCAGAAAAAAAAGACTCACCAGCAAAGCGAGTGAGTCTATCGGATCAATGCAAAAAGGGTTTTAGCTAGCTTGAGTTTCCGCGCTACGTAATTGCTGCGCTAATAGATCCAGGACGCCATTGACATATTTGTGACCATCGGTGCCGCCAAACGTTTTTGCTAATTCAACCGCTTCGTTAATCGCCACCTTATAGGGTACCGATAGGTCGGCTGCTAATTCATAAGTACCGATTAGCAACGCTGCATGCTCTACCGGTGAGAGTTCATGAATTGGTCGATCAAGTGCGGGTGTAATCAGTGCTTCAAATTCATCGGCACGATTAAGGACACCTTGAAAGATTCGCTCAAATAAATCCAACTGACACCGTTTGAAAGCAGGATCTTCTGCCAATTGCTTAGCAATCGCCGTGCTACTTGGTAGGCTGCCCGCTTGACGCATAACCAGGCTTTGGTAAATCCCTTGAAGAGCGTATTCTCGGGCGCGGCGCCGGGGTGTTAATGATCGCTTTGGGGAGGTGGATTTGATATCACTTCCATCTTGCGCATTTTTATGGAAAGGGTTTGTATTTGATTTAGTCATAGTAACGATCACTCTTGCCCATCGTTCATCTCAAAATCAATATCCGGAGTAAGTGCTAATGCAAGATTTGCCATTTCAACAACTGCTTTTGCGCAATCAGCACCTTTTACTTGGACGTGCACTTGGGCTTGCTCATCAGTATCACAAGTTAAAACTCCATTGGCGATTGGTAACCCAGAGTCGATTGAAATTCGGGTGATCCCTGCCGCCGATTCATTCGAGACTAATTCAAAGTGATACGTCTCACCACGAATTACTGCGCCTAATGCTACAAGCCCATCAAATTCACCGGTCTCAGCGAGCTTTTGCAACGCAAATGGAATCTCGAGAGCGCCGGGAACCGTCACGAGTTTGATATCAGACTGAGAAACTCCCAAGGAAATCAATTCTGTAATGCAGGCATGGGTTAAAGCTTTGCAGTGCTCTTCATTAAAGCGTGCTTGCACAATACCAATATGTAAATCTTGGCCATTTAGATCGGCTTCTAAAACACCGACAGAGTTGTTTGTGGAGTTGGTCATGATGAGATTATGAATTCAATTTGCTGAGGGCTGATAAGGTAGGTAGCCAGTTACTTCCAGTTTATAGCCAGATAGGTTTGGTACAGGACTCGGATTTGCGAGTAGGCGCATTTTGCCCACACCTAAATCTTTCAGAATTTGCGCCCCAATTCCGTAGCTACGAAAATCCGTTTTGCGAGTCAATGCTTGGCGCTCGCCCTCATGATGAGCGTGATCGAGCCTCTGAAACTGTGTCAACCAGTCTTTATCATCGGGCGCTGCTATTCCAGAAGCATTGAGTAGGACCACCACTCCGGCCTGAGCATTCCGAATTTGTTGCAAGGCTTGTGCTAACGGCCAGGAGTGCGTACTAATTTGGGTATCCAAGAAGTCAAGCGCAGTTACCGGCTCATGAACACGTACGAGAGTCTCAGAAGTTTCAGAAGGTTTGCCATGCACTAGGGCAATGTGGATCGAAGAGCTCGGGGTATCGCGGTAAATAATGCCGGCAAATTCTCCCCAGGGCGTTTGAAATTGGCGAGCCCCCACGCGCACAACGATACTTTCGTTTTGGCTGCGGTATTTGATGAGATCTGCAATGCTGCCAATTTTGAGTTGATGCTCTTTGGCGAACTCAAGTAGGTCTGGTAAGCGCGCCATGCTGCCATCGTCTTTCATGATTTCGCAAATCACTGCCGTTGGTGAGCAGCCTGCCATCGCAGCAAGATCGCATCCTGCCTCAGTATGGCCGGAGCGAATCAGAACGCCACCAGGTTGTGCCATCAGCGGAAAGATGTGACCAGGCTGAACCAAGTCGCTGGGCTTGGCATTTGGTGCAACTGCCTTTTTAATGGTGAGAGCACGATCTGCTGCAGAGATACCAGTCGTGACACCGCTAGCTGCTTCAATCGATACAGTGAAATTGGTACCCATCGATGTGCCGTTGTCGCGCACCATGAGTGGCAAATTCAATTGCTGACAGCGTTCACGTGTCAGGGTGAGGCAGATCAAGCCGCGACCATGTTTAGCCATGAAATTGACGGCGTCTGCGCTGACATGATCGGCAGCCAAAACGAGGTCACCTTCGTTCTCGCGATCTTCTTCGTCAACCAAAATCACCATGCGACCAGCGCGGAGCTCGGCGATGATTTCTTCGGTGGGAGAAAGGGTATTTGGCATAGCTCTCTATTTTAAGCCGAGCAAGCGATTACTGCGCACTCCTTCAGTTCGGCCTGACAGCAAACCTGAGATTTTCCGATATGAAGAGCCTTATTCCCCTGTTTTGCCGCTCTCCGCAGTCATTGAAAATGGCGTATGCCCCCAACGAGATCGAATTCAGTTCAAGCACCCAATGGATTTATTGTGTTGGAGGCATTAATCGCGATGAGTCTTATTTTGGGCTTTTGGATGACTGCTGTTGATACCTACCATGCCTTGGTGTTGAATATTGCTCATCACGAAAGAAAGCGTGCCGAGTTGCTTGAAGCTTTTGATCAATATGAGCTAACAGAACAAATGCGATCAGATCAATATTAGTTGCAGTTGGGGGGTAATTTGAAAATCGCCTTGGAGAGCCCAAAGAGTGAACCTACTTGTGTGCCTCATCGGTATGACGCTTTGCACTTTGTTGCTTCATCCACTACTGCAAAGTAGTACGAGTCTATTGCTGAAATAAACCGCCGTTGACCAATCACAGATCTTTCTCTCAGATGCTGACCGTGCAATGGAATTAATGGGTCTGGCCATTCGTATGGCCGGCTATCGCAATAACCCAACAGAGCAACAGCAAGTAGACATTCGTAGCCAACACGCTTTACTTGCAATAGAAAAGCACCATGCTTCTTCATCCTCAGATGCGTTGATTGTCCGACATGAGCAATCGCATGGAATTGATTTAGATTGTGTTGGCAATAGCGTGACAAAAGAACGTACGCAGCAGCATTTGGCTTTGCTGCGGTTCTGGGTGCAAAAGAAGTCAAGTTTGTCAAACGATAGAGGGCGTTACGTTAGTTCTCTCATGTGCCAATCCTTAGATCGGCATGGACGCAAACACAATTCGACCTTAATGAATGGGGTGGATGCTCTTCAGATTGAGGAATTAAATCCCATTCCAGGTCGGCGTCAGCGATCCTTTCGGATTCGCCTGATTGGGCAAGCTGATCCAGCCAGACAGCGCATCGTAGAGCACATTTTTACTACACGCAATTTGCCATGATATTTGGCTTGGATATTTTCGCTATTGCTATTGTGTACGTCATTGATTAGGCATATGAACGATATGACAGCTTTGCGCATTATCGAGATCGAAACATTGAGAGATGCTCAAGAATAATTCATCACTGCAGAGCAGGCGGTGTTAGCTTGTGAGAAAAATTTTCATGAATGGCAGACACTGGATGATAAGCCATGTTTCATTCAGTCGAGTGGAAAAAATCGCTGGAGGATTGTCAGTAAAAATACTCCCAAAATTGAAATACAGGTTCTTGTCGATTCCACATCGGGACAGATTCAACGATTAAATTGGCGGCAAGATTTTGAATAGCCAAAACCACTTGCAATCCGGGACAAGCTTGCTCGAATTAATGGTAGTGCTTTTAATCATTGCAATGACAGTCATCTGGTCAATGCCTTTGTTGCAACAACAGGTAGCGAATCG
>CAZXSX010000021.1:0-12206 GCA_964643245.1 uncultured Polynucleobacter sp.
TATTCTTGTTGCGTCATGCAAAAGCAATTACTGGCGAATTAAATATGCCAGATCAGGATAGGCCGCTTTCTGAAAGGGGCTTCAAAGATGCGGCCCGATTGGGTGAGAGAATTCACAAAAAGGGCATTCACTTTGATCTCATACTATCAAGCTCTGCTATACGTGCAATTACGACTGCGCAATTGATCATTAATCGACTGGATCTTAAAATTCAAATATTTTGATCGATCCAAAGGCCTATCAGGCAAGCGACCAAGAGATTCTGGGGCTGATCTCACTCTTTCATAAGAAGTATGACCATCTTCTATTAATAGGCCACAATCCCAGCTTAGCAGTTCTTGCCTCGCACTTTGCTGGCGAGTCTGTGGCCATGCCAACATGTTCGCTTGCAAGAGTTCTATTTGAATTTAAGGATTGGCAAAAAAATAGTCAAAGATAAGTCATCCAAATTTAACTTTATAAATTGAAGTCGTTACAAAGCTGTCACTAAGAATTGCTATTGTGAACACTGTTAACTATTTATTAAGACAGTGATGATGCATGTTTGACAAACTTCTGCAAAGACTTAACAATTTGTTTAGCATAGATGATCAAGTTAGGGATAAGAGACCTGATTTCAATGCTGTGCAAAATGCCCATTTGGGGTCTAAATCACACGATAGGGAGTCAGATTTAGCAACTACGGATTTGATAACTCTGGTTGATAGTTATCCAGAGCAATTATGCGACGAGCATATCCCCCACAAAATTACCGCATCAATGTGGGTGCCGATGAGGCACCACGGCAAATTGCCTACACAGCTTCAGGGAATCGGAATGCACACAAAGTTCTTCTCTGCCTACCTGGCCTTCTCGAAACGAAACAATCTTTTACCATTCTGCACGCCTATTTTTTGCGCTTTAAGGAGGTTCAAGTTATTAGCGTTGACTTTGCTGGTAGGGGCGAGTCAGATCCCTTGGTCAATACCGAGCAATACTCGATGTCCCTATATCTCTCTGGTATATGCAAATTCATCCATGAGCAAATTTATACAAAGGAAACGAAAGTGATCGAGCTCACCATACTGGGAACGAGTATGGGGGGTGCTGGCAATGTATCTAACGCAAGCCATGCAAAAGCCTATTCACAAAATTATATTGAATGATGTTGCATTATCCGCATTTCAAGGTGATGTATGTCTAATCTATGGTAGTGAGTCCAAAATTTGCACTAAACGACGCGTAAATGAAGCGCTAGAGTTCTCACCGCACTTAAAAGCATATTGTGTAGAAGGTGCGGGACATCCCGTTCCATACGGCTTGACTATCTGCGAGCTGATTCAGGATGAGCTCGAAGTTACGGGCTAGAGCCTATTTTGCTGGAGCAGAATTGGTCGGAAGGCAAAGGGTTGCTCGGCCCTCGTATCGACATTTATCTCGACCGCTTGAACTTGCTCGGCGCCTATTACCTGCAGCCGCAACACATTCTCTAGGATGTGTTTTTGGTCGATTGTTTTTAAGGGTTGATCAATAATGAGCTTATGGCTATCGCTATGAATTAATAGAACAGGCTTCTTAAACTCTCTTGCATATTGACTAAATGCACGTAACGTATCTCGATAGCCACTTTCCTCATCTGTAAATTGCTTTGGGGAAAAGAAAATATCTGCCTGGAATGCAAATATGATCCCTTTATAGTGTTTTGCATCAGCAATAGCAAATGCATGCTTAATCCAATCTAAATTGGCTTGATTTCGTTCGCGGTATTCCGCTATGGATTGATCATCACGTTCAAAATTGTTATTAGAGCCAGGTATATGAAGGTTTACAAAAAGAAATTGATCCTTTATCCAATAAGAGTTCTCAACAAACTTTTTGTGTTTACTATCAATATCGGATTGTCTAGTGAGATCAAGGGGTTTTTGCCTAAACTTTTCTTCGTATTAAAAAGTTTGCCCTTAAGCTGGATAATCGTTCAATAGGATCATATCCTCCAGCAGATATGCGATGGCAATCTGTCCACTCATTATCTCCAATGCTGTAGATCAGAGGAGATGTGAATTGATTGAAATAACCTTTTGCCTTTTGATTATTTTGGTCACTGCATTCGGATGAGCCTGATTTAGTGTCACCTACAAAAATAGTAAAACTCGGATTGACACCGTTAATCGCATTGATTAGCCGTTCATAGCGAACGTAGTCATCGGGTATTGAGTAAGGCATATCTCCTAAGACGACAAACTTGAAGGAGCCTGTGGTTTGCGCATGAATTGCGAGAGGGCTTAGCACAAAGCATAGTGCTATGAAAATATTTTTCAAGATATTATTTGAAGCGATTCGGTCTCTCACGCAGCTCTTTAATCTCGATTTCGCCGAAAATATAGGATTCCGCGCTGAGTTGTTTCCAACCAAGATTATGAAAGACGTCAACATAATTTTTTAGAGTATTTAGGGCTCATTTGATAAAAAATATCGGTTAACTCTTCTTGCGCATCTTCATTAATGGTTTCTGAAAAGTAAATTACTTTTTCACCACCATAGGTATCATTGATTTTGCCGCCTGGTATGTCTTCAATGCATATGCCAATATTGGGATCGTAGGATTTAGCGAAGTCAGGTTCACCATGGTCAAGACTGACCCGAGCTTCCAGACCATGCCACACTTTATCTTTTTATTTTTTGTTGAAATATGTGGCGCTCCACCAAGGAACCAATCTCTAGAGGAATGATTTGATAATACATATTCTTCCCCAAGAAAAAATGTTATCAAGAGGTGATGAAAATTTTGCCCAATGATTATGACAATTTCACTATGCTGAGAAATTTCATCCTTAGAATCGCCATGTAACGCCAATTTCACTCCGCATTGCACCTGCTTGTTGCGCTGCAAAAGTTTCGCTGTAGTTTGATCCAGTCCTCATATAGGAAATCCCCAAATCTACGCTATCCGTTAGTGAATAAATTGCCGCCACTAAGGCGTAATGACTAAGGTATTGCTCGGTGCTTGGTGGATTGGTTGTAGCGCCAATATCCAAGGCAAGACGAAGATCCTTATATACAGACCAGACTGGAGCAATGGAAAGCATAAATATATTGGTCCGATTGGGATCTGTTGCAAAGCCGATACTGTAATTGGTGTTGTAAGGCGATCTCATGTACATTGCGTTGACGTGGAGTTCTACATGTTCCCAATATTTTGAGGCAATTAGGTTCACGCCATAATTGAACGCAGATAGCCCAAGACCTGCTACCTGTTGAGGTTTGCTAGCAGGAAGAACTACCGTTGGTTTGATTGCAAAAGCGTATCCCATTTCCTCATCTTCATAAAATCACTATTTGCTTGCAAATAAATAATTTGAAAATCTTGAATAACTTCCGCTAGGTTCGGTGTAGTACGTTGTGGAGAATGAGGCTTCTATTTCCTCCGTTAATCCCCGTGTATAGGTGAATGGAAATGCTCTTGCATCGTTAATACCGGTATATTCTTCACCAGGTGTGGTGATGTCGGACTGAAGATTACCTGGATGGCGGTTGATGGCGAAGAAATATTGCTCAATTTGATTGCCGCCAGCCTTGACAGTGCCTGCATCGTCCTTATTTAACGGCTCAAATCCAAATGCGACTGATGGCATGAAAATCAAAACGAAGAAAAAATGTCTCACATTCATCTTGTCAGAGGATTTAAGCAAACAATCTGTTTAGACGATACTCATGACAAATTGATATCACCCTTCAGTTGCATTAATGAAAACCTGTCCTACAATTTTCATCATGACAGTCACCTCCATTTCAAAACCACTCCCAGTGGCAGGCGTTGTATTTGCTTGGGCCATGCCATCTGAAGGCGATGGTTATGAAATCCCATTATTTGAAATTGCCGATGCATTGAGTAATCCAAATATTTCGGTTTGGCTTCATCTCAATTTATCGAACTCTCAAATCCAGCGTTGGCTACAAGACACCCCATTAATACCTGAGAGAGTGGTTGAGATGATTCAAGAAGGGGTCAATCTCAGTCGTTTAGAGCGAATCGAAAAACTGGATGATTGCTTGTTGATGGTGATGAATGACTTTCACCAAGAGTTTGGGGAAGAGGGTGGGGACCTTGTAGGCTATTGTGACCCCCAGGTTAATGGTATCCCTTAGAAATAACCCCCTTAGAACTATAGATGCCCTGCGATATGACCTTAGAAATGGTTATATTAAGCCCGCTTCCGTGATAGAGCTTTTCCATGAATTGCTTGATCTGCGCGCTGAACATTTGCGCTCATTGCTTGTCCAGCTCTCCCAAGATATGGATGATTTGGAAGAAAATTTGCTTAAAGGTAGGGATTTTGCGGAGCATGAAAATTTGGGGCGCATTCGTATCCAATGCAGTAGGTTGCGCCGACATTTTTCCTCCGAATTGGTTGCATTGCATCGACTTCTAAGGCGCCTACCTTATTGGTTTAGCGAAGACGATAAGAATCGACTCAATGATGATCTGGATCTGCTTTCCTATTTGGCGCAAGAAATTACCAGTTTGTATGATCGTGCAAAGCTACTGCAAGACGAATAGGCCGCCCATGTTGCTGAATTTAATGCCAAAAATTTGCACGTATTGTCTGTGATGACCGTGATATTCCTGCCGATGACGCTATTAACGGGCATTATGGGCATGAATATGGAGGATTTGCCTGGCCTCAAGGGTTCATTCTTTGAGGTAATGGTCATCATGTCCATCGCAGGTGCTTCGGTATTTGGTGCTTTGAGGCTCAAGCGCATTATTAACCAATTTTCTTTAGCAAGATAGCCCTTAAATTATCGGTTTTTTGTACTATTTGCTGCTTGTTTAGAGTAGTTTTAATGTTACATAAGTGACTGATATATATAGAATAATTATCACTTTGACCATCTGTCACCAAAGCGTCATAGTGTGTCACTATCGTCCGAATGTCACGCTTTTGCGTTTATTCAATCTAAGGACGAATTTCATGAAATCTTTGTTGAAAAAAGCACTCGTTATCGGTGCAATTTCTCTGGCTCCTGCAGCATTCGCAGTTGATATGACTGGAGCAGGCGCAACATTCCCATATCCAATCTATGCAAAATGGGCTGAAGCCTTTAAAGCCAAAACGGGTTCAAATTTGAACTATCAGTCTATTGGCTCTTCTGGTGGTATCAAGCAGATTAAAGCAAAGACAGTGGATTTTAGTGCAACCGACAATCCAGTGAAATTCGAAGATTTAGAAAAAGATGGCATGGTTCAATTTCCAGCCATTATTGGTGGCGTTGTTCCAGTTATTAACGTTGACGGTGTTAAGCCAGGCGAAATTAAATTAGACGGCCCAACATTGGCTGACATTTTCCAAGGTGTTATTTCCGATTGGGGTGATAAGCGTATCGCCATCATGAACCATGGTGTAAAGATTCCTTCTGGCCCAATCACAGTTGTAACTCGTGCTGATAGCTCAGGCACTACTGCCATTTTCACTGACTACCTTGCTAAGACCAGCACATTATTTAAAGATGCTGTGGGCTCTGGTGCTAACGTAAAATGGCCTGCTGCCTCAACCGTTGGCGGTAAGGGAAATGAGGGTGTAGCGGCAAACGTAACTCGTGTAAAAAATTCTGTAGGTTACGTTGAATATGCGTATGCCAAGAAAAACAAAATGACCTTTATTTCTTTGAAGAATAAAGATGGTAATTTTGTTGCCCCTGATGATTCAACCTTTGCGGCTGCTGCAGCGGGCACAGATTGGGCAGCGATTCCTGGAATGGGCACATTCATTACCAACGCTCCTGGTGCTAAGTCATGGCCAATCACCGGCGCTTCTTTCATCTTGCTTTACAAAAACCCAGAGAACAAAGCAAACGCTGCTGAAGTAATCAGGTTCTTTGATTTTGCCTTTAAAGATGGTAAGAAAATGGCTGAAGAGTTGGATTATGTTCCGATGCCAGACAAGACAACCGATTTCATTCGCAAGAATGTTTTCAGTAAGGTTGTTACAAAATAAGATTTAATGTTCGGTCATTAATCGTTCTTATAAACAGCTCCACAGCAGTGTGGGGCTGTTTTAACCTCAAAAAGCACATTCCCAATGGATATTTCTCAATCTCATTCAGCGCCAACTGCTGAGGCATTGAAAATTGCCAAGCTACAAAGAGTACAAGATTTTCTCTTTCATGCGATTACGCAGTTTTTCGCTTTAACCGTTCTGATTGCTCTGGTGGGGATATTGATATCCCTCCTGTTGAATGCATGGCCAGCCTTGCATACCTTTGGTCCAGGATTTTTCTTCTCTCAGGAGTGGGATGTTGTAAATGGTGAGTTTGGTGGATTGATCGCAATCTACGGTACGCTGGTTACATCCTTAATTGCTCTTTTAATCGCCGTTCCATTGAGCTTCGGCATTGCCGTATTTCTGACTGAATTGTGTCCTGGTCCACTACGTAGACCTCTAGGTATAGCAGTAGAGTTGCTGGCTGCGGTTCCTTCAATCATCTACGGTATGTTTGGACTCTTTATTTTTGCGCCTCTCTTTGCAGAGTACGTGCAGCCACTCTTGGCATCTACATTGGGTCAAGTACCAGGTTTAGGAATTCTATTTTCTGGCGCGTTTAATGGTATTGGCATTCTTTCTGCGGGTTTAATTTTGGCGATGATGATTCTTCCATTTATCGCTTCCGTGATGCGTGATGTATTTGAAATTGTTCCGCCAGTCTTAAAAGAATCAGCCTACGGTATTGGTTGTACTACTTGGGAGGTTATCAAAAACGTTGTGCTTCCATATACCAAAGCAGGTGTGATTAGTGGTGTGATGTTGGGCCTAGGCCGCGCTCTTGGTGAAACCATGGCGGTGACCTTCGTCATTGGTAATGCCCATCGCTTATCAGCTTCTTTATTTGCGCCTGGTACATCGATTGCTTCAACATTGGCTAATGAATTTGGTGAAGCGGAGGCTGGCAATCACCTGTCATCTTTATTTGCTCTCGGTCTAGCACTTTTTATTATAACCTTCATTGTTTTGGCATGTGCTAAGTGGATGCTCAACAATATGGAGAAAAAGCAGGGCTTGAAAACATGAGCAATACTGCAAATATTGATCCAGCCATTCTTGTTAAGCGCAAGCGTGCCAATAAGATTGGTTTAACGCTATCCATGGGTGCCATGGTTCTTGGCATGATTTTCTTATTTTGGATTTTGAGCGTTTTATTAATCAAAGGTTTTTCTGCCATTGACTTAAATTTCTTTACGCACAATACACCAGCCCCTGGTTCTGATGATGGTGGTCTCGCGAATGCAATTGTTGGAAGCCTGTTGTTAGTCGGTTTTTGTACCTTAATCAGCACTCCCATCGGCGTTCTAGCAGGCCTTTACCTCTCTGAGTATGGCGACCGTAGCCGAATTGCCTCCATTACACGATTTGTGACTGACATTATGTTGTCTGCGCCTTCGATTGTGATTGGACTCTTTGTTTATGCGTTTGTTGTAGCTCAGGTAAAGCATTTTTCAGGCTGGGCCGGCACTATTCCGTTAGCCCTTATCGCAATCCCTGTGGTTGTCCGCACTACTGAAAACATGCTGCGCCTAGTGCCAGGGAGTTTACGTGAGGCCGCTTATGCGCTGGGCACTCCAAAGTGGAAGGTAGCCTTTATGGTGACCTTGCGAGCTGCACAAAGCGGTGTTATTACTGGTATTTTGCTTGCCTTGGCACGTGTCAGCGGCGAGACTGCACCATTACTTTTCACGGCATTGAATAATCAATTTTTCTCAACCAATATGAATGCCCCGATGGCAAATCTCCCAGTCGTGATTTTCCAGTTTGCGATGAGTCCTTATGACAATTGGGTGGAACTTGCTTGGGGCGGTGCTTTATTGATCACATTCGCGGTTCTAGGACTAAACATTTTGGCGCGTGTGGTGTTCCGTGAGAAGGTTCAAGGATGATGAGTAATATGAAAACTATGTTCGACTTAAACAAAGTTGATAGTCAAGGGGGTAATGTGGATTCCACAAATCAACAATCCGGTCAAGCTGCAGTGAATGCGCTTGAGGTAAGAAATCTCAATTTCTATTATGGTGCTTTCCAAGGTCTGAAAAACATCAATTTAGATATTGAACAGGGTAAAGTTACTGCATTTATCGGCCCTTCAGGCTGTGGCAAGTCAACTCTGTTGCGTACGCTCAATCGTATGTATGACTTGTATCCAGGTCAGCGTGCGGAAGGCGAGATTAATTTCTATGGTCAAAATATTCTTAGCCCTGGCCAGGATTTGAATTTATTGCGTTCCCGCATTGGAATGGTTTTCCAAAAGCCAACCCCGTTCCCAATGTCCATTTATGAGAACATTGCCTTTGGGGTACGTCTCTACGAAAAGCTTTCTCGTTCTGAAATGGATGAGCGTGTTGAGTGGGCATTAAACAAAGCCGCGCTATGGACTGAAGCCAAAGATAAATTAAATCAAAGTGGTCTGTCACTTTCAGGTGGTCAGCAACAGCGTTTGTGTATTGCACGTGGTGTTGCAGTTAAGCCTTCTGTGATCCTTCTTGATGAGCCTACTTCAGCCCTAGATCCGATTTCGACGGGTAAGATTGAAGAGCTGATTAATGAACTCAAACACGAGTACACCATTGCCATCGTGACGCACAACATGCAGCAAGCTGCCCGCGTATCCGATTACACTGCTTATATGTACCTCGGCAGCTTGATTGAGTATGGTAAAACCTATGAAATCTTTATCAAACCGAAGCGTAAAGAGACAGAAGACTATATTACCGGCCGCTTTGGTTAATAGGAGACAAAAATATGTCAGATAAACACCTATCATCACAATTTGATGCTGATCTGAATTCGCTTTCAAGCCGCTTGCTTGAAATGGGTGGATTGGTAGAGTCACAAATTGCAACAGCTATGCGTGCATTTACGCAAATGGACATTGATACCTGCAATGTTGTGATTGAGAATGAGAAGTTGGTTAACGATCTTGAGATTCAGATTGACCTAGCATGTACCGAAGTTATTGCCCGTCGCCAGCCGACTGCACGAGATCTTCGTTTGGTAATGGCTGTGTCGAAAGCAATCACGAATTTAGAGCGCGCTGGTGATGAAGCAGAACGCGTTGCTAAACGCACCAAAAGATTGATTGAGTCTGGAGCCCCGCACAATATAAACGTTGCAGAAATTCGCCTCTCTGGGCAAATGGCAATTAATCTCTTACGTCGTAGCTTAGATGCATTTGCTCGCCTCGATACCATTGCAGCTGCAGAGGTTGTCGCTGAAGATCGCCAGATTGATGAAGAATTTAGAGGTTTTGTACGTAAGTTAATGACGTACATGACGGAAGATCCACATATCATCAGCACAGGCTTAGATATGCTGACCATTGCTAAGGCTATTGAACGAATTGGCGATCATGCAAAAAATATTGCAGAATTTGTAATCTATATTGCTGTGGGTTCTGATGTGCGCCACATTCCGCACGATGAATTAGTTCGCGAAGCAACGAAATAACTCTTGCAAGCGACTACATGACTCACCGCATACTAATAGTTGAAGATGAGCCATCGATTGCTGAGTTGATTGCAATCAACTTAACCCATGCTGGGTATGAAGTTGATAAGGCATTGCAGACGGATTTAGCAATGGCAATGATGAAAGATCGGTTGCCAAGCTTGATCATCTTAGATTGGATGCTGCCTGGTAAATCAGGGGTACAGTTTGCCAAAGAATTGAGAGCAAACGATCGTACACGCGGTTTACCCATTCTGATGCTTACTGCCAAAAGCGAAGAGTCTGATAAGGTTATGGGGCTGGATTCTGGCGCGGATGATTATGTAACCAAGCCTTTTTCGCCAAAAGAATTGGTGGCAAGGGTTAGGGCGCTTCTGCGTAGACAAAGCCCTGTAGAAGATACCGGTCCACTAGCTATTGGCCCCTTAAAACTAGACCCCAGCTCGCATCGCGTATTAGCAATATGGCCAAATGCTGAACCCAAGCCAATTGCTTTGGGGCCAACAGAGTATCGTCTGCTACAGTTTTTTATGACCAATCCCGAGCGAGTGCACTCCAGGACAAATCTTTTAGACAATGTGTGGGGCAACGAGGTCTACATTGAAGAGCGCACTGTAGATGTTCACATTAAGCGCCTTCGAGCGGCCTTAGCCCCAGCTGATTGCGATCGTTTTATTGAAACGGTTCGTGGTAGCGGTTATCGCATCACCAAAACCCCCACCGAATCCTAGCCGACAGTCTGTTTATAGGTCCGCTTCTAGGTTTCATCCTGAGATGGACTAAGATGGCGTCATGATTTCTGCCTTAACGCGCTTTGCCCTTATAGTAATTCTTGCATTTTTGGCCGCATTTATTGCGTTGCCCATCTTTGGCGTTGAGGTGGCAATTGCAGCAGGCATTGTATTAATCTCCATGCCGCTTATCTATAACTACATCAATTTGGCTCGCCTGGGAAAGCACATTCACAGTGATACTGTAGAAAAGATGTCGCTGCCAAGTGGCTTATGGGAAGAGATTGTTTTTCGGTTGCAGCGCTTGCTAAAGAATCAAAAGCAACGGCTACGCCAAATCGAACAACAACACGATCACTTTATCGAGGCATTTCAGGCCTCTCCGAATGGCATTGTGATGCTGGATCAAGAAGATCATATCGAATGGTGTAACAGCATTGCAGAGCAATACTTTGGTTTAATTTTCAAGCGGGATGTGATGCAACGCATCAATTATTTAATCCGCCGCCCTGAATTTGTGCAATACCTCAACAAACGAAATTTCGAAGAGCCACTGGTATTAGAGCGCATGGGGCCAGACAATAGCTTAAGTTTGATGCTACAAGCCTTTCCATTTGGTCAGAGAAGGCATTTACTGTTGGTGCAAAACGTTACTGACTTGCAAATAACAGATGCTATGCGACGTGATTTTGTCGCTAATGTATCGCATGAGATGCGCACCCCTATCACGGTCTTGATGGGTTTCTTGGAAACGGTACAGTCATTGGAACTGAGCAGGGAGCAGCAAGACGAGTATCTTGAATTAATGATGTCCCAAGCTCAACGGATGAAGAGCTTGGTAGAAGACCTCTTAACTTTGGCCAATCTTGAGGCCAATATTCTGCCTGCAGCAACAAATCAAGTCGAAATTGAGATGCTGATGGCCCTCATTCGCAATGATGCTGAAGCACTATCAAAGGGTCGCCACACCTTTACGTTCAATAGCTTATCGAAACGAAATTTACTAGCAGATGAGCGAGAAATACTTTCCGCCTTTAGCAACCTAGTATCTAATGCAATTCGCTACACTCCAGAGGGAGGCTCAATTGCAGTTAGTTGGAGCATCACTCCAGACGGTCAAGGTCAGTTCGCGGTAACGGATACTGGACCAGGAATAGCCCCAGAACATCTTTCTCGTCTTACAGAACGCTTTTATCGGGTTGACCGGAGTCGTTCACGCGACACAGGGGGTACTGGTCTGGGGCTGGCTATTGTGAAGCATATCGCCAGCAGGCATCAGGCCCAACTGCTCATTGAAAGCACTCCAGGTAGGGGTAGTACCTTTATGATACGCTTTCCAAAAGAAAGGGTGACCCCTTAAGGGATCAATCCTTCTTCTTCTTCTTTGATTCTTTAGGCAGCTTTTCAGCCTTGCCATTAGCGTATAGACACCAAACTTTAATCTCTTCGAAAAGCTCTACGAGATCGTCGTGGGGCATGCTTTTCAAGTCTACTAGTCCAATGGCGCCGGTCTCTTGTAGCTGTTTTACAGCATCTTCATAACGGTAATTGCTCATAGTATCAATAGTTTTTGATGATTGGATGGAGCAATCCTAGCAAACTAATATGACAAAACCTGTTTTTTTGATGAATTTAAGGGGTTTAGTCAGGATCCCCTGATATTTCGGAGTTCCTCTTGATCCCATAGATTTTAGCCATCAGCTTTTCTAGGGGTCCCCCAATCATTAAAGTGATCAAATAGCCCTCAGGGTTAAGCCTCCCAGCGCAAATTGACCAGCACCAAAGCAGGCGCCAATGAGTGCGCATGCCCAAAGGCTGGCGGCGGTCGTTAAACCATGTACCTTTTGGGATTGCTGTTCACGAATAATGACTCCAGCGCCCAAGAAACCAAGGTCAGTGATCAATCCCTGAAGGACTCGGCTGACTGACTGAACATCGTCTTTGACGAAATCGGCGATCAGCAAAACGGCTGTTGCGGAGCCAATGGATACAAGAGAATGGG
>CAZXSX010000021.1:12306-16365 GCA_964643245.1 uncultured Polynucleobacter sp.
AAATCGGCGATCAGCAAAACGGCTGTTGCGGAGCCAATGGATACAAGAGAATGGGTGCGTATAACCGGCGGACTTATGGTGAAGCCAGCAATTTAGCTCCAAAACTGCACCTACTGATAACGCTAATCCTAGTCGTAGCGCAATAGTCCCGTAGGCTGACCAATCCATATCTGCTCCTTGTCTTTGGATGACTTGAGTTTATTCCATGACGGTTTTCTCGGAGGGGTTTGCTCCGATCCAATTTATCGTTGACTCTAAGAATTGTCTGAGCACTTAATAAAATTGAAACATACTCTGCTTACGATAACTCCATTATTTAGATTAAATGAGGTCCTAAGGTGAATGTTGACTTAAATCATTACCTTTCTTTGGTTCTACGTAATGAAGTTAAAAATCCTATTCAGGAAAACCCTATTCAGAATTCACAACCATCATTCCACACCATAATCGATACGAATACCAATGCATTCATTGTGGATCGTAAGTATTCTTTAGGTCTTGATGAGATAATTTAATCGTTCAAAATTCATTACAGAACCTGCATGACGAAACCTTACAACATCCTTTTTTATGCACTGGAAATTCTGCACGATCAATCTTGGCAGAAGCGTTGACTACGACCCTGAGTCATGGTCGGTTTGTCGGTTATTCCGCTGACTCCAAACCCAATGGCTTTGTTCATCCTGTAGCTTTAAAAATGATTAAAGAAATGGGGTATCCACTAGGTCTCTTGTGCAGCAAAAGTTGGGACGAATTTGGTAGAGAAGATGCGCCGCATATGGATTTTGTTATTACCGTCTGCGACTCTGCAGCTGGAGAAGGGTGCCTATATTGGCCAGGACATCTAGTCACGGCGCATTGGGGGTTTACAGATCCCGCCAGCGTTATAGGAAGTGATGAGGATATTTGGAACGCGTTTAAACACGTTGAAATTGGCTTGCGCAATCGGATTGAGCTGTTGATCGATTTGCCAATTGAAAAACTTGATCACTTACAAATCAAAGATGAATTGCATCAGATTCATCACAAGCTGAAGTAATTTGCAATTCCAATCATGATCGCCTAGGAAATTATGGCAACTTATAGCGTGTATTTCGCGGGGGTTTCTTTAAGCACTCATCAGAAACATACTATTGCCCAAGGCATTACCAAAATTCATGCAGAGGTGACTGGGGCAGAAGCATATTTTGCTCAAGTAATATTTAAAGAGCTCGATATACATGACTGTTTTATTGGTGGCGTTTTATTAGAAGAGCCCCATTTATTTTTAAGCGGTCAAATTCGTAGCGGCAGAAGCGAGCAAACCATAAAACAACTATTGGTTGAATTAGAAATTTCTCTGCAAAGCACTACTAAACTGGCAGGCCATCAAATCTGGGCCTATATTGCCGAGATTCCACCGGGGCAAATGATCGAATACGGTCAAATTCTGCCTGCAGTAGGTGACGACAAGGTGTGGTTTTCCACTTTACCTGCCAATATCCAAAAAAGCTGATTTACCTTAATTCATAGGATTACATCGCGGTAAAGGGGCATTAATATGGCAAGGTTGATTACCTCCGCGCCAGCCTATGTCTGCTCAAAACAAACCTAAATACGCTGTTTTAAGATCCGTAGAGTCCTTTGCCAATCCTTGCCCGAGTATTGCAAAGCGCATGAAGGATGGCAAGGCATTGCGTAAGAAGGTTAGTTTTAAACAGCAGGACACCTATGCACCCCCTAAAAATCGAATTGATCCTGTCACCATCTTAGAAGAGCAGGCAAAAACCAGCATTGAATCGCTATACCAATTCGGTATGAACGCATGCTTCAATCACCGTTTGCTTTTTATCGGGGCGGTGCTGCTATCATGGTGCAAGATTTGGCCAATCAGCCAACTACGAATATCACCGTACAGCTATGTGGTGATATGCATGTGTCGAACTTTGGTTTGTTTGGCACCGCTGAACACCGCTTGGTATTTGGCACTAATGATTTTGATGAAACCTTGCCTGGAAGCTGGGAATGGGATCTGAAGCGGTTAGTATCTAGCGCGATTATTGCTTGTGAGAGTCTTGACAGTAGCAAGATGCTCGCTAAGAAATTGGTATATCGAATTACTTCAGAGTATCAAAAACGCATTCAACAATATGCCAAGATGCCATATCTGGACCTTGCTCAAGAATTTATTGGTGAAAAGGCTATCCGCAAGCACTTTAGCAAAGATCACCAGCAAAGTATCGACCAAAAGCTCAAGGATTCAAAAGGTCAGAGCAATGTTCAAGTACTGCAAAAGCTTACGACCTTGGTGGGAAAGGATCAGAAGATCATCGATAAACCCCCGCTAATTGAACACTTCAAACCCAATGCGTATGGCGTCCCGCTCAGAACACCCATCGATAGAGCTTTGCTGAACTATGTAAGCACTCTGCTAGCAGATCGGAGAATTCTGTTTGAACGCTACCGACTCAAAGACTTTGCTCGCAAGGTTGTTGGAATTGGTAGTGTGGGTACAAACTGCATGGTTTTGTATTTTGAGGGTGATAGCGAAAAGGACCCTCTGTTTTTTGCAATACAAAGAAGCGCAACGATCTGTGCTCCTCCCTACTTAGGAGAATCGATCTATCGTGATATGGGTCAGCGGGTAGTTTCTGGACAGCACTTGCTCCAGGGGGCGCCCGATATCTTCTTGAATTTTAGGTCGATACAATTTGATATCAAGCGCGAGGAGGGGTTCTATTTACGCCAGTTACGCGACATGAAGGGTGGTATTGATATTGGACCTGGTGGTGTGTCGCTGAAAAATTTCTCTGAATATGCCAGATTATTTGGTTGGGCGCTCGCACTAGGCCATGCTCGCTCTCAGGGGATGCCGCAATGATCGCGGGCTACTGTGGTGAGTCAGAGGATTTTCAAGATGCCATGTACTCTTTTGCACGCTCCTACTCAGCTCAAAATGAAACGGACTATGAGGCATTCAAGAAAGCCGTTAAAAAGGGCATATTAAAGACGGCGAGTAAAAAGCCAGCCCTTTAGTCGATACAGCGCAGACGTCACATGGCTGACATCTTTCAAGTTGGTAGTCTAGTTTGACCCATTTTTTCTATTTTCTATGAAAATCTCACACCTATTCCAGTTTGCACTTCTGGTAGTTGTCGCAAACTTTGCTAATTAAGCTAGCGCAGCAATTTATCCGATAGGCCAAGCCGCAATTCTGGCCGGCTCTAAATTTGATATCAAAATTGAATTTAATTCTGTTGTGAGCCCCAATGATGTTAATATTGAGCTTAATGGAGCCCCTTTAAAAACCATTATTCAGAACCAATCTGAATTCATTTCCAATGAGAATGGCAAAGGGAGTTCGGTACTTATTCGTGACGTTCAGATTCGCAAGTCAGGTCGATATCAAATCGTAGCCCGTGCACCTCAGGAACAACTTCAAGTGACTTGGGATGTGTATGCTAGTGGCCCTCGCCGTGTAAAAAATGTCATCTTGTTTGTTGGAGACGGCATGACTATCGCAAATCGTACAACCGCCTGTGTCTTGTCCAAGGGAATTCAGGAAGGAAAGTACCAAGGCAGATTAGCATTTGATGACATGCCATATACAGCCATGATCGGCACATCTGGATCAGACTCGCTGATTACGGATTCAGCAAACTCCATGAGTGCTTATACAACGGGTCATAAAACTGCAGTGAATACGATGGGTGTTTATGTATCGCGCGCTACTGACAATTTGTCGCACCCAAGAGTAGAAATGATTACAGAACTCATTAAACGCAACACAAAAATGTCTGTTGGCATTGTCTCGGATGCCGAGTTACAGGATGCTACACCGGGAGCTATGGTCGCACATACTCGTCGGAGAGCGGATAAGCAATATATTGTGCCGACCAATTGCTAGCAAGTGGTGCTGAGGTCATCCTTGGTGGTGGATCGGCTTATTTCTATCCAAAGTCGATTAAAGGATCAAAACGGAAGGATGAAAAAACCTGATTGAAGACTTTAAATCCAATGGTTACCAAATTGCTTTAACGCAACAAGAGCTGATTGCCACTGCTGAAAATAAACATACCA
>CAZXSX010000022.1:0-16221 GCA_964643245.1 uncultured Polynucleobacter sp.
GGCAAGCCCAGTAATTTTTCAACACGACCAAAGAGTTCAGCAGCAAATGCCACTTCTTCTGGGCTATGCATCTTAGGCTTCACGATGTAAACGGAGCCCTTACGAGTATTACCAATTGCTTGGGATGCAGGACGCTTAATGTCATACAGGGCGATCAATACGGTTACTACGGCATCCAAGATACCTTCGTAGATTTCTTTACCTTCGCCAGTAATAATCGCTGGATTGGTCATCAAATGGCCAACGTTACGCAAGAATAAGAGTGAACGTCCGTGCAAGGTAATAATGCCATCTTTCGCATTCTCTGCACCGATGCCTGCCTTATATTGACGATCTGGGTTCAGCGTACGTGTAAAGGTCTTGCCACCTTTGCTTACCTCTTCTACCAAGGTGCCCTTTAGAATACCGAGCCAGTTTTCATAAACAACAACTTTGTCGTCACCATCCACTGCAGCAATCGAATCTTCCAAGTCCAAAATGGTAGAGAGCGCCGCTTCCAGCACCACATCATTGATGCCAGCAGGATCGCTAGCACCAATTGTTTTGCTCTTATCGATCTCAATATCAATGTGCACGCCGTTATTGCGCAAGAGTACTGAGCTGGGCGCTGAGGCGTCACCTTGATAACCCACAAACTGCTTCTCATCTGCCAAACCAGTTGTGCCGCCATCCTTGAGTGTTACCGACAATTTATTGCCAGCTACCGTGTAGGCAACAGAATCCTTATGCGAGCCTTTAAGGTGCAGCTTGGTCCAAGAAGTTGCGAGCATATGCCACCACCTTTGCACCACGCACTGGATTGTATGCACCAGATTTAGTTGCACCGTCTTCTTCTAACAGCACACGGTACCATACAAGGCATCATATAAAGAGCCCCAACGTGCATTGGCTGCATTTAATGCATAGCGTGCATTAAGCACTGGAACAACTAACTGTGGGCCCGCTTGAAGCGCTAATTCATCATCAACGTTTTGAGTGGTACCAAGCACTTTTCCTGGTATCTCATCTAAATAACCAATTTCTTTTAAGAATTTGCGATAGGCAGGCATGTCCTTGATTGGGCCAGGATTGGCTTGATGCCATTTATCCAAATCCGCTTGAATGCGATCACGCTTAGCTAGCAAGGCTTCATTTTTTGGCGTTAAGTCTTTAACGATTTCATCAAAACCCTTCCAAAAATCCGCACTTTTAATACCCGTTTCTGGAAGTACTTTGTCTTCAATGAAACGATACAAAGGGGTTGCTACTTGGAGGCTGTTGCAAGTTGCACGCGCAGTCATGTTATTGATTTCTTATACAAAAGTTTAAAAATGGGGTTAATTGATTATTGCTTATCCATGCGTTAAACGCTTAATCGACTATTTTCCATCAATCCTTAAAAGGATGTTGGAGGAGGATTGTCTCATCACGTTCTGGGCCGGTTGAGACCATGGCAATCGGTTTGCCAGCAACTTCCTCAATCCAACGCAGGAAATTTTGGGCCTCTACAGGCAGCTTTGACCACTCCCGAATACCAAAGGTAGTGCCCTTCCAGCCTGGGAAATCTTCATAAATTGGCTCACAACGGGCTACGGACTCAGCACCCCGTGGCAATACGTCCAACTTCTTGCCATCAAGCGTATATCCAACACATAAGCGAATCGTATCGATGCCGTCAAGCACATCCAACTTGGTAATGCACAACCCGGATAAGCCATTAATTTGGATGGAGCGTTTTAATGCAACCGCATCTAACCAACCAGTTCGACGTGGACGCCCTGTAACAGAGCCAAACTCTTTGCCAACTTCAGCAAGACGCACGCCAATCGGATCTTGTTTTGCTGGATTATCGTGATCATATAACTCACTCGGAAATGGACCTGCACCAACACGTGTACAATAGGCCTTAGTGATGCCCAAGATATATTGCAAAGAATCTGGGCCAACACCAGAACCTGTAGCAGCATTTCCTGCTACACAGTTGCTCGAGGTTACGTAAGGATAGGTACCATGATCAATATCAAGCAAGATTCCTTGGGCGCCTTCAAACAAAAGGTTTTGACCGGACTGCTCAGCAGCATACAAGGCGCTGGAAACATCCACCACCATGGGTTTTAAGCGCTCAGCATAGGACATTGCCTCTGCCAATGTCTTTTCATAGCTCACAGGCTCTGCGCCATAGTAATTGGTAAGCATGAAATTGTGATATTCCAAATTCTCACGCAATTGCGCAGCAAACTTTTCTGGGTAAAACAGATCCTGTACGCGCAAGGCACGACGCGCCACCTTATCTTCATACGCCGGACCAATACCACGACCCGTTGTACCAATCTTGGCTTCGCCCCGTTTTTTCTCGCGCGCATGATCAATGGCAACGTGATAGGGCAAAATCAACGTCGTTGCTTCCGAAATCTTTAGACGCGATTGCACATCCAAACCAGCAGCTTCCAGTTCACCAATTTCTTTAAAGAGCACTTCTGGTGAGAGCACCACTCCGTTGCCGATATAACAAATGACATCTTTGTGCATGATTCCTGAAGGAATCAAACGCAAAATAATCTTCTTATCACCAATAATGAGGGTGTGACCAGCATTGTGACCGCCCTGGAAGCGAACTACCGCTTGAGCATGGTCAGTTAACCAATCGACGACTTTTCCTTTGCCTTCATCACCCCACTGGGTACCAATGACAACGACGTTACGACCAGATGCTTGCTGCTTTGAAGACATAATGAAATCCAAAAAGATAATGACAAAATTGATTAAGTATTAATTGAGCTGCAGGTTTATTTCTTTTTTACTTCCCAAGCGTTACCCTGCTTAACTAACTCACGATCGCATTCGTATTCAGCCGCCTCCACTAAATTGCCAGGAAGCACTTGAATCACCACTTCTCCGCGGTTGCGCAAATCGGCAATCGCCTTTTCTAAGGCAACATCTTGTAACCATGGAGCCAGAATCGCGAGCTTGCGCACCGTCAATGGAGACAAGCTAGCCAAAGTGAGTAAATCGAGTGAAAAACCGGTTGCTGGGCGGGAACGGCCAAAAGCCTGTCCGACTTGATCATAGCGACCACCCCTAGCAATAGGTTGCGGCAAGCCATCCACATAAGCAGCAAACATAACACCGCTGTGGTACTGGTAGCCACGTAGATCTGCCAGATCAATGCTGAGCTCTAGGTCTGCGCTAGTATTTGCTGCAGTAATGATCCGCTCTAAATCTGCTAATGCCTGATCGATAGCAGGATGCTTAGGCAAAACCCGTTTCGCTTGAGCCAACACGTCAGCGCATGGACCATTTAGTTCAGTCAAGACCAACAACGCTTGTGCAACCGAGGCAGGTAGACCATTGCTTTAAACGTGGACGATCCTTGCTTTGCAACAACCCATACAACGATACGATGGTCTCTTGATCCAATTTTTGGTCAGCCAATATGCCTGTCAAGATCCCAGCGTGGGATAAATCCAGATAAACCTTTTTCAGTCCCGCCACTTCAAGCGTTTTTAGAAGCAAAGTGATTGCTTCAAAGTCAGCCTCCCAGTTTGCACTGCCATAAATCTCTGCACCCAATTGCAATTACTCACGCGAAGAGCTGCCTACCGGGGTGCGCGCGTGCGCCACAGAGCCAGCGTAGCAAAGACGGGTCACGCCAGCACGGTTGAGTAAGTGCGCATCAATTCGAGCCACTTGCGGTGTAATATCCGCACGCAAACCGAGCGTACGACCGGAGAGTTGATCAACCAACTTGAAGGTCTCTAAGTTGAGATCGGACCCTGTTCCCGTTAAAAGAGAGTCTAAGAACTCTAAGATCGGGGGAGAAACCAATTCATAGCCATAGGATTGATACAAATCCAAAATAGCACGACGCAAAGTCTCCACTTTGCGAGCTTGCGCTGGCAAAACATCAGCAATATCTTCGGGAAGTAACCAACGATTCATGATTTTTTATTGTTCGCTTTCGTATTCAGTTACTTCTTGTGCAAGAACTTGAAGAACTCGCCATTGGGCTCAACCACCATAACGTCTTTTTTATCTTTGAATGAGTTGCGATAAGCCATCAATCGTTGATAAAACTCAGCAAACTGCGGATCGCGCCCAAACGCTTCGGCATATAAGCTGGTCGCCTTAGCATCCCCTGCGCCTTTGATCTTTTGGGCATCCCGATAGGCTTCCGCCAAAATCGTATCGCGTTTCCGCTCTGCATTTGCCCGTATCTTGTCCGATTCTGCAGCGCCGGTAGAACGCAATTCGTTGGCGACGCGTTTCCGCTCTGCCTCCATCCGACGATAAACAGAATCGCTAATTTCTGCCAAGAGATCAACGCGCCTTAAGCGGACATCCACAATTTCTACGCCGATATCCGAAGCATCATCCGCAACTTTTTTACGAATGCCCTGCATGACCTGTTCACGTTGATCAGAAATTAATTCACGTACTGTGCGTTTGGTGAACTCTTCATTTAAAGCGGAACGAACAAGCTGGGTTAAACGATCCTGCGCTAAGCGCTCATCGCCTTTAAAGCTAATAAAGAATTTGCGTGGGTCAACAATGCGCCACTTCACATAAGAATTCACCAGGAGGTTTTTCTTCTCAGCAGTAATAAAGCGTTCTGCTTCAGGATTATCAATCGTCAGAATACGACGATCAAAGAAGCGCACACTCTCAAACGGGCCTGGGTACTTGACCTGCAAGCCAGGCTGCTCAATGACCCGCACGATCTGACCAAAGGCAAAGACCACGGCAAACTTGCGCTGGTCAACCACAAAAATACTCGACGAGAGCACATAAATCAGTGCAATAAAGGCAATCCCAGCAGCGATGAGTCGATTAGCGTTCATTAGCGTAATCCCGATCGCGGTCGCGGCTACGCAAGCTATCACGCTTGTCAGCAGCGCGATCATTTGTACCGCTTGTTGCAGATGTTGCAGCAGATGTGGAGTTGTTATTACCAATTGCACCACCTACAGTAACAGAGCCAGTTGGTATAGTTGAGCTCGTGCCACCCTGATTGACTTGTGAATTTGCTGCTTGTGCACTCTCAGCGCTGACTTGCGCCACAATCTTATCCAGCGGCAGATACAAAAAGCTATTACTCTTATTAGTATCCACCAATACTTTAGTGACGTTGCTGTACATCTCATTCATTGTCTCAACGTACATCCGATCACGCGTTACTTGTGGCGCTTTGGAATACTCTGCTTGAACTTGCTTAAAGCGTGAGGCATCGCCCTCTGCGGTTGCTATCACACGGGCTTTGTATCCTTCGGCCTCCTGAATCAAACGTGCTGCAGTTCCTTTCGCGCGTGGAATGATGTCATTTGCATAAGCCAGACCTTCACTCTTCAGACGCTCTTGGTCTTGCCCAGCCTTCACTGCATCATCAAATGCCGCTTGAACTTGCTCTGGTGGTTGCACGTTTTGAACGGTGACGCTCGTGACGTAAATACCAGTTTTGTAACTATCCAAAATCTTCTGAATGGAATTGGCAAGATCAACGCCAATCTTTTCGCGACCTTCATACAATACGGTATCCATCTTGCTGCGCGCCACAATTTCACGGACGGCAGTTTCTGCAGCCTGAATTACCGCCATATCAGGATCGCGATTATTAAATAAATGATCGGTTGGATCCTTTAAGCGATATTGCACCGCAAAGCGTACATCGATGATGTTTTCATCTTCTGTCAACATCGAAGAGTCTTTTTGATTGGTAGCCTTAATTAACACTGGACGACCTACTTCTACTGAACGAACACCTGACAAGTTCACCATCTCTTCAGACTGGATCGGCCAAGGCATGCGCCAGTTAATACCTGGCTTAGCGGTGTAGTCGTATTTGCCAAAAGTAAGTACGACCCCGGCCTGCCCTTCTTGAATAATGAAGAACCCGCTGCAGATCCAAATGAAAACGAAGATGCCCAAACCAAGCAGTGGACCACTCTTGGAGCTAAATGGATCAGTGAAATTGAAATTCGGCGTGCTCGGGCCACCACCATTACCTCCGCCACGTTGCGAAGGAGGTGGAATATCGCCAACATTCGGCTTATTCGTTCCAGAACCTAAATTGGCACCAGGTCTTTTCTTGCCGCCAAAGATGCCTGCAATACGGTCATTAAAATCACGCCACAATTCATCCAAATCAGGGGGACCATCCGGCTTTGTCGGTTGCTGAGGAGGTTGGCTAGTGGGTTGACCAGATGTTGGGTTTTGCTCAGAGTCTCCTTTTGGAGCTTGATCATTCCCCTGCCCATCTTTGGCATCTTTTGATCCACTGTTTGGGGTATTTCCCCAACCTGGATCATTTACCGAAAACAGTTCTAAAAATTTACGCATCGTTCGCAAGATAGCTTCAGTTCGGAATCGGATTAAATTCGGATGCTTCTGGTCGTTCAGGTAAAGGAGCCAAAAACTCGTCCGGGGCCAGCAAGGCTTTGGCACGATCCCGCTCCTCCCTCATTTTATCAGTCATTTGAGAGCATTCAGCCAAGGTTTCCCTCAGTAAATCAAGGCCTAAGCCAGTCTGGGCTGACAGGAAAATCTGGCTGGGAAAGCCTTGCTGATCCCGCTCCAAAACCGCCCCCCTTAGTAAAGGTTTGAGGCATCAAATCGATCTTATTCATCACTTCTATCCGCGGAATATCATCTGCCCCAATTTCCTCCAAAACCGCCTCAACCTCAGCCTTTTGCTCACGCGCGACTGGGCTGCAGGCATCGATTACATGCAATATCAAGTCCGCATGAATAGTCTCATCCAACGTTGCCCGAAATGCCTCCACCAATTGGTGGGGTAGCTCTCGAATAAATCCCACTGTATCGGAAACCACGATTGAGCCCACGCCCTCCAAATGAACCCTTCTAGAAGTAGTGTCTAAGGTCGCAAAGAGTTGATCGGCGGCATAGGTACCCGCTTTAGTGAGCGCATTAAATAATGTGGATTTACCTGCATTGGTATAACCCACCAAGGAAACTGAGAACACATCCTTGCGATTGCGAGCGCGTCGTTGCGTGCGTTGTTGGCGTTGGAGTTTTTCTAATTCGTTTTCGAGGCGTTTGGCTTTGGTCGCCAACATTCGGCGGTCCAACTCCATTTGCGTTTCTCCAGGGCCGCCACGCACACCAATACCACCACGCTGACGTTCCAAGTGACTCCAAGCACGGACTAAACGCGACATACGATAACGCACTTGCGCCAATTCCACTTGTGTCTTACCAATGTGGCTTTGTGCACGCTGACTAAATATATCCAGAATCAGTCCCGTGCGATCCATCACGTGGCGACCAATGTGGCGCTCTAAGTTGCGTTGCTGGGTGGGGGATAAAGGATGATTGAAGATGGCCAGTTCTGCATTGTGCTCTTCCATGGCACGCTTTAATTCATTGGCCTTACCAGAGCCGATGAATAGTGCCGGATCAGTTCTGCCCTTACGGGCAATCACGCTGGCAGCAGGTATAGAACCAGCACTATCCGCCAAAAGGCTGAGTTCCGCCATGCTATCTGCAAAATCTTCGCGCCCAGTATCAACACCAACTAAGACGGCGAGCGCCGCATCTACACCCGTTTTATACAGAATTATTCTTCTATACGAAAGTCAATCGCACGAGCAGGAACGATCGTGGAGATTGCGTGTTTGTAAACCATCTGGGTAACGGTATTGCGCAACAAGACAACATACTGATCGAACGATTCAATATTGCCTTGCAACTTAATCCCGTTCACGAGATAGATCGAAACAGGAATGTGCTCTTTGCGCAAGGCATTGAGGAAAGGATCCTGCAGAAGTTGAATTTTGTTTCCAGTAGTGCTCATACCGCTCCTTCATTATTCTTTTGTATTTATTGTTTTCTTATTGGCTTACTGCTGACTATTTAGTAACTGTTTAAATTCCTTGCTATCGAACCCTCTATGTTGAGGGTAATTTCATAAAAATCAAGCCCTTAAAGCACCTATACCCATTGATTATCTAAAAATCAACGTTTTTTGCCTTTTTTACCCTTGTCAGCGTCCACATAAGGGTTTTTGGCGGTATTCATTTGGATACGCAATGGGGTACCACGTAACTTAAAGACATCCCTGAAACGCCCTTCTAGGTAACGCTTGTAGCTATCCGTCACGCCACTTAAGGAAGTCCCGTGAATCACCACAATCGGTGGGCTCATACCCCCTTGATGGGCATAACGCAATTTTGGACGACCCATGCCAACGCGTTTAGGCTGTTGGTGCTCAACCGACTCTTGCAAGATGCGAGTTAGTCGTGGTGTTGGTAGCTTCGCCATGGCTGCCGCGTACGCAGAATCCACGTCTTTAAATAGCCCTTTTAAGCCGGTCCCTTTTTTTGCTGAAATCGGATGGACGTTTGCAAAGTCTAAGAAGCGCAACTTTTGCGCAATCTCTATACGTGCGCGCTCTTTGACATAGGCATCAATACCATCCCATTTATTAACCGCAACCACCAGTGCGCGCCCTGCTTCCACAATAAATCCAGCAATGTGTGCATCTTGCTCAGAAATATCTTGTTGGGCATCGAGCATCAGAATTACCACGTTGCAATCGGCAATTGCTTGCAAGGTTTTGACAACCGAGAACTTCTCGATTGCTTCAAAGACTTTTCCACGGCGACGCAAGCCTGCAGTATCGACCAGGATATAAGGCTTGCCATTGCGCTCAAAAGGGACTTCGATCGCATCACGTGTGGTACCGGGCATATCAAACGCAATGACACGCTCTTCGCCAATCAACTTATTAATTAAAGTAGACTTACCCACATTGGGACGCCCTACTACCGCAATCTTCATGGGGCGATTCGGGTCATTCGCGAGCTCTTCTTCATCTGGCTCAGCGATACCTAAAGAATCTAAAGCGTCATCGATTAAGCCCTTTACACCATCGCCATGCGCCGATGAAATCGGAAAGGGTTCGCCCAAACCCAACTCATGAAAGTCTGCCGTCACAACGCCCGCTTGCATGCCTTCGGTTTTATTCACCGCAAGAATGATGGGGCGTCCTGACTTGCGCAAGAAATCTGCAATGGCACGATCTTGCGGCGCCAAGCCCAATCGCCCATCAACTAAAAAAATAACGTTGTCTGATTCAGCAACGGCTTGTTTGGTTTGCTTGGCCATCTCGGCAACAATGCCGGTCTTAGCAACCGGCTCGAAACCACCGGTATCCACACAAATAAACGCACGGTCACCAATACGACCTCTACCGTAGTGACGGTCTCGGGTTAAGCCAGAAAAATCCGCCACCAGCGCATCTCGCGAGCGCGTTAAGCGATTAAAGAGAGTGGACTTCCCAACATTGGGACGCCCAACAATCGTAATGACTGGATTCATTTGGGGCTATACGCTGCGAGTTTTCCACCTTGAGATTGAATCAAGATAAGACCGCCAACTGCAATGGGGGCTGCAGAAACTGGAGTGCTGTCATGACGAATTCGCGCAACCAACTCGCCATTTGCTTGTGAAAAAGCATGCACATAACCCTGCGCATCGCCGACGAGCAATACGCGTCCGACGGCTAATGGCTCGCCCACATCACGATAGGTCAGCTGGGTGTTCTCCCATACTTGACTACCGTCTTTGGTAGCAAACGCTGTCACGTGCGACTTCTCATTTGACGAGAACACCATGTCTTGGCTTTGAGCGGTACCAGTAAAGCTCGAGAAATCTTTGAACCACAATAAGTTACCCGTACGCGCTTGCCCACAACCAATGCGACCTTGATAGGAAACGGCGCACAAAATATCGCCTTCCATACTTGGCTTGGCAGACACATCATTCAAACGCTCAATCTCTGAAAAGCCCTTTGGAAATGATACGGGAGTCTCCCAAATCAAACCGCCATTGGCAATTGCGATCATACCAAAGCGTCCGCCGGCAAAGCCGGTCACAATCACTTCATTATTAATTGGCAACATGCCATAGCCTACGCGCAATGACAAAGCGGATTGTTGGCGTTGATAAATCCATTTCCGCACACCCGTTTGCGCATCCAAACCTAAAAAGCGATCCCCCAACGTACGAATAACCACAACACCGCCGGCAACTACGGGTTCACTAAGCACTTCACCGCCAACATTGACATTCCAAAGCGATTTACCGGTGTCATCGTAGGCAAACACATTTCCTTTGGTGCTCACCACAGCAGTCACGCGGCCATCAGACCCTGGACCAACCGATAAGCGGTCAGGCACAGACACTTCCCAAACTTTGTTGCCAGACATCAAATCAATCTTAGCTAGATTGCCACGATGTGATGCTGCGTAAACTGCATCGCCAGCTACCACTGGATCAAAGCTAAAGGTTTCTGAAGAGCCCACGCTGGTTGACCAGACAGGTTGTAAATCAAATTGATTGCTTACCGGCACTACCTCAGCAGGTTTGCGCACACGAGAACCGCCAGAGCAAGCAACCAAAGCGGTAGCAACGACACCCACCAGTAGCGCAGCAGTTATGCGCTTAAACGTCTGTTTCACTGAGCAATACCTCCAACAGCATCCAACCTCACTTTCAGGAGACGACGCGCCTCTTCTGGGAACTCTTTTGCTTGATCCAATTTTTTCCATGCCTCTTGATAACTTTGTTTGGCCTGTTCATTTTTCTTTTGCGCCAAATACCAATCGCCACGACGCTCAAGCCACAAGGCTTCAAATCCCGCTACTGGCTTGTCTTTGAGGATTTGATCTGCCTCGGCAAAATCTTTTTCCGTTCCCTGCTCAATCAATTGCGATACCAAACGGATTTTGGCTAAGGCCAAATAGCCATCATTGGAGGCATTTTTTGCCGCCCAACGCAGATAGTCCAAAGCCTTTGCACTATCTCCCGCATCGGAGGCGATTCGTGCAGCAATCAAACTGGACATTGGCGCATATGGAGTACGGGCAAAATCTTTTTGCAAATCATCCGCAGCGCGCAAGGTTTGTTCGCGATCACCTTTGGCAATTGCAGTCACCATCGTTTCATAAAGCTTGGATGCCTCTAGGGCTTGGCTATTGCGCCACCACTGATAACCACTGTAAGCAGCATAGGCAAATAACGCTACTGTCACCACACCAGTGATGAGGTTGCGATACTTTTGCCAAAACGCTTTAAGTTGGTCTAACTGTTCTTGTTCTTCTAAATCTAATGGCATGTCAATCCAAGCTATTTAATCAATATTTAACGATTTATTGCCTGCCAGTATTCGTATCGATATCCGCAGTTCTGTCATTCTATTCGGAGGCACCCACCATGGCATCAATTACCGCTTCCAGTACGCCCTCTAGGGGAATCGATTTTTGCTCACCAGTACCGCGTAAGTCCTTGAGTCCAGCCTCATTTTTGGCTAATTCGTCTGGGCCGATGATGACAGCATAGGCGGCACCACTGGCATCCGCCTTTTTCATCTGGGACTTAAAGCTAGCAGTCTGACCATCTGGGGGGCAGAAAAGAATGGTATCGATACCAGCACTGCGCAAGCGCTCAGCAATAATCATGGCGGTCGTCAGCGTCTGTCCACCTTGATGCAATACAAACACATCGCAAAGCGCCTGAACCTCTGGCAACGAACCTGAAACCTTCATGAGCTCGAGAACACGCTCCATGCCCATGGCCCAACCACAAGCAGGAGCAGCTTCACCACCCATGCGCTCAATTAATGGATCATAGCGACCACCGCCTGCAATCGTGCCTTGCGCACCAAGCTCATCCGTAATCCATTCAAACACGGTTAAGTTGTAGTAATCCAAGCCACGCACTAAACGCGGATTAATCTTGCAGGGAATATTGTTTGCCTTCAGAATTTCTTGTACAGCATTGAAATGCTTCAGGGATTCTTCGCCCAAGTAATCCAATAATTTTGGTGCGCCTTCAATCAACGTTTGCATCTGTGGATTTTTTGAATCCAAGATCCGCAGTGGATTGGTTAACAACCGACGCTGAGAATCTTCATCCAATTGCGCATGGTTTTTCTGAAAGTACGTTACCAAGGCAGTGCGATGCTCCGCGCGCTCAGAAGCCTGCCCTAAAGAATTGATCTCTAAGCGCACGCCTTTTAAGCCCAACTCGTCCCATAGGCGTTGCCCCATCAGGATAATTTCAGCATCAATGTCTGGGCCAGCGAATCCTAAGGCTTCAATGCCAAATTGATGGAACTGGCGATAGCGACCACGCTGTGGGCGCTCATGACGAAACATTGGTCCGGTGTACCAAAGACGCTTAGGTCCGTCGTAGAGCAAATTATTTTCAATTACCGAGCGCACCAGTGCAGCGGTTCCTTCAGGGCGTAAGGCCAGTTGCTCACCATTCAAGCGATCTTCAAAGGAATACATTTCCTTCTCAACAATATCCGTCACTTCACCAATACCCCGTTGAAAGACCGCCGTCGCTTCCACAATTGGTGTTCTCAAAAATTCATATCCATAGGCCCGAGTCAAATCACGGAGCACATGCTCGAGATGCGCCCACTGCCCAGCATCTGCTGGCAGCAAATCATTCATGCCGCGGATGCCCTTAATTTTTTGAGCTTTGGCTTGCGCTTTTGGGTCTTTGTTTTGGTCAGTCATTTTTATTGTTATGTAGTTAAGTCTTCACTGCGTAATGCTGTTTGACATAGTCATCCACGATGACCTGAAATTCTCGAGCAATATTGTCGCCGCGCAATGTCTTTACTTTAACCCCATCGACAAAGACAGGGGCTGCAGGGGTCTCGCCAGTACCTGGCAAGGAGATGCCAATGTTGGCATGCTTACTCTCTCCCGGGCCATTAACAATGCAACCCATTACCGCCACGTTCATATTCTCTACCCCAAGATGGGTTTTCTTCCAAATAGGCATCTGTTGACGCAAATAGGACTGAATATTGGCAGCCAGTTCTTGGAAAGTCGTACTCATTGTTCTGCCACATCCAGGACATGCAATCACCATCGGCGTGAAATTGCGCAAGCCCATTGTTTGCAAAATTTCTTGCGCAACAATGACTTCATTCTCGCGTGGGGCACCTGGGTCTGGGGTTAGGGAAACCCGAATGGTGTCACCAATGCCCTCTTGCAACAAAATGCCCATCGCTGCAGTAGAAGACACAATGCCTTTGCTTCCCATACCTGCTTCTGTTAAACCAAGATGGAGTGGATAGTCCGAGCGACGGGAGAGGTCGCGATAGACCGCAATCAAATCTTGCACATTGCTCACTTTGCATGAGAGCAAAATTTGATTGGGGTTCATCCCCAACTCAACCGCTTTTTCAGCCGATTGCAGTGCAGACTGAATTAATGCCTCAATCATCACCTCTTGCGCAGTTTTAGGATTGGGTAAGGCAGCATTGCTATCCATAATCGAGGCTAAAAGCTCTTGATCTAAGCTACCCCAGTTCACACCAATCCGAATTGGCTTATTGTATTTGCATGACGCTTCAATCATCTGTGCAAATTGCGAGTCGCGCTTGGCACCCTTACCTACGTTGCCTGGATTAATACGGTACTTCGAAAGCGCCTTTGCACATTCCGGGTAATCGTTCAATAAGGTATGGCCGTTGTAATGAAAGTCCCCAATCAACGGCACCAAGACATCCATCTTATCTAACTGTTCACGAATATAGGGAACGGCTGCTGCTGCTTCGGGAGTATTGACGGTAATGCGGACCATCTCCGAACCCGCGCGCGCTAACTCTTTTACCTGAATTGCAGTAGCCACTGCATCGACCGTATCCGTATTGGTCATTGACTGCACGCGCACGGGTGCATCACCACCGACCGTAATGATGTTCGTCTTCCAGGCAACCGTTGCTTGGCGCGTGGCACGTTTTGGTGCTGGACCCAAGGGCAGATTGGGTAACGGTGAAGAAGAGTAATTCGAGCTCATGAGATTGAATGCAGGGTATGAAATCGTTAATTTAACTTTTTGAGCCACTCAATGGGCTGTTCGTCAACCTGCGTCTCAAGCACGTCAATTTCGGCTTTATGCACTGCCCGCTCACGCACTCGGGTGCGATCAACTACATCCCCCGCCAACTGACCACAAGCAGCCGCAATATCATCCCCGCGGGTCTTGCGTACTGTCGCCACCATGCCAGCATCAAGCAAGATGCTGGCAAAAGCATTAACCCGATTGGCTGATGAACGTTTCAGACCAGATTCTGGAAATGGATTAAACGGAATCAAATTGATTTTGCACTTAACATTTTTGAGTAAGCGCACTAATTCTTTTGCTTGAATATCCGAATCATTGATACCATCGAGCATGCAGTACTCAAAGGTCAAAAAGTCCCTTGGAGCAAATGGCAAATAACGCTCACACGCATCTAGCAGTTCCCGTAAAGGGTATTTTTGGTTAAGTGGCACCAGTTGATCGCGTAAGGCATCGTTGGGTGCATGCAATGACACAGCTAATGCGACCGGACAATCTTGTGCAAGACGATCAATCATCGGCACAACACCAGAAGTAGAGACGGTGACGCGACGGCGTGATAAACCATATGCACGATCATCTAACATCAAGCGCAACGCTGCGACCACATTGTCATAGTTGAGCAATGGCTCGCCCATACCCATCATCACAACATTCGAAATCACACGACCCGTATGCTCCCATCCTGGTGTGGGGTATTTTTCAATTCTGCGCACTGCCTCGGGATCATTACGCAACAAATGTTCAGCAAACCACAGTTGCTCAATGATTTCACCTGAAGTGAGATTGCGTGAAAAACCTTGATGACCAGTTGAGCAAAAACGGCAGTTGACTGCACATCCCGCTTGTGAGGAGATGCACAATGTACCTCGATCGTCCTCAGGTATGTAGACCGACTCCACGGCATTGCCCGCGCCCACATCCAGCAACCACTTGCGAGTGCCGTCTTGAGCATGTTCATCTTTAATCACAGGAAGCGAGCGTACTTCTGCTTTATCGAGCAGGGTTGCTCGGAAGCTTTTCGCTAAATCACTCATGTCATTGAGGTCGGAGACACCGCGCTGGTGTATCCACTGCATGAGTTGCTTTGCCCGAAAGGGCTTTTCATTTAACCCCGCGACATACACCGCCAATTGGTCAGCGTCAAAATCTAAGAGATTTACGCGCGGGGAGGTCAATGCGCCTACTTATCAATAATCGGATTGATTAACGATTGAAAACATTCATGCCAGGGAAGAAGAAAGCAACTTCAACGGCAGCAGTTTCAGGTGCGTCAGAACCATGAACAGCATTAGCGTCGATAGATTCAGCGAAATCAGCACGGATAGTACCGGGTGCGGCTTTCTTAGGATCGGTTGCGCCCATCAATTCACGATTGGTCAGAATGGCATTTTCGCCTTCTAACGCTTGAATCATCACGGGGCCAGAAGTCATGAACTTGACCAAGTCAGCAAAGAAGGGACGCTCTTTGTGAACAGCGTAGAACTGACCAGCTTCTTGCTCAGACAACCAAACCATTTTGGCGGCGATAACTTTCAAGCCAGCGGCTTCAAAACGAGCATAGATTTGACCGATAACGTTCTTGGCAACTGCATCGGGTTTGATAATAGAGAGGGTGCGTTCGATAGCCATGTGCTTTCGCTCCGAATTACATAGGTTAAGAAAGCCCGGCATTCTATATGAAAAACGTCCTTTCTGGGCTTCCCTCAGAAAGGACGTTATAGAGACAGCACACGCTATTCGCCTAGTTTTTGTAACTCCTAGGCCGTTGGCAAGTCGCTTATTGCAACTCTTCTAAACGCAAGCGGGTCACTTTGCCTTGTAACACGGGCAGAGCTTCAATCTTGGCGATTGCCGCATCAGCACAGGCTTCTTTACATACATGGGTCAGGATGATGATGTCGGTCTGAGCTTCGCCTTCTTCAGGTTCACGCTGCAACATCGCATCAATCGAGATGCTTTGATCGGCAAGGATGCGCGTAATGTCGGCTAAAACGCCGGGCTTGTCTTCAACGCGCAAACGTAAGTAGTAAGCGGTTTCGATTTCGCTGATTGGCAGGATGGGCAGATCGTGTAATTGGTCAGGTTGGAAGGCCAAATGTGGCACACGTTGTTGTGCATCGGCGGTGGCGACGCGCGTCACATCGACTAAATCCGCAATCACGGCGGACGCGGTGGGTTCAGCCCCCGCACCTTTACCGTAGTACAGGGTTGCGCCAACGGCATCGGCCTTGACCAACACCGCATTCATTGCCCCTTCAACGTTGGCTAACAAACGCTTGGCAGGCACTAAAGTGGGGTGCACGCGCAGTTCGACACCTTGTTCACGGCGTTTGGCAATACCTAAGAGCTTGATGCGGT
>CAZXSX010000023.1:0-15485 GCA_964643245.1 uncultured Polynucleobacter sp.
AACATTTACTCGGTAATGATTTTCTATCGCAAAGGAAATCCCCTTAATCTATCCGTCTTCGAATAATTTTCTCATCAATTTAAGCTTTGCCCTTACGACGGACAGCCTGAACTAAACCACCTTGTTGTAAACCACCTTGTTAAACAGGAAAAAATCGACTAGCATATTTCATTAAGTCAGGCGAGCGTGACGATGCATTTTGTGAAAGCTCCCCAACGCTGATGCACGCTGTATTTCCAACCAAGCCTGAAGAATTTCATGGCGACAAATATGCATTTGTCTCTCAATGGCTGGCAAAGGAGTATTCGAATAACAAAATTCCATTTGTGCCACACATGATTGAGTTACCCAATGAAGAGGGTGATCTTCGCGATCAGCTTGGAATTCCACTGAGCGCTACAGTACTCGGTTGGTATGGTGGTTCCGATAGCTTTAACTTGCCGTTTGTTCGAGAGGAAGTCTTGGCTGCCATTGAAAAGATCTGATCTATTTTTTGTCTTCATGAATTTAGAGCCCTTTGCAAAGCACGCACAACTACGCTTTCTTCCTGGCAATTCAGACTTGAATTACAAGGTGAAATTGATTAATACTTGTGATGGCATGCTACACGCACGGGGTATTGGCGAGAGCTTTGGGCTTGCTTGCGGCGAATTCTCCATTAAGGGAAAGCCAGTAATTACCTACGCATTATCTCCACAACGCAGTCATATTGAAATTCTGGGTGATAAAGCCATTCTCTATAACGGCAAAAAGGACTTGGCCGAGATTTTTTTCATTTCGATCGAAAAGTACAACGAACTAAAAATTGGGATGCTTATTCCCAACAGTTTTGTGCGACGGAAGTGATGCAGAAATTTAAAGATGTCTTTATTGATGGTATCCCGCTTGCTGAAATACACATTTCCCCTATTGATCGTCTAGCGATTCAACAATACCGCTTTATCCGGAAGCTCCGAAATCTGAGAAAAAACTGTATTAGCGGACTATTACACTTACTTTGGAAACCAAGGATTTTTCGAAAACCAACGGTCTAGAGCGCGCTCGATGGAGCGCCTAACTTTTCTGATCCCTTGAATGGGTTGTCTCCCAGGCCTATCTGCGATCGTTGTTTGCACGCCAGTGATATCAACAGGGTATGGACTGATTGCTAAAAATTCCAAATGATGTTTTTGATGATGCTCTAGAAAGTGGTCGAGAGGTTCGTAAATCTCTTGGGATGCATCAATCAAAATTTGTGCCGCTTTTGGCCTAATCAAATAGGCTGTAGCGCCTACCGCATCCCCAAGATTCCTTACTACAGAAAATTCACCATCAGGATGTGTCTGAATGCTTTCTTGAGGCACAGTACTTAAGCCTTGAAGTCTTACTGCATTCCAGTGGGGATAATTTTCTAACAAAAATTGAATCGTTTTTGTAAAGTGGGGTAGTAAATAAAAATCGTCTTCAAAAACAATGGTGGGTACATTTTTATCAACACACTCTTGCCACGCTTTTTTGTGAGAAAGAAAGCAACCAAGCTCATTTGGTGTTAACTCAAATCCTAATAATTTTTTTACCTTTGGGGCGTTGTATTCCCTAGGTGCGTGAGTCAAAGCAGAACCACTTACAGCCTCTAAAAAACGCCATTTCAGTCCGGATTTATCCAACTCAATTTTGGCCTTTTGTTGTCGAGCCTCCGACCCAGGTAAAGAAATTACCAAAATTTGCAAATCAGTCATTAGATATAGCTTTGTAGGTAACGTAACGATTTCTTGATGCGCTTTAGCACTCTAGAGGGCAATGACTTTTGACTGCCCTCCAAGTGAAGATGTGATTCCCAGTTGGACTGATAGATCACGCCTAAAAAATTGATTTTCAATGTATCAACTGACTCACCGAGCCTTTTCATCATAAAGTATTGCCAATCATAGTGATAGACCCTAAATAGAGGCTCTATAACGATCAATGGAATAGCCTGATATTTCATTGCTGCTTCAATATAGATCAGCGTCTCAGGAAGTTCTGGCGATACCAAATCCCAAATAGATAGATCTTTGGGCGCAAGATATTCCCGCTCTAAAGAACGCCATACTTCAGCAGACCAAATAAAAGGCGCTGGAGCCCCATAAAACAGGGGGCCGGAGCGCTCAAATACCGCCTGCACTCTGACCGCCTCCGCTTGCAGATTCTGGACAATGTGCTGATGACCTCGATCCAGGGCGAGTTGAAAATACTCTTTGTTTTGATGAATTACAGTGTAAGGCACTGTCTCGTTCGCCATGAAATCGTGTCGATAAAACGGTCTAATGAAGACAGCGTCAGAATCCAAACATAAATAATTTTGTGCTCGATCAAGACGCCAAAATTCGGACTTGATGATTGCCTGAGAAAGGCCGCCAGGCATCAACCGATATTTCTCATACGCCGCTTTAGGGTTCGCTTGCACAATATCTTCGTCTGCAACCCACTCATAACCACTTGCCCCAATGATTTCCAAAAGCAGTGCATGATCTGCTCGCGGGGTGGAGGTATAGAATGGCAGACTATCCGCATTAAATTGCTCAATGGAGGCAAGTAAGCGTTTTAGTCGCAGGAAATCATTCCGATACGACTTGCAGTAAAGAACAAAATCTTTCAAATTGCTTCCCATTGTTTTGATTCAATCGTATCGAGAATCCGCACAACAGCCTGATCCACATCTAACGGCATCCATTTTGGCTCGATCAGTTTACCCGCTTGCCAATCAAGCCAGATTCTTTCTAAGGCCATTGCGATACCCTCTTGATCGCCATCGTGACTTAAATAGGCACCCCTCTCGGATAACAGCCGATCCATTTGGGGATTGCGGTGCGTGATACCCCATATGGGACGGCCAGTCCATAGATATTCATAGAATTTAGAAGGAATATACTCGGCGCACCATTCATCATTACCATGTAACAAAATCAATACGTCTGCCTCTTGCATCTTTTCGACAACTCGCTCTCTCCCAGACTTTCCAGTCACCGGATCTTTCTCTAATCGGCCATGGGAAAGCAATACGTCCTCATATCCAAGACGATTTAGCGCTTCTACCGTTAAGGAATCTAAAGCTGCTCCATACGCATGCACTCGAATTTTTTGACGAGCTTCTGGGTATTTTGTAAATAAGTCCTGTAGCGCATTCAAGATAATTGAAAGTGAGCGGTCTTTCGCCAATGAACCAGAGTGCAAAAGATTTAAAGTATCACTGTAGATGTGATGTTTAGCAGCGCCCAATCCGCTAGGTGGCCGAGCACCCGGCATCAGAATAAAACCATGCGCATTGCCAGGGGTATTGAGGTTGGTGTTACGAACTTTTGCGTAATGTATAGCGCCTTCCGTAAACCACCACACAAAATCGGCATGACGCACGATTTGTTTTTCCAAATAGTGTCTAAATCTTGCATCTCGATTTCGTGGGACATCTGCACCGTCGTCGGCAGGGCTTTTGCGCATTACCAATGGATCATGAACCTCTACGATCCACTTTACCCCGGTCATCTTTTTCAACCAAAGCCCTGCTAGGTGAGCAGACCAAGCACCCCCTGTTGAATAGATTAAATCAACTTTGCCTTGCCGAACCAGCTTTATTCCATGCAGAAATGCAGGCATCGCCCATGACCACTGGCTGGAGTAACCTAACAACATTTTCTCAATGGCCACAAATGGGGCCAATAAAAACGAAACAAGTCCAGTCAGCACTTTATAGACGAGGCCTCGACCAAACTGGTTCGCAATCCAATGACGAAAATCAAACCGAAATGCTGCTGGTCCCCAAGCTAAATATTGATAGTGCGGGAAACGCTCATCTTTAATACCGGTAATCGCACTCAAGACGATCGGCTCCACTCCAGCATCTAAAAAATAAGGAATCTTGTCAGTGATCGTTTGGCTGGATGCGCGACCATCCATATTAAATCCATGCGACAGGATTAACCAACGCTTGTTCTTTGCAACAACAGAAATCCCAATAGCCACTGAAATATAAATCTAATTAATTATTGCCAGCAACGATAGACATCACCGCCATTCTGACAGCAATGCCGAACGTTACTTGATTCAAGATAACCGATTGAGGCCCATCTGCAACTGCAGAATCAATTTCAACGCCACGATTCATTGGGCCTGGGTGCATCACAATAGCATCTGCTTTTGCTAGAGCCAGGCGATCCGAATTTAAACCATACTGCTTGAAGAAGGCATCTCCTTCGGGTACCTGACCAGCCTCCATGCGCTCCTTCTGAATACGTAAGGTCATTACGACATCCACATCTTTTAAGCCCTCTTCTATGCTATGAAAGACTTTGACACCAAGCATATCTAAATCGGTTGGCAATAGACTCTCAGGGCCTATCGCTCGAATATCTTCACAACCTAGCGTAGTAAGAGCATGAATATTAGATTTCGCCACGCGACTATAGACAATATCCCCCACAATTGCTACCTTTAAACCCTTGAAACTGTGCTTAAAGTGGCGCATCGTATACATATCCAACAGGCCTTGCGTTGGATGCTGATGACTACCATCACCCGCATTGACAACGTGCACATGAGACGGCACATGATGGGCAATTTCAATAGGCACCTTTGAAACACCGTGGCGTACCACAAAAATATCTGCCTGCATCGCCACTAGATTATCAATCGTGTCCAAAAGACTTTCACCTTTTGCGGTAGAAGAAGTCGAAATATCTAAATTGATCACATCCGCGGATAATCGCTTCGCAGCTATTTCAAAGGTCGTTCTTGTGCGAGTAGAGTTTTCAAAGAAAAGATTGAAAACACTCTTACCACGTAATAGCGGAACTTTTTTTACTTCTCTAGAAGGATCCGTCACGCTCACAAATTGCTTGGCTGTATCCAAAATATGCAAAATATGTTCTTTTGGCAAACCCTCTAAGGTTAAAAGGTGCGTCAGTTCTCCAGCAGCATTAAATTGATTTACAAGATTGTTTTCAGCGCCCATTATCACGCCCCTCAAGCTGAAAATTAAATTTTCCTGAAGAATCTTTTTCCAAAACCAAAATTTGGTCTTCCGGCATCACAACATGCTCGCTCACAAAATTGGCGCATACCGGAAGCTCGCGGTGACCACGATCGGCAAGCACCATTAATTCAACGGATGCGGGTCGCCCAAAATCAAACAGCTCATTTAAGGCTGCGCGAACGGTTCTGCCAGTGAATAAAACATCATCGACCAAAACAATATTGGCATCATTTACATCAAACGGCAAATGGGTCGTCATAGTGCTGGCAGTTCGCAGTGCGGTCATCCCTTTTTCCGCATAATCGTCTCGATGAAAAGCTACATTAATGATTCCGTAGTGCGGCAAACCTAAATCCGTTGCTAAACGCTCAGCAATCCAAGCCCCACCCATAGCTAATCCTGCAAGCTCAAACGAACCCTGCTGCAATTTTTTTTGCAGAGCACCTAGTAATTTGTCGTACAGCAATTCAGCGTTCATCAAAGTTCTAATACTCAAATTGAATCGATTTAAGAGGATGCCAATTCTGCAAAATACTGATCCAAAAGAATAGCGGCAGAATGTGCATCTAGATTGTCTCGCATCTTGGGATCGCTCTCCAAAATAACTGAGCTATAACGCTCATCCACCCATGCTACTGGCAAATTTAGCCGTCCCTGCAACTGATTACCAAAACGGGTTGCTTTAGCCGTCATTTCATGCGCTACCCCATCAGGGTGAACGGGACGGCCGACCACTAGCTGATGTGGTTGCCACTCTTTGACTAAGTCCCTAATTTCTTGAAAAAGCATATCCACATCAGCGACTGCAATTGTCTTTAATGCCTGCCCGGTTTGCGTTACCGAATTTCCAACTGCTACACCCACACGCTTTGTTCCAAAATCAAACGCCATTACAGTGATGGACGGGCGACTCATTGACAGCGACATTAAGCGTGACCTGCTTGCCCAGATAGCGAGGACATGTCAAATCCCAAATGACTCATAGTCTTTTCATAACGCTGACCATAGGGGGGGTTAAAAATGACTAGGGCCCTTACCCAGGGCTACTGCCTCAAGAACATCTTTGGAGGTCGTCATTGTCAGTCCGCCCGGAATAATAAGAGACGAGCTGTAAGAAAAATGGGGATTTGATTCGTGCAAAACAAAGCCGCGCTCCACCTGTACAGGGCCGCCAAAATATACTGGCTGCTCTAATAATGGTGCAATTTCGAGCTTAAGCTCAATTTTGTCAAATAATGTTGCCAGATCGACTTCTGTCGGTTTATTGACGACCGAGCCCATTGCGCCACGCTCATTATGTTCAAACAGATAAATGACGGAGTTGGCAAAATTGGGATCTACCATCCCTGGCATAGAAATCAAAAACTGATTGGCTAAATGATCGGCAGAATGGGAGATCAATGACCCTGGGTCCGAATCTTGAGGGGCTTTATCGACCTTCGTCATATGGCCTCATTTTAACGAATATCTAGATTTTTCCAGTAATCCAGTAAGCCAGCACTCCAATAGTTTCATGTACCAGCTTATTCCAATTTTGGATACCGTCCTCCAAGTCAAATGACCGCCATTTGAGACGAAAGGCTGTTTGATAATCAACTGGGACCGGAATAATTGAAATTCCCTGCTTTTTAAATAACTCGACGGACCGATACATGTGACTAGCTGATGTAATTAATAGCCAGGGTTTCAAAGCACCACCCTCATTTTTGGACCCAAACTCATCAATCATGGGCTTCATATAAAGAACATTCTCATAGGTATTTCGCGACCAATTCTCATAATGGGCCGTTTTTTCAGTCATTTGCGCTAGCCCCTGCTCAGCAATCAATTGCTTAAAGGCGTCTGCCTCTGAGATACCTTGTGGATTCATACGCCCAGAAAATCCACTGAAAATGAATGGGAGATTTGGGTGCTGACGAATCAACTCAAACGCCTTTGTCACCCGTTCTGCGGAAGAATAAATTGAAACCTCGCCACGATCTAAAGCAATTTGACCCCCCTCCACCGCGCCACCCAAGATGATGATTCCGCCAATATCGTTTTCAGAGTAACGAGACAATGGCGCCTTAGGAATAGCATCTTCAAGCACTTGCAAGCCAAACTCGGAAGTGGGCAACCACCCAACAATCAATAAATCCACTAAAGCCAGCACCAAGAAACGTTTACATATCTGCGGTTTTCTTAGGGAAAGGAATAAAAGGGCTAGAAAAATAAAAGCAATCGCCCAATTCAGTGGTTCGATACAAAATTGCACCACTTTCGAAACAATAAAAAAAATCGTATCCATAGTTACTAGTGATCTTAACCTTTTTGCCGAAGGTTTTCTTCAACAATTTTCTTTAATTAGCCCTAATATTATGACTATGCAAAAAGCGCTAGTTTGGCTCCGTCGTGATCTTCGTCTATATGACCATGCAGCGCTTCATCACGCCCTTAAAGAGGGCAAACAAGTCTGGCTCACTTTCATTTTTGATATCGATATTCTCAAACCTTTAATTCAGGGTGAACTTGACCCAAAGGGTCTGAAGCATGACCGCAGGGTTGACTTCATTTGGCAAGGCATAAAACAGATTGACGATGAACTGAGAAAACTCGGTGGCGGCCTCATCGTGCAATACGGCAGTCCTACAGAATGCATTCCTCGAATTGCCAAAGAATTAGGTATCGATACGGTATTTACCAATCACGACTATGAACCCTCTGCAATCAAAAGAGATAATCAAGTTAAGAACGCATTAGAAAAACTGGGAATTCACTTTGAAAGTTTCAAGGATCAAGTGATTTTTGAAAAGAAAGAAATTCTCACGAATTCCAATACCGTCTTCTCAATATTTACACCGTATAAAAACAATTGGCTGAAGACACTTCAAGAGAGAGATCTGGCTGCATATGAATGCGATCTCCAGTCAGGACAAATTGCTCCTATTCCCAAAAAATTAGATGGAACACTTCCCTCTCTTGAATCTATGGGTTTTTGTTCAACCGGCATAGAAGCCTATCTACCGCCTGGATCCGCTGGTGGTCAGCTATTTTTGGAAGACTTTCTATCCCGTATTGATCAATACCAAATCGGCAGAGATTTTCCAGCTATCAAGGGAGTCAGTTACCTCTCAACCCATCTGCGCTTCGGAATGCTATCGATACGAGGCTTAGTGCGTGAAGCTCACCGCCGCATGCTCGCAGGCAGCATGGGTGCAACGATATGGTTAAGCGAACTAATATGGCGCGATTTCTATTTTATGATTCTCGCGAATCATCCACGCCTAGCGCAAGGCGCCTCATTTAAACCCGACTATGACAATATTGCTTGGGAAAGCGGATCCTCTGCCAAGAAATTATTTGAAGCCTGGTGTGATGGTAGAACGGGATACCCTCTGGTAGATGCAGCTATGCATCAGCTCAATCAAACGGGTTATATGCACAATCGCCTACGAATGGTGGTCGCCAGTTTTCTAACGAAAGATCTAGGCATTGATTGGCGATGGGGAGAGTCCTATTTTGCTGAACACCTCAATGACTTTGAGTTCTCCTCCAACAACGGGGGATGGCAGTGGGCCTCCTCCTCGGGGTGTGATGCTCAACCCTACTTCCGAATCTTCAATCCCATTACCCAATCCGAAGAGTTTGATCCCGAGGGAAAATTTATCCGCCGCTATTTGCCACAGCTTGAAAAGCTCTCGAAAAAATCCATTCATGCGCCTTGGAAAGCGAGTCACATTGAACTTGAAGCAGCTGGCATTACTCTGGGACGAGACTACCCGTTCCCCGTGGTGGATCACGATGAGGCTCGCAAAAAGACCTTGGTTCGGTATAGCGTAGTCAAAAAAGTGAATTAGTTTCTTACGCTTAAAATAGGGCATGAACAAAATTTTTGCGGTTGGAGATGTGCAAGGATGCGCACCTTCACTTAAGGCTCTTCTGAAGAAAATCCCCAAAAAATCCAAAATGATTTTTTTAGGTGATCTCGTTAATCGAGGCCCTAATTCATTAGGAGCATTACGTCAACTCAAAGCGTTGCAAGAATCCGATCGCGCGGAATGCATTTTGGGTAATCACGATCTTCACCTCTTAGCGATTGATGCTGGTATCCGCAAATTAAAGCCTCTAGATACCGTAGCCCCCATTCTAAAAGCCCCAGATCGCAAAGAATTAATTCATTGGGTTCGAAACAGGCCTTTAGCCCTGAGTAACGGAAAAGTACTCGCTGTTCATGCTGGAGTTCTACCGCAATGGAATTTGGAGCAAACGATTGCATATGCCCACGAAGTTGAAAAAGTGTTGCGCAGTAAATCCTATAAAGCTTTTTTAGCAAGCATGTATGGCAACGCGCCTAACAAATGGAGCAACTCTTTAAAAAGCAACGATCGACTACGAGTGATCACAAACGCGCTTACCAGGATGCGCTTTTGCACCCCAACCGGTGTAATGGAATTCGACAGCAAAGAAGGCTTAGAGAGCGGTCCCAAAGGATATATCCCCTGGTTCAAGGCGCCCAAACGTAAAACGCGGGATACCGTGATTTATTTTGGACACTGGTCCACCCTTGGACTCTTGCGAGATCAAAATGTAGTGGGTCTTGACACGGGTTGCGTATGGGGTGGAAAACTGACCGCTATTGAAATGTCATCATCCAACAAGGATCTGAAGAAATCTCAGATTATTCAGGTTGCAGGCTACGATCATCCCTTACGGATGTAAAGCTCACCTGCTACCGTAGCTTCTGAAATGCCTTTTCAGCCGCAGTAACAATGACATTCACGACTTCATTGTCATGAGCGATTGACGTGAATCCTGCTTCATAAGCAGATGGTGCGAGATATACGCCCTCATCCAGTATGAGATGGAAGAATTTCTTAAAGGCTTCCATGTCGGTTTTGGTAACAGCCTCATATGAAGTTGGTACATCTTTTGCAAAATAAAAGCCAAACATGCCACCAACACTATCAACTGCAAAAGGGATGCCGATTTTATCTGCCGATTGCTTTAAACCAGCCATCAGCTTTCGTGTTTGACCAGCTAGACATTCATAGAAACCTGCTCTCGAGATAATTTCGAGAGTCTTGAGACCAGCCGCAACCGCTACAGGATTGCCCGACAATGTTCCGGCCTGGTACACATTTCCCAAGGGGGCTAACTTGGACATAATGTCCTTTTTACCGCCAAAGGCGGCCATCGGCATACCACCACCCATCACTTTTCCCAGACATGTTAAGTCTGGAATGATGCCTTGCAAAGACTGAGCCCCTCCCAACGCCACCCGAAATCCAGTCATCACTTCGTCATAGATGAGAACGCTGCCATATTGGCTTGTAAGACTTCGAATGGACTGCAAAAACTCGGTTGATGGCTGAATCAGATTCATATTGCCAGCAATCGGCTCCAAAATAATTGCGGCGATTTGATTGCCTTGCTTTTTAAATACATCCTCAACTGCCTGCACATCGTTATATGGCAAGACCATCGTATGTTTCACCAAATCCTGAGGCACACCCCCTGAAGATGGTGCATTTTGAGTTGAATCCGCAAAAGTCAAAAGTCCAGATCCTGCTTTGACGAGTAGGCTATCTGCATGACCGTGATAGCAACCTTCAAATTTAATAATCAGATCGCGGCCGGTATAGCCACGAGCTAATCGCAACGCACTCATGGTCGCTTCAGTACCGCTGGAGACCATGCGCACTTGCTCGACACTGGGCATCAAAGCGCAAATGCGCTCAGCTAACTCAATCTCCCCTTCGGTAGGCGCTCCATAACTAAAGCTTGTTGCAGCGGCCCTATTTACTGCCTCAACCACTTCAGGATTTGCATGCCCCACAATCATGGGCCCCCAAGACATAATTAAATCGATATAACGCTTATTATCCGCATCCCAAAAATAGGGCCCTTGAGCTTTGGTTACAAAACGAGGGGTGCCGCCAACTTGACGAAAAGCACGTACTGGAGAGTTCACTCCTCCAGGAATGATTTTTTGTGCGCGCTCAAATAAAACGTCGTTTTGACTCACTATTACCTCGTTGGTGTTGATCTAGAAAATTAACTGATTGCAGGCTATCAAATTGCCATCATCTCAAAATCATCCTTACGAGCACCGCACTCTGGACAAGTCCAATTCATGGGCACGTCCTTCCATAAGGTTCCTGGCGCGATACCCTCATCTGGAAGTCCTGCAGCCTCGTCATATACCCAACCACAAATTAAGCACATGTATGTTTTGAATTCCATTAAATTGCTCTCCATTTCCTTTTTCTATTTTAAAACGCATTAGTCATTTAACTCATCTTCGGGTCGGCTAAAAGATGGTCGCTTTTGATGCATCTCAAACTTAAATAAACGGCATTCCAATGGCCCATTAAACAATGGAGTACGTTTTGACTCTTTAATACGCAACTGGCCAGGCAATGCCATATCTGCAGTCAGTACAAATATATTCCAGCCACCAAAGACATCCTTAAGGTGTTGCCCAAATTGACGTAGAAATTCCACAAACTTAGGGTCTTGTTCTTCTTGAGCTTGGAGTTTTTTTAGCGATTCGCGACTAGAGCGCTTGGCACTCTGTCGACCCATTTCTAAATTGAGTTCAAAGCGGTTTTCAGTGGCTTCGCTATCGAAGGCCATTTCACTCGACCTATCATTGCCGCGCCCCCCTTTAATCACTAGACGCTCTCCATAAGGGAGATTCAACAACATCATTCCGTCTTTGGTATTTACTGGCGGCTTACTTGACATGGCATCGATTTGACGCACAATCGGCTGGTCTGGTAACTGAGCTCTTTGCCAATTTCCCTTAAACATGGAAACGAGTTTTTCGTTAATGTCGCTACCGCTAATTCCAAGAGATTCCGCACTCGGATATTGCTTTCGTCGCTCTAATATTTCATTGAATGCTGACTCTTTTAATGAAGACCATCGCTGTTGTTCTGCGGTTTCATTAAAAGGCTTAAGTCTTTGAAAGCCAAAACCGTTTGCCGAGCTGACTAGTGGACGATAAGCCAACTTAGTCGGTTTAACACCATCTCCATACATTCCCGCCCGTATTCCTCCGGGAGGTATAGCCAGTGCCATTTGCGCAGCTTCAATCAAAAAGGTCCCGCTACCACACATGGGATCAAATAACGTCTGCCCTGGCTTCCAACCCGTAATTGACAAAATACCTGCGGCTAAATTTTCTTTTAATGGAGCATCGCCTTTTTCATCGCGCCAACCGCGCTTAAAAAGCGCCTCTCCTGAAGTATCAAGATAGACCGAGACATGCGTAGCCGTTAAATGCGCCTGCACTCGCACATCCGGAAAAGTCGTATCGATGCTTGGTCTATCACCGGCAACATCGCGCAATCGATCCACAATCGCATCTTTAATTTTGAGCGTCGCAAAATTCAGGCTCTTTAATGGCGAACGGTGGGCTGTGACATCTACCCGCAATGTTTGCTTTGACGTAAACCAATCTTCCCAAGCCAAACCACTAGCAAGCTTATAGAGATCCTCTTCCTGGCGATAAGGTGCTTGCGCCATTTGCAATAGAACGCGACTAGCAATTCTAGAGCGAAGATTGAGTGCCATTGCCGCCGATAGGGGGCCTGCAAGACCAACGCCTCCAGTGGGGCTTGTTGGCGTCGAATCAATAACCCATTTACCCAATACTTTGGAATCAGAGCGATCTGCGATGACTGCAAGCTCCTGAGCAAGCGGCACTTCTAGCCCGCCTGGGCACACAACAAAAAATCGCATAGAGCTAACCGTCTTAAATTAAAGGGCAAAGAACAAAGGAAATTGAGGTTGATCGTTTAGGGCTTAAAAATAACTAAGGCCACGATCACCAACAACAAGATTACTGGCACCTCATTGAACCAGCGGTACCATACACCCGTTTTGGTATTTAATCCCGCCCGAAATTTCTTGAGCAAGCTATAGCAAGCATGGTGATAGCCAATGACCAAAATGACAAAAAATAATTTGGCATACATCCATACATCCCCTGCGCCAATACCAAAAACTAGCCAAAGGGTTAAACCCAATAAAATGGCCGGCACAGCCAATATGGTCATGAAACGAAAGAGACGCTCGGACATTCCCAAAAGACGCTTATATGCCTCAGGATTTTTCTCATCTGCCAAATTGACATAAATCCTAGGCAAATAAAATAATCCAGCAAACCAAGAGGTCCCCAACACAATGTGCAAAGTTTTCACCCAAAGGTATGCATTCGTCATAGTCTATTGAATCTCGATTATTTTTGTTTGTTACTTATCTTAGGTTCGAATTTCGCCATGACCCATAACGACATACTTGAGGGAAGTTAAACCATCCAAGCCAACTGGGCCACGAGCATGCAGTTTGTCGTTCGAAATGCCAATTTCGGCACCTAAGCCATATTCAAAGCCATCAGCAAAACGGGTGCTGGCATTTACCATAACGCTCGCACTATCAACCTCACGCAAAAACCGATCAGCTTTAGCTTTGTTATTGGTGATGATGGCATCGGTATGCTTGCTTCCGTAGCGCTCAATGTGATTCATCGCTTCATCAATGTCTGCTACTGTTTTGATTGACAAAATAGGCGCCAAGTATTCGGTTTGCCAATCCTCTTCGGTAGCGCTAACTAAATTCTGAAAACCAGCAGATTCCAATGTTGAGCGTGTCAAAGGATCAACACGTAACTCAACCCCTTTATCTTGATAAATTTTACAAAGCTTAGGCAATACTTCGGATGCAATCGCTTGATTGACCAAAAGCGTCTCCATGGCATTACAAGGCACATAGCGCTGTGTCTTTGCGTTATCACAAACTTTGATGGCCATTGCTATATCAGCATCTGCATCAATATATGTATGGCGAATGCCATCTAAATGCTTAATCATCGGCACACGAGTTCAGCCATCAGGCGCGCGATTAAACTCTTGCCTCCACAGGGAACAATCACATCAATAAATTGCGTCATGGTGATCATTTCGCCGACAGCACTTCGATCTGTTGTAGTTACTATTTGCACGGCATCTTTTGGCAATTCAGCGGCGGCCAGCCCCTCTTGGATAATCTGCGCCAAAAGCGTATTGGAATCAATCGCTTCCGATCCGCCACGCAATATCACCGCATTTCCTGACTTAAGACACAGAGCCGCTGCATCAATTGTCACATTCGGACGCGATTCATAAATAATGCCAATGACACCCAGCGGAACGCGCATCTAGCCAATTTCAATACCAGAGGCTTGCTTTTTCAACGCACTGATTTTCCCAATCGGATCTTCTAGAGAAACAATCTGCTCCAAACCAAGCGCCATAGTTTCAATAGTCTTGGGCGTCATGGTCAAGCGGTCTACAAAGGCAGCATCCTGACCATTTGCTTTAGCACGGTCAACATCAATCTGATTCACCCTTTCAATCTCACCAGCTTTTTGTCGAATAAGCTTTGCAATGTGCAATAAGGCCTGGTTTCTGTTCGCTGGATGCTCGTGCCATAGCGCGCGATGCACTACGAGCTCGCCAACCAATGTCTTGCATCATTTCTTGGATGTTTGTACTCATTAACGTTATCCCTTTTGCTTCTCTAATTACCGCAATAAATTTCCAACCATACGCAAACCATCCCAAGGATCAGCCGGTAATTCGGCAGCGGTCAGACCCTTTACTTGACGATCAAGGCCTGCAGCAACTTGCATCGCGCGGCGCAGCTTGAATGGCTCAACCCGTCTTAGTGCCGCAGGATATAAACGCTCTTTGTTTCCCCAGATGCGGTTCGCCAGCAGCAGCTGTTGCACAGGCTCTCCTGCATCACTGGCCGACTTGAGTTTAGATAGTAGCCGAAGCTCTTCGGTTACGCTCCATAAAATGAGCACCAAAGGCTCGCCCTCGCCTTTTAAGCCATCTAACATGCGATTTAACCTCGGCAAATCCCCCGCGAGCATCGCCTCGGTGATCTCAAAGACGTTATAGCGGGCCACCTTCAGAATAGAAGACCGAATCTGCTCTTCCGTCAATACACCCTGAGGGTACAAAAGACCCAATTTCAAAATCTCTTGATGAGCCGCAATGAGATTTCCCTCTACTTGATCTGTAATAAACTCCAATGCACGTTGGCCTTCAGCTCCAGCCTCAACCGCTTGATTTTGCAACTTCAATCGACCAGCAATCCATCGAGGCAAATGACTGCGGTCAATCGAGTCAATCTGAATGGCCATGCCAGCATCATCCAAAGCAGCAAACCAAGCAGATGTTTTTGTCTTTCCATCTAATCTTGGTAGCACAATGCACACGACGGTATCAGGACCATCCGATAGGTTACTCTGTAATTCAATTTGAGCGGCAAATTGTTTTAGGGTTTCAGCTCCATCACGCCCTGGCTTACCCGTCGGGATACGCAACTCCACCCAACGTTTATCGCCAAACAGCGACAGGGTTTGACCAGCACTCATCAGTGCGCTCCAATCAAAACCGCGCTCTTGTAGCAGCACTTCGCGCTCGGTAAAACCCAGATTCTTGGCTGCATGACTCAATTGATCAAT
>CAZXSX010000024.1:0-15158 GCA_964643245.1 uncultured Polynucleobacter sp.
TTTGTTGCGCCGCAAATTTTTCACCTTCATCAGCCTCTTTTTGCAAAAGGGCGTCAATAGATACACCATGAGAAGCCAAAATTTTAGTAATATCTGCCAATACGCCAGCCTGGTCTGCAACGCGCATACGCAGGTAGTAACTGGTAGAGATCTCGCCAATCGGCAGAACTGGAGTGTCTTGCACTGCATCTGGCTGGAATGCTAAGTAGGGAACACGATGCTCAGCATCAGCACTTAGCAAGCGAGTGATATCAACCAAATCTGCAATCACAGCAGATGCGGTTGGTTCAGAGCCAGCACCTTTACCGTAATACAAGGTAGTACCAACAGCGTCACCGAATACCTGCACCGCATTCATGGCGCCTTCAACGTTGGCGATCAGACGCTTAGCTGGGATTAATGTTGGGTGAACACGTAACTCAACTCCGGTGGGGGTTTTCTTAGCAATGCCCAATAACTTAATGCGATAACCCAATTGCTCAGCATAGCGAATATCAATTGCTGCCAATTTTGTAATGCCCTCAACATGGGCTTTTTCAAATTGCATCGGGATACCAAATGCAATGGCGCTCATGATGGTTGCCTTATGGGCAGCGTCGACACCTTCAATATCAAAAGTGGGATCCGCTTCAGCGTAACCTAAGCGTTGCGCCTCTTTGAGAACGGTTTCAAAATCCAAACCCTTGTCCCGCATCTCGGAAAGAATAAAGTTGGTGGTGCCATTGATAATGCCGGCAATCCATTCAATACGATTAGCCGTCAAACCTTCGCGCAATGCTTTAATAATGGGAATTCCGCCAGCAACAGCAGCCTCAAAAGCCACCATGACGCCTTTAGCGTGCGCCGCCTTAAAGATTTCATTACCGTGCACCGCAATTAATGCTTTATTGGCTGTCACAACATGCTTGCCAGCAGCAATCGCTTCAAGCACTAGGTCTTTGGCAATCCCGTAACCACCAATCAACTCAACCACGATGTCAATTTCCGGGTTATTGATAACAGCACGCGCATCATTAACGATCTGCGCACGATCTTTAACAATCTCTTTCGCGCGCTTAATATTTAAATCCGCAACAGTATGAGTGCGAATACCACAGCCTGCGCGACGCGTGATCTCATCTTGGTTGCGCTCGAGAACTGTAAATACCCCACCACCAACGGCGCCAATACCTAATAGACCTACTTGAATCGGTTTCATGATGCCTTTGCTGCGATTGATGAAACCTTGCGGCCATGCTTATTACGATAACGCTCAAGAAAACGGGCAAGACGGCCAATCGCCTCTTTCAGCACATCTTCATGAGGTAAGAACACTACACGGAAATGATCAGGCTTGCCCCAATTAAATCCAGAACCTTGCACTAACAACACTTTTTCTTCTTTTAGAAGATCTGCAACGAACTGTTGATCATCTTCAATTGGATAAAACATCAGGATCCAATCTTGGAAATAAATACAAAGCAGATTTTGGTTTGACGCAAGTTACCCCTGGAATAGCAGTAATCATTTTCCAGGCAAGATCGCGTTGCTTAGCAAGTCGGCCACCCTCAGTTACCAAATCATTAATGCTTTGGTAACCACCTAATGCCGTTTGAATGGCGTACTGACCAGGAACGTTTGCGCACAAACGCATCGACGCCAACATATTGAGACCCTCAATATAGTCGCGCACCATTTCCTTATCTCCAGAAACCACCATCCAGCCAGCGCGGTAGCCGCATGAGCGGTAGTTCTTGGAAAGGCCATTAAAAGTAATCACCACGACATCGTCCGATAAAGAAGCCAACGAAATGTGCTTCTCGCCGTCGTACAACATCTTGTCGTAAATTTCGTCAGCAAACAAAATTAAACCGTGTTCGCGAGCAATTTGCGTGAGCTCAAGCAACACATCTTTTGAATAGATTGCACCCGTTGGATTGTTGGGGTTGATCACCACAATCGCTTTGGTGCGAGGCGTAATTTTTTTACGCAAATCATTTAAATCGGGTGCCCCATCTTTTGCTTCATCACACAAATAGTGCACTGGTGTACCACTAGACAAACTAACTGCTGCCGTCCAAAGTGGATAGTCTGGTGTGGGTACCAAAACTTCATCACCATCATTCAGGAGTGCATTCATTGAGAGCACAATCAATTCAGATACACCGTTGCCGGTATACACATCATCGAGATTGACGCCTTGAATGCCTTTTTCTTGGCAATACTGCATGATGGCTTTGCGAGCCGCAAAATGCCCTTGGAATCAAAATAAGCGGAGGCATTACTCAAATTGCGGATCATATCCAACTGAATCTCTTCAGGCGGATCAAAGCCGAATACCCCTACATTTCCAATGTTTAATTTGATAATTTTGTGACCCTCTTCCTCCATGCGCTGAGCGAGCTCGAGCACCGGCCCACGAATGTCGTAGTAGACGTGATTGAGTTTTTGGGACTTTAGGACGGATTTCACAATGAATTAATAGGTAAGTTCTTGAAATCTTGGAAAAAACAGCTAGCTATAATCCACATAATTATGACAGAGAGTCCACGTGAAGCTTCAATCTGACTCCCATTCTGGAGCCAATACGATCACTGGCTATGGCGATGGCTATGTGGAGATCACCCAAGTCCCGTATGCCCATGCGGTTTTACTGAGCTCTGAGGGGGTTATTTCCGAATGGCCCGCCAAGTCCTTTGAGGACCTTGAGGCAAGTCATTTTGCACAAATGGTGGCAATTAAGCCGGAATTGGTCCTAATTGGAACAGGCAGTCGCCAACGTTTTCCAAGGCCTCAACTCCTAAAATCCCTAATCGACGCCAAGATCGGTTTTGAGATCATGGATTCTCAGGCAGCCTGTCGCACCTACAACATTTTGGTCGGCGAAGGACGTCAGGTTCTTTTAGCCCTCATTGTGGAACCTACTTAATGCAGTTTGGACACATACGTCAATCGTCCGCCCTGCATCCTGGCAAGATTTTGCTCTTGCTCATCATTTATGCGTTGCTCTGGTTTGGCACCCTGAATTATCGACACCTCATTCCTTCGGATAAAGGTCGTTATGCAGAGATTGCAAGAGAGATGTTGGTTACAGGTGACTGGATTACGCCTCGCTATAACGGCTACAAATATTTTGAGAAACCGCCCCTGCAAATTTGGGCAACTGCTGCAGCATTCCAAATTTTTGGAATTGGTGATTGGCAGGCCAGACTATGGACAGTGCTGACGGGATTCTTAACCATTCTGGCAATCGGCTTTACTGGCCCTCGCGTTGTAAATGCGAGGGCCGGATGGTTGGCTGCTGTAGTTTTAGCATCCAGCCCAATGTGGGTGATTAGTGGCCACTTTAATTCTTTAGACATGGGTCTGTCTGCATTTTTGGTAACTGCCCTGTGCAGTCTTTTATTGGCGCAAACCACTCAAAACCGATCCAACACTCGATATTGGATGTGAGCTTGCTGGTTCTTTATGGCACTTGCCACACTGTCAAAAGGTGTTATCGGCGCAGCGTTACCAGCGATGGTGTTTGTCGCCTACTCTGTGACCACTTGGGATTGGAAGGTTTGGACTCGACTGCGTTTATTTAGTGGAATCGCTCTCTATCTTCTCGTCACAGACCCCTGGTTTGTATTAGTTGCTCAGCGCAATCCAGAATTTCTCGAATTTTTCTTTATTCACGAGCACCTACAACGCTTTACGCAAGATGCTCATAGCAGAACCGGACCCATTTATTACTTTGTACCGCTATTACTCATCGGCATACTGCCTTGGATATTTCAAATTCCTGGATCGCTAGCGCAAGCATGGCAAGAACGTAAACGAGATTTCTCTAGCGGCTGGTTTTTGGTGTGCTGGTTTGCCGTGATTTTTGCTTTTTTAGTGTGTCGCGCTCAAAATTGCCCGGTTACATCATTCCCATTTTCCCTGCATTGGCGATGTTAATTGGCAACCGTTTAGATCGCCTGCTCGGTTACATCAATACGATGCGATGCCATTACCCTGGAGGCTGCAAGTTCTGGGCTTTGCTTCACTGGGATGCGTTGGCTTTTTCTTCTTATCCGAAATTGGTAAACAAGCCAGGCCAGATGAAATTGAGGCTTATGCTCAATATACCTATTGGGTTATTGCTGCATTAGTCGCGCTCATTCTATTTAGTCTTTATGCAGCATGGCAATCAAAACGTAATGGCTTACAAAGTATTGTTGGTTTTGCCAGTGGCTTTTTCTTGTGCGCCATCATTGCAGGCACTAGTCACGAAACTCTGGGTAGGGCAGTCTCAGGCATTGATCTCGCCAACCGAGTTCGAGCAAACATTCCGATAGATGCAAACTTTTATTCAGTCTGCCTACTAGATCACACAATGCCCTTCTATCTAGGCAGAACCATGATCATGGTTGAAGAGCCCGATGAATTACAGCTTGGCGTGAATCAACAACCTGAACCTATGGTTACCTACGCTGGATGCCTTCATTGCTCGATGGAGAGAAGATCAATCTGCGTACGCCATGATGGTTCCCGAGCAATATCAAGCACTTCAGGGACAAAATCTCCCTATGCAAGAGATCGATCGTGATTCTCGGCGCGTCATTGTCAAACACCCAGACTCGTTGACCTCAGGCCAGTAAGGCAGTGAAGTAATACAAGAGCCATGTCGAGCACGCCCGCCTTTATTCCCTTTACACGCCCCAGCTTCAATCAAGAAACGATTGATGCCGTTAGAGAGGTATTACGCTCTGGCTGGGTAACCTCGGGCCCAAAGTTAGCGGAGTTTGAAGCAACGCTAAGCGACTACTTTGGCGGCCGCCCAGTGCGTTGCTTCGCGAACGGCACTGCAACCATGAAGATTGCCCTGCAAGTTGCCGGCATTGGTAAAGGTGATGAAGTGATCACTACACCCATCTCCTGGGTAGCGACATCCAATGTCATTTTGAGTGTTGGTGCAAAGCCAATCTTTGTGGATATTGATCCGGTCACCCGCAATATTGATCTCCATAAAGTGGCTGCCGCCATTACTCCAAAAACACGTGCCATCATGCCAGTTTATTTGGCAGGCTTGCCCGTCGATATGGATCAGTTGTATGCCTTGGCAAAACAATACAACTTGCGCATAGTTGAAAATGCTGCTCAGGCTTTTGGTTCGCAATGGAAAGGCAAAAAGATTGGCAGCTTTGGAGACTTAGTGAGCTTTAGCTTCCAGGCCAATAAGAATCTCACCACCATAGAAGGTGGATGCCTTGTTCTCAATGACACTAATGAAGCAACCCTAGCTGAAAAATTTCGCCTTCAAGGCTTAACCCGTCAAGGCATGGATGTAGATGTTTGGGTGGCAAAGATAATTTGACGGATGTGAATGCCGTAATTGGCCTCCACCAACTCAAACAATTGCCTACGTATCAAACACGTCGCGCATCCTTGGCTCGTCAATACTTTGATCTCATTCGAGCCGAGATCCAATCTGCAGGTTTAGAAAATCTGCCCTTGGAGTTGCCCGTGGAAAACTTTACGGACAGCAATTGGCACATGTTTCAAGTGGTGCTCCCTCTTGAACATTTAAATTGCGATCGTGCGCAAGTGATGTCTGACCTTAAAGAGATCGGTATTGGCACTGGCATGCACTACCCTGCAATTACTGGTTTCACACCTTACAAAAATCAGGGATATAGAACCAGTGACACCCCCCATTGCCGAGCGCATTGGTCGCTCCATTCTCACCCTCCCCCTCTTTCCAGGGATGACCAATGAAGATACTCGACGCATCGCAAGCGGATTCATTGAAATTCTGAAGAAACACCGCAAAAACTAGCCTTATTCGGTTTTAGGGGTTTTGCCAGCAGAATCAGGCAAAATTGCACCATGTTCACTAATTTAGCCGCCAATCCAACACTCAGCATCGTCATTCCCGTATACAACGAGGAAGATGGGCTCCAAGCATTGTTTGATCGCCTTTACCCTACGTTAGATGCTCTTGCTGCTAAACGCAACATTGCTTATGAAATTGATTTTTGTGAACGATGGCAGCAAGGATCGGTCTGCTGGCATGCTTGCCAAGCAAGTTGACTTACGTCCAGACGTAACGCGCGCCGTATTATTTCATAGCAACTTTGGACAACACATGGCCATCATGGCTGGCTTTGAATACGCTAGAGGTGAACACATCATCACCCTAGATGCTGATTTACAAAATCCACCTGAGGAAATCGATGCTCTAACGGAGCAACTTCTGAAGGGGCATGACTATGTAGGCACAATTCGTGCAGATCGCCAGGATAGCTTCTTCAGAAAATTTGCTTCCCGCGCCATGAATCGTTTGCGCGAAAACATTACGCGCATCACCATGACCGATCAAGGATGCATGTTGCGGGGCTATAGCCGTCGCATCGTTGACTTAGTACGTCAATGCGATGAGAACAATACATTCATTCCGGCCTTGGCCTACACCTTTGCTGCCAACCCCATTGAAATCACCGTAAAACACGAAGAGCGTTTTGCCGGCGAATCCAAATACAGCTTATATCAACTCATTCGCTTGAATTTTGATTTGGTAACCGGCTTTTCAATCATGCCTTTGCAGATCTTCTCGATTCTAGGCATGCTACTCTCGCTAGCAGCTGGAGGCCTCTTTGCCTACCTTTTGGTTCGCCGTTTTGTACTCGGCGCTGAAGTTGAAGGCGTCTTCACCCTCTTCGCACTGACCTTCTTCCTGATTGGCGTCATGCTCTTTGGCTTGGGATTGCTTGGCGAGTATATTGGGCGCATTTATCAGCAAATCCAAAATCGCCCCCGTTACGTTGTGCAAGCTGTTTTAGAGAAAAAATAATTGCGCGCAGTCGTATTCGCATACCACGATGTTGGCGTAAATTGCCTGAAAGCCCTTCTTCAAGCAGGCATTCAAGTTGATCTTGTAGTGCCCCATCAAGATGATCCCAATGAGAATGTCTGGTTTGGTAGCGTCGCCAAACTCTGTCAAGAGAAAAACATCCCTTACATCACACCGAGCGCTAACGAGTTGAATGCATTAACTCCAACAATTCAAGCGCTATCGCCAGATTACATTCTCTCTTTTTATTATCGTCACATGATTCCCGCACCATTATTGGCGTGCGCCAAGATTGCTGCCCTGAACATGCATGGCTCATTGCTCCCAAAGTACCGCGGTCGGGCTCCAGTCAATTGGGCTATCTCGCATGGCGAGATACAAACTGGTGCCACCCTGCATATCATGGAAGCAAAACCCGATGCGGGCGATATTGTTGGACAGGTTGCGGTAGATATTGGTCCAGATGAAACTGCTACAGATGTTTTTAGCAAAGTTAGTGGTGCAGCTGTCGAGGTCATTCAACTGCCTTACCAGAACTACTCAATGGCCATGTTCCTCGCAAACCAAATGTGTTGGATCAGGGCAGTTATTTTGGTGGTCGCAAGCCTGCCGATGGGCAAATTCATTGGGATCAAACTGCGCAGCAAGTGCATAACCTCATCCGAGCAGTAGCAACCCCTTATCCTGGTGCCTTTACCGAATTCCAAGGCCAGACCATGATCCTAGCCAAATCGAGCCTCAAAGGACCATTTCCGGCAAATCTAAATCTTGGGGTTACAGGCATCCAAGTGGTTGATAGTCGGGTATTTGGTATTTACGGCAATCAGCAAGCCATTGAGGTCTTGGAATGGTTTCCGGCGAATAAATAAGAAGCAACTCAAATTCGATTAAACGAGGCAGTAAAGATAAAAAAGTACTCATTCTTGGTGTTAATGGCTTTATTGGCCACCACCTTTCCAAGCGCATTCTTGAGACAACCGATTGGGATGTCTATGGCATGAACATGCAGAATGATCGTCTGGGAGATTTAATCAATCATCCTCGCATGCACTTCTTCGAGGGTGATATCACTATTAATAAAGAGTGGGTTGAGTACCACATCCGCAAATGCGATGTCATTTTGCCTTTAGTTGCGATTGCCACACCTGCAACATATGTTCAGCAACCTCTGAAAGTATTTGAACTGGACTTTGAAGCAAACTTACCTATCGTTCGCTCTGCCGTTAAATACAAAAAGCATTTGGTCTTCCCATCAACCTCTGAGGTTTATGGGATGTGCGAAGACAGTGAGTTTGATCCCTCTAAATCGAGCATGGTTTATGGCCCGATTGATAAACCACGCTGGATCTACGCTTGCTCCAAGCAATTAATGGATCGTGTAATCTGGGGTTATGGCATGGAAGGTTTGCGCTTTACACTCTTCCGTCCATTCAACTGGATTGGCCCCGGCCTTGATAGCATCTATACACCTAAAGAAGGCTCATCCCGCGTAGTGACTCAGTTCTTGGGTCATATTGTTCGTGGAGAACCAATTAACCTTGTAGATGGTGGCGCTCAAAAACGCGCCTTTACCTATGTCGATGATGGCGCATCGATACACTTATGCGCATTATCGATAACAAAGATGGTGTGGCTAATGGCAAGATCTACAACATTGGCAATCCAAAAAACAATCACTCTGTACGTGAGCTGGCAAATCAAATGCTCGCGATTGCCTTCAGCATTCCTGAATACGCCAAGACTGCTAATGATGAAACGACATCGGGTGCCTACTATGGTGAAGGCTATCAAGACGTACAAAACCGCGTCCCAGCAATCAATAACACCATGAGTGAATTAGGTTGGAAACCGACCACTACGATGGCAGATGCGCTGAAGAATATTTTTGAAGCCTATCGCCAGGACGTAGAAAAAGCCCGTTCTTTAGTTGATAAAGAATAAGCACTTATCAGCACTAAACGTCGGGATTCATGGCTAAGATTGCACTCAAGGTTAACGTTGATACCTTACACGGCATCCAAGAGGGCGTTCCGAATCTTGCCAAGGCCCTGGGGCGCTTTGACTTAAAGGCCACCTTTCTCTTTAGTCTAGGAGACCAAACCACACTGGCTGGGCGCTTAAACGCGTATTTCGACCAGGCTTTCTAAAGAAAGTGAGTCGCACCTCGGTGGTGGAGCACTATGGGATTAAAACTTTGCTCTATGGGGTTTTGTTGCCTGGGCCTGATATTAGCAAAAAAGCGGCTTCAGAAATGCGCTCCATTGATCAAGCCGGTCACGAAACGGGCATTCATACTTGGGATCATGTAGCCTGGCAGGATGCTGTTCGCAATCAAGATGCTGCTTGGACAAAAGCCATGATGCAAAAGAGTTGGGATCGCTTCGTAGAAATTTTTGGTCACCCTCCAGCAACTTATGGTGCAGCGGGATGGCAAATGAATGAAACTGCATTTGAGCAGCTTGATCAATGGGGAATTGAGTATTCATCCGATGGCCGGGCAGAACCTAACCTAATACCTTACCGAATTGCACTTCCTTCGGGCAATGCAAAACATGTGCAATACCCAACTACCCTTCCCACATTTGATGAACTCATTGGTATTGATGGCGCTGATGAATTTGGTGCTGTTAAAAAACTTTTAGAGCTAACTCAAAGCAACCCAAATGATCAGGTATTCACCCTCCATGCAGAGCTGGAAGAGCAAAAGTTGCTGCCCGCCTTTGAAAAACTGCTGGAGGGCTGGCTAATTCAAGGTCATGACCTAGTCACCATGGGAGAGCTGCACCAATCCTGGAAGGTCACGAACCAACTCGATAAAATAGCAGTGTTGCCGTTGACGTGGGGAGAAATACCCAATCGCAGCGGCGAGCTAATTATTCAACAGAATTGACCCACAACACATATTACAAAATACAGAGGATCATTATGACAGTAGCCATCGGCCAACCCATTCCAGCATGCGCTATTCCTGCGACGTCTGATCTCACATTTTCGCCTGCGTCTGCTAAAGGAAAAAAATTGGTTCTCTATTTTTATCCTAAGGACATGACTCCTGGCTGCACAGCTGAGTCTGGAGAATTTCGAGACAATATCGATGCATTTACAAAAGCAAATACTCTAGTTGTTGGCGTATCTCGCGATAGCCTCAGGTCTCATGATAATTTCCGCAGCAAATTAGGCCTCCCGTTTGAATTGGTTGCCGATACCGAAGAAACGCTTTGCCAGCTTTTTGGCGTCATTAAAATGAAGAATATGTACGGCAAGCAGGTCCGCGGGATTGGGCGCAGCACCTTTCTCTTTGACTCCACTGGCAAGCTAGTAAAAGAGTGGCGTGGCCTGAAGGTTCCAGGACATGTGACAGAGGTATTACAAGCTGCGCAAGCTACCAAGTAATTTTTTACAACAATTTATTCCAAGGTGCTTGCAAACCCCAAAATTTGGGGTAAAGTGATTCTATGCACCGTAAGCGACGGGTAAGTCTGACAATCCGTTTGAATCAAAAACTGAATATCGAAGAGCAGGTTTGGAGAGTAACCCCCGCCGTTTTTTGGAAGTCCTTGCAACCCGTTTCACAATAAACCGTCACTGCACTCCGCATGGCGGTTTTTCTTTTAGGAGAGTCTGCATGCCATTGCCACCCATCCCCACACAAATTGCTGATCAAGTGAAGCTAAGTCGCAAAGATACGCCCGACTTAAAAAAACGCCCAGCTTCAGCAAAGTCAGTGGTGGTTGAAAGCGCAGATTGGGTTAATGACGCAGAGGAAGATTTATCTGCAGCAGAAATAGCCCTTGAAAAAATTAAAGCAGATCGCGGCTCGATACGTAATGAAAGTAAAGCTGCTGCACCCGCAAAACCCAAGCGTGTTGTGCGCACTGGTCCACCTAGTTTATTTGTGCTCGACACCAATGTCTTGATGCATGATCCAAGCTCATTATTTCGCTTCTCTGAGCACGACTTGTATCTACCAATGACTACGCTTGAAGAGCTAGACAACCACAAGAAGGGTATGACTGAGGTTGCTCGTAATGCCCGTACGGTCAGCCGCTCCTTAGATCAACTGATCGCTAGCACCAGCGGCACGTTAGATGATGGCATCCCCCTAAATAAGCTTGGCAATCAAGATGTATCGGGTCGTTTGTATTTCCAAACCAAGCTATCCACTCAAGCGTTACCCGAAGGTTTACCTGAGGGCAAAGGTGACAATCTCATTTTGGTGGTGGTTAGCGAACTGCAAAAAACGCGCAACGATCAAGAAGTGGTATTGGTATCCAAAGATATCAATATGCGCATCAAAGCGCGCGCACTTGGATTACCAGCAGAAGATTATTTTAATGACCAGGTATTAGAAGATCGGGACTTGATGTACTCAGGCGTGATGTCATTGTCTGCGGACTTTTGGCCCAAGCATGGCAAAGACATGGAGAGTTTGGCTGACCCCAAATCCGGAACAATGTTCTATAGAGTGACAGGCCCTACCGTTTCAAGCATGTTGGTCAATCAATTTGTTTTTCAAGAAAATCCTGATGGCTCAACTCCGTTTTACGCCCAGGTAAAAGAAATTAACGGTAAGACCACTCTACTCCAAACCTTACATGATTTCTCACACCAGAAAAACAATGTTTGGAGTGTGACTGCACGCAATCGCGAGCAAAACTTTGCCATGAACCTGCTAATGAACCCCGATGTAGATTTTGTAACCCTTTTGGGCCAGGCAGGTACTGGCAAAACCTTCTTAGCCTTGGCTGCTGGTCTTGAACAAGTCTTAGATAGCAAACGCTACAACGAGATCATCATTACCCGCGCCACTGTACCTGTAGGGGAAGACATTGGATTCTTACCGGGAACGGAAGAAGAAAAGATGCAGCCTTGGATGGGGGCTTTTGACGACAACCTCGAAGTTCTGCAACGTAATGATGATGCTGGTGAGTGGGGTCGGGCCGCTACTCAAGAACTGATTCGCTCCCGCATCAAAGTGAAGAGCATGAACTTCATGCGCGGCAGAACCTTTGTAAGCAAGTTTGTGATTATTGATGAAGCACAAAACTTAACACCAAAGCAGATGAAGACATTAGTAACGCGTGCAGGCCCTGGCACCAAAATTGTGTGTTTAGGTAACATTGCTCAGATTGATACGCCTTACTTAACTGAAGGCTCCTCCGGCCTAACGTATGTAACAGATCGCTTTAAGGGCTGGCGTCATAGCGGTCACGTTACGCTGGCGCGCGGTGAGCGCTCTCGTCTTGCGGATCATGCTGCCGACGCACTCTAAGCAAACTCTCTCATGCCGCACCCTACTAGGGTGCGGCATTTTTATTTGCACTCTTTTGCTTTCAGGCTGCGCTATCTTTGGAGGCAAGTCGGGGCCTTCAAAGGTTGCACAGTTCAAGCAAGATACGAGCGTTGGAACTGAAGATATCTCGATTGCGGCCGTGGGATTGGTTGACGCTCCCTATCGATATGGTGGCAATACCCCCAAGGGTGATTTTGATTGCAGCGGTCTTATTGTGTACGTCCATAACAAGGCGGCCGGAATTAAATTGCCTCGCACCATTCAACAGATGAGCACACAAGGCAGAAGCATTGATAACCAACCTCCAGCGCCAGGTGATCTTGTCTTCTTTAATACGACAGGTGAAAAATATTCACATGCGGGAATTTATGTAGGTCAAGGAAGATTTGTACATGCACCAAGTGCAGGTGGCACAGTACACCTCGACTACATCACATCACCGTATTGGGCAGCAAAGTTTACCGAGGCAAGGCGTATCGCACCCTAAATATGCTTTGCTTTTCAGAATACATGCGCGAAGCCTTGATTTATTGGTGAATTTAATGTTAACTTAAGCCATCACCATTGTTACCATATCCTAAGGAGCCCATGATGAAAAAATATTTTTTGTATTAAGTGCTGCCACTGTTTTTACATTCAATCATTTCGCTTATGCTGATCAAGCAGGTTGCGAAGCAAAAGCTGTCAGTAAAGATGGTAAACCGCTCTATGGTGCCGCAAAGGATACCTCAATTAAAAAATGTATGAACGATGCCAAGCCAAGCGATTGTGAAGCTAAGGCCGTAAGCAAGGATGGCAAACCACTATATGGCGCAGCCAAGGTGGCATCAATTAAAAAGTGCGAAGGTGGAAAGTAATTTGATTTACTCAATTTCTTTGATACCCAAATAAAAAGCCTCGCAATTCGAGGCTTTTTATTTCCCTTGCTGACCCCATCAAGTAAGATAAAATTTTTTATCTAGAACGGCTCGTAGCCGCCAGATGAATAGCCGATCGATCCTAACGCCAAGTTATCAAACTTAGTATATGGGCCTTGCCAGCTCAGACGTACGGTACCAATAGGGCCATTACGTTGCTTACCGATGATGATCTCCGCAACACCTTTATCGGTGGTGGTATCGTGGTGATAAACCTCATCGCGGTAGATAAACATGATCAAGTCAGCATCCTGCTCAATCGCACCGGATTCACGAAGATCGGACATGATGGGTCGCTTATTCGGACGTTGCTCTAGACCACGGTTTAACTGTGAAAGCGCCACAACTGGGCATTGCAATTCTTTAGCGAGCGACTTCAATGAACGCGAGATTTCAGAGATCTCGGTAGCGCGATTTTCAGAACCAGAGCCGCTCATGAGCTGCAAGTAATCAATCACTACTAGGCCAAGTGTGCCGCCAAAGTTTCTAGCAATACGGCGTGCACGTGCACGCAACCCTAAACTAGAGAGTGAGCCCGTTTCATCAATCAAAATTTGGGTGTTGCTTAAACGTGCAATTGCATCGGTGACGCGTGGCCACTCATCGTCTTGCAATTTACCGGTACGCATACGACTTTGATCAACGCGCCCAACCGATCCCAATAAACGAGCGGCCAATTGTTCGCCTGACATCTCCATTGAGAAAACTACGACGGGCAGACCTTCGGCAAGCGCTACGTTCTCAGCGATATTCAGTGCGAATGCGGTTTTTCCCATCGAGGGCCTTCCAGCAACAATCACCAGATCACCTTTTTGTAGGCCACTCGTCTGTTTATCAAGATCAATAAAGCCTGTCGCAATTCCTGTGATATCACTACCACCTTGACGGTTATATAACTCATCAATTCTGGCAACCACGGAGCGAAGCAAAGGCTCAATCTCAAGATAATCTGCTTTGCGACTACCCTCTTCACCAATTTGCAGAATACGAGACTCAGCCTCATCCAAAAGAGTCCGAACAGTACGACCCTCGGGCACAAATGCGGAGTTCACAATGCTGTCGGATACCTCGATCAAGCGACGCAAAATACTACGGTCACGCACGATGTCAGCATAGCCTTTGATATTGGCTGCACTCGGCGTGTTTTGCGCCAATGAATTCAGGTAATCAACACTAACCAAATCACCACCCTGCTCCGACTTCACTGCGTCATACACAGTAATCACATCGGCGGGATGATTGTCGCTAATGAGGCGCGCAATGACCTTGTAGATCAATGCATGCTCTGGGCGATAGAAATCTTTATCGTTTAAAACTCCACCCAAATTATCCCAAGCAGAGTTGTCAATCAGTAGACCACCGAGCAAAGATTGCTCGGCTTCTACAGAGTGGGGAGGAACTTTTAAAGCCTGCACGACTGCATCCCCAGAACCCGCCATGCCGGGATTCAGCGTAACGGAACGTGAACGGGATTCAGCCATGAGGCTAGTTTACAGAACTAAATTAAGCTTGCTCGCCAACCACACGAATTGTGATGTCAACCACCACGTCGGTATGCACAGCAACCGCTACTGGGTGATCACCAACCATTTTCAATGGGCCAGTTGGCATACGGACTGAAGCCTTCTCAATCGTAAAACCTTTTGCTTTTAGCGCATCAGCAATGTCATGATTGGTTACAGAACCAAATAGACGGCCGTCAACGCCAGCCTTTTGATTGATCTCGAGGACCAAATCTTTGAGTTTCACGCCAACTGCTTCTGCGGCAGCCAATTTTTCAGCAGCCAACTTTTCCAACTCTGCGCGACGCGCTGCAAAGTCAGCAATTGCCGCTTCAGTTGCACGACGAGCTTTACGTTGTGGAATTAAAAAGTTACGAGCGAAACCGTCTTTAACGCGCACTACGTCACCGAGGTTGCCCAAGTTTGTTACTTTTTCTAAAAGAATGATTTGCATTGAGGGCTCCCAATTATTTTCTATGTTGATCTGAGAATGGCAACAAAGCCAAGAAACGAGCACGCTTAATAGCAGTGCCTAACTGACGCTGATATTTTGCTTTTGTGCCTGTCAAACGAGCAGGAGTGATTTTGGCGTTTTCGCCAATGAAGTCCTTCAATGTGTCGACATCTTTGTAGTCGATCTGTTCTACACC
>CAZXSX010000025.1:0-4782 GCA_964643245.1 uncultured Polynucleobacter sp.
GGCTAGTAAAGCTAATAGAGAAGCGACGGCGAAGGCGGTAACGTAGTTGTATTCGTTATAAAGAATCTCAACTTGCAGAGGAATGGTGTTGGTGTATCCACGTATATGTCCAGACACAACAGAGACCGCACCAAATTCACCCATGGCGCGTGCATTGCAAAGAATAACGCCATAAAGAAGACCCCATTTAATATTTGGAAGCGTGACATGCCAAAAAGTTTGCCAACCACTAGCACCTAAAACTGTTGCAGCCTCTTCCTCTTCCCGTCCTTGCGCTTCCATTGGGGGAATCAGTTCGCGCGCTACAAAAGGAAAGGTAACGAATATTGTTGCAAGAATGATTCCGGGAACGGCAAAGATAATTTTGAAGTCATTTTCGGAGAGCCAGCCGCCAAGCCAACCTTGTGCACCAAAGATCAACACAAAAATCAGACCTGCAATAACAGGAGATACTGAAAAAGGTAGATCAATTAAAGTGATGAGGAAATGCTTTCCCTTAAAGTCAAATTTTGCGATCGCCCATGAGGCGGCAACACCAAAAACTAGATTCAAAGGCACTGCAATTGCTGCGGCGAGTAAAGTAAGTTTAATTGCTGACCACGTATCAGGCTCGGCAATAGCGTTGATGTAATACACCCAGCCCTTATGCAATGCTTCTGTAAAGACGGAAAGCAGTGGCAGCAATAAAAAAATGCTAAAGAAACTCAATGACAAAAATAAAATGATTGTTTTGACAATCAAAGAGTCTCTGGTAGCTGAGCTACGTTCAAATCGAGTGATTGAGCTCATTACCGAACCCTTCCGGTATGCTTTGCTGTCCAGGCTTGGAGGCTATTAATCGCCAGCAATAACAGCATCGAGATCGCAAGCATCACTGAAGCAATGGCGGTGGCGCCTGCGTAATCGTATTGTTCAAGCTTGGTAATAATAATTAATGGTGTGATCTCTGAAACCATCGGAATGTTGCCAGCAATAAAAATAACTGAGCCATATTCACCGGCTGCTCTAGCGAACGCCAATGCAAAACCCGTCAGCAGTGCAGGCAAAAGAATAGGTAATACCACTCTTCTGAATGTCTGCCAACGACTGGCTCCCAGGCTAGCTGATGCCTCTTCTAATTCAATTTCTTCGAGAATCGGTTGAACTGTACGAACAACAAAAGGCAATCCAATGAAGATAAGAGCAACAAGTACACCCCATGGAGTAAAAGCAATTTTGACTCCAAGTGGCTCAAGATATTGACCGATCCAGCCATTTTTTGAATACAGAGCCGCAAGAGGATACCCGTGACTGCCGTGGGAAGGGCAAACGGTAGATCAACAAGCGCATCCACTAGGTTTTTCCGAAAAAGGTATATCGAACTAATGCCCAGGCCAGCAATAAACCAAAGAGGGTATTATCAGCCCCGCGAATAAAGCCATGCCAAAACTTAATCTATAAGACGCCATCACCCTAGGCGAGGTAACTGCACTTAAGAATTCAGAAAAGCTTAGGCTGGTAGTTTTAAAAATTACAGCAGAGAGCGGAATTAAAACAATCAAGGATAGGTAAATGATGGTGTAATCAAGCGATAAACCAAGACCAGGGAAGATACTATTTTTCTTTGCGAATGACATCCCTAGAGTCTAGGGACTGCACGAATAAAAAGGAAACAAGAAAAGATCATTAACTTATATGCAAAATGAATATAAGCACCTAGACAACAAAAATTAGCCCAGAATACTGCTTCTAGGCTAATTTGTTTAACACTTAGTTGTTAAATGCGCTATTTAATAATGATTTCATCAAAGACGCCGCCGTCATTAAAGTGGGTTTTTTGTGCGCTCTGCCAGCCCCACCAAATACTTGATCTATGGTGATCAACTTCACCTTCGCAAATTGATTGGCGTACTTTGCGGCAACCTTAGGATCGCGCTGGCGGTAGTAATTGCGCGCGGCAATCTCTTGACCTTCGGGGGATAAAGACCTTGCAGATAGGCGGTCGCTACTTTACGAGTACCTTTTTTATCCACCACCTTGTCGACAACTGCTACTGGTGGCTCCGCCAAGATTGAAATAGATGGGGTTACAATTTCATATTTTTCTGGCCCTAGCTCTTTAACGGCTAAGAAGGCCTCATTTTCCCAAGCCAATAAAACATCACCAATGCCGCGTTCGGTAAAGGTGGTGGTTGACCCGCGCGCACCAGAGTCCAACACTTTTACATTGGCGTATAGTTTTTTACAAACTCTCTAGCTTTGACTTCATTGCCGCCAGGTTGTTTGAGTGCATACGCCCAAGCAGCAAGATAATTCCAGCGGGTGACTCCAGATGTTTTGGGGTTGGGTGTAATGACTTCTACGCCAGACTTAAACAGGTCATTCCAGTCTTTAATTCCCTTGGGGTTGCCTTTGCGTACCAAGAAAAAGATGGTTGAAGTATAGGGGGAGGAGTTATCTTTAAATTTCTTTTGTCAATCTTTGGCAACAAGCCCTTTCTCCGCCAAAATATCAATGTCATAAGCAAGAGCAAGGGTTACTACGTCTGCGTCTAACCCATCTAAGACAGCACGGGCTTGCTTACCGGAGCCACCATGGGATTGCTTGATCGAGATATCTTCAGAGTTTTTTCTTCCAGTCTGCAGAAAAAACCTTATCGTAATCTTGATAAAGCTCGCGAGTAGGATCATAAGAGACGTTGAGGATGCTTTGCTGTGCAAGGCTAGACGAGATAACTCCAGCACCCAATAAGAGTGCGGCTATAAATTTTGATATGCCTCTGTGTTTCATTGCCATTCCTTTCATTTAATGAAAGGAATTTAGAGAAAAACCGCTAGCTTGTTAAGTAAGAAAAAGTGGATTGCTTATCTGTAATTTGAATGATGTCTTCAGCGGGCATGAAAAACCACCTTACGGTGGTTTCCTTGATGCTAGGCGAACGAATCTTCTAGTTCAGAGAATTTAATAGTATTCATTAAAAAAAGAATTCTATGTTGGAAGCTTTTACGTTCCTCAATTTGATCGTATGACAACTGGTCGTGCTCGCAAAGTAATTTGGTAATGACTGGGTTGTAAAGCTCTCTGACCGGTGACATGTTGCCTAAATCCTAATTGGTTATTAAGGATCAATGTACATCTAGTACATTTAATCGGCAAACAATCTTTATTGATAAAGATATATCAAAATTGCATATATGCAACAATTAAGCAGTTACTAATTTAATGCCAACCAGAAGTAGGGTGATAGCAAGGGCGGTACGGGTAAATTTTTCAGGTAAGGTGCTTGATAGTTTTGCCCCAAGCCAAATTGCAGGTACTGAGCCGATCAATAGGCCAAACAAAAGACCGAATCAACGTTACCTAGCCACCAATGGCCTACCCCGGCTAATGCTGTCAGCGGTACTGCATAAGTAATATCTGTACCCGCCATTTCTGCTGTTTTTAGATGCGGATAGAGCATCAGGATTAAGGTTGCCCCAATAGCGCCTGCTCCAATTGAAGAAATAGTGACAAGAACTCCAATAGCTCCGCCAATTAATACGGTTGCAATTTTTAAGCCAACGCCATGAGGCATCCTTTTGGGATTTTTTTGACCCACTCTAAAATTCTGGCTCTGACGGTCAGTGAAAGTGCGGTCAATAGAACTGAGATGCCGATTGAAAAGGTAATAAGATGCACCCAGTCTTTCGAAATAGGTCCGAGTTGTTTTAGAACTAAGATTGAGGCGGTGGCAGTGGTAAGACTGCCTGCGCATAGAAGTCCAATAATGTCCCACTTCACATTCCCGTGGAGACGGTGTGCAGCGGTTCCAATACCTTTGGTGAGTGCAGCAAATGCTAGATCAGTGCCAACGGTGGTTGTGGGGGCAACACCAAAGATAAGCGTTAGGATTGGCGTCATGAGAGAACCGCCACCAACCCCGGTAATCCCTACGAGCAGGCCAACTAAGGCACCAGAAAAAATATAGTGCAGGGATCCCTGCAAAAACTCAATCATTTGACTGAATTATTTTTCTACGAACGCACGCTCGAAGACATAGTCACCCATTTGACCAAGACTTGGAGAAACCTTGAAACCTTTGGCATCCAGCATCTCCGAGGTTTCTTTGAGCATCGATGGGCTACCGCAAATCATGGCGCGATCAACAGCCGGATCCAAGGGCGGTAAACCAATATCTTTGAAGAGTTGACCAGATTCGATAGCGGTAGTTAAGCGACCAGTGTGCTTAAATGCTTCTCGCGTTACGGTTGGATAGTAGATCAGTTTTTCACGAATCAAATCACCAAGATATTCGTGTTTTGGCAATTCATTTTTAATGTAGTCGCCATATGCAAGCTCGCTCACTAAGCGGACCCCATGAATCAGAACAACTTTTTCAAACTTCTCGTAGGTTCCAGGGTCGCGAATGATGCTCATAAATGGAGCTAAGCCAGTGCCGGTACTAAATAAGTAAAGATTTTTACCGGGATTTAAATCATCCAATACCAATGTACCAACCGATTTTTCGCTGACCAAGATCGGATCCCCAACTTGAATCTTTTGCAAACGAGATGTTAAGGGACCATCCCGAACTTTGATGCTTAAGAATTCGAGGTGCTCTTCGTAGTTGGGGCTTGCAACGCTATAAGCTCGAACCAATAGCTTGCCTTCAACCTCAAGTCCAATCATCAGAAAGTGGCCACTCCAAAAGCGCAACCCCTTGTTACGGGTGGTCGTGAAGCTAAAAAGAGTGTCGTTCCAATGGTGAATGGTCAGAACGGTCTCGGTGTTATATGCGGCCATAAATGCTATGAGTTAAGACTAA
>CAZXSX010000025.1:4882-14948 GCA_964643245.1 uncultured Polynucleobacter sp.
TCTTCCTCGCGACGCAAATGTGGGAAGAGGATGACATCACGAATATTGGGCGCATCCGTCAATAGCATCACTAGGCGATCAATGCCTATGCCGCAGCCACCTGTTGGAGGCATGCCGTACTCTAGCGCGCGAATGAAGTCGTGATCAAAATACATTGCTTCTTCGTCGCCCGCTTCTTTTTGTTCTACCTGTTTGCGGAAACGATTGGCTTGATCTTCTGCATCATTTAACTCAGAGAATCCGTTGGCGATCTCGCGACCTGTAATAAATAATTCAAAGCGCTCAGTAATACCTGGTCTGGTATCGGATTCTCTTGCGAGAGGGCTGACTTCAATGGGGTAGTCAATGATGTAAGTTGGTTCCCAAAGATGTTCTTCGGCAACTAATTCAAATAGGGCTAATTGCAAAGCACCAATACCAGCGTTCTTGAGGGTTGGTGAATCTGGGTTCTCACCACCTTTTTTTAATTCTGCACGAATAAACGCAGCATCTTCAAGTTGTGCTGGATCATAGCTTTTGCCTGATTGACCGCAGTATTTTAGAATGGCCTCATTAATTGTTAAGCGCTGAAATGGTTTACTTAAGTCCAGTTCGCGGCCTTGATGAGTCAATACTGCAGTGCCTTGTGCGTCAATTGCTGCAGCACGAATCAAGCCCTCCGTGAAATCCATCAACCACCGGTAATCGGTATAGGCTGCATAGAACTCCATCATCGTGAATTCGGGATTGTGACGCGGGCTAACACCTTCATTGCGGAAGTTGCGATTGATTTCAAAGACGCGCTCAAAGCCACCAACTACTAAGCGCTTAAGATAGAGCTCGGGCGCAATACGCAAGAACATTTGCATGTCGAGCGCATTGTGATGCGTAATAAATGGCTTGGCTACTGTGCCGCCAGGAATCGGGTGAAGCATTGGTGTTTCGACTTCCATAAATTCGGCATCGAGCATATGACGACGTAGTGATGCAATCGCTTTGCTACGTGCTTTGAAAGTGTCACGACTTTCTGGGTTGACGATCAAGTCCATATACCGTTGACGGTACTTTGTTTCAAGGTCAGAGAGGCCGTGGAACTTATCTGGTAGTGGACGCAGTGACTTACTTAGTAAACGCAAGTTGCTGCATTCCACAGAAAGCTCACCTTTATTGGTCTTGAAGAGGTGGCCTTCAGCGGAGATGAAATCACCCATATCCCAATGCTTAAAAGCGCCATGGGTATCCGCGCCGGTCAGTTCGTCATTGATATAGAACTGAATCTGTCCGCTACGATCTTGAATCGTGGCAAAACTGGCTTTTCCCATCACGCGCTTGAGAATCATGCGGCCAGCTACTTTGACATGAATCTTCTTGGCGGCCAATTCTTCTTTAGTTAGGCTGTCATAGTGCGCATGCAAGCCTGCAGCTAAATGCGTGGGGACGAAGTCGTTCGGAAAAGCGACGCCATTTTGGCGAAGTTTGGCAAGTTTCTCGCGACGTTCGGTAATGATGTGATTTTCATCAACAGCTTCAGTTGCAGGAGGTAAGTTCGTTTTATCGTTCATATGAATTTGAAATTAAACGCCTTGTTTTAGGCTGGCTTCAATAAAGGCATCAAGATCACCATCCAATACTTTTTGGGTATTTGAGATCTCAACGTTGGTGCGTAAATCTTTAATGCGACTTTGATCCAAGACATAGGAGCGGATTTGATGACCCCAGCCTACATCGGTCTTGCTGGCTTCTAATTTGTCTTGCTCTGCACGACGCTTTTGCATTTCATGTTCATAGAGTTGTGACTTGAGCATACTCATCGCCTCAGCACGATTACGGTGTTGGCTGCGATCGTTCTGGCACTGCACCACAATTCCAGTTGGAATATGGGTTAAACGTACTGCCGAGTCGGTTTTATTAATATGTTGACCGCCTGCACCTGAGGCACGATAGGTGTCGGTACGAATATCTGCCGGATTAACCTCAATCTCGATTGAGTCATCGATCTCAGGATAAACGTAGATCGAGGCAAACGAAGTATGCCGTCCGTTAGAGGAGTCAAACGGGGACTTGCGCACGAGACGGTGTACGCCAGTCTCGGAGCGGAGATGTCCATAAGCGTATTCACCATCAACTTTGATCGTGGCGCTCTTGATGCCCGCTACATCACCATCAGACTCTTCCAAAATTTCGGTTTTATAGCCTTTGCGTTCGCAATATTTTAGGTATTGACGATAGAGCATGCTGGCCCAATCACAGGCTTCAGTACCGCCAGCACCCGCTTGAATATCAATAAAACAATTGCAGGAGTCCATCTCATTGTGAAACATGCGGCGGAACTCAAAATCGTTAATGATCTTGCTGTAACTCTCAACATCTTGCTCAATGGCGGCGATGGTTTCAAAATCACCTTCCTCTTTGGCCATATCAAAGAGTTCGATCGCTCCTATGATGTTGTTGTTTAAATCCGTTAGAGTGGCGACAACACTATCGAGCAATTTTTTTTCTTTGCCGAGAGCCTGTGCTTTCTTTTGATCATCCCAAATGGTGGGATCTTCTAGAATCGAATTAACTTCAGTAAGGCGGCGTGACTTTACTTCGAAGTCAAAGATACCCCCGAAGAGCTTTCTCACGTGTGAGCAGATCGGACAAGGTATTTGAAATAGTGTTTAGTTGTTCAGCTTCCATCCCCTAATTATAAGGGGGTTATATTGAGCTCGACCCCTGATGCTAGTTGGTTGTGGGGCTTTCGTCGTGCGCTTCAATCATCAGTTGCACGCGGGCTTGACCCTGATAGCGATCGGTGACTAGGCGATAAGCCAGCTTCGCCTTGGCGGGCAGACTCTGGGTGCGATTGAACCAAACGGCAGTCAATGGCATGTTTTGTGGTTTGGATCCATCACTTTTTCCCAATGGGCGTACTTGGAGGCGTAAGTGCCTCTCTTTCATCAGGCTTTGTTGAGTAATCTCAAATTCACCATAGAAAACCGGCTGAGGAAATCCTTGCCCCCAAATTTCTTCAGCGAGCAGGTCACCAATTTCGGGGGTGAATTCCGAGAGCAGGAGAGCACCATCGTGTGGGTGGCGCCTCTCGAGAATGTCATCGGTCAACAGGCTATTGGCCACCTCCTGAAAGCATGCATCGAACTTTTCAAAGTCTTCCTTACGAATCGTAAGGCCCGCTGCCATTGCGTGACCTCCAAATTTAAGAATCAGACCAGGCTCTCTTTTGGAAACCACATCAAGCGCATCGCGTAAATGAAATCCAGTCAACGATCTACCGGAGCCACGGAGCTCTTCTCCCGCATTGCCATCTGGAGCGAAAACAATGGCAGGGCGATTAAAGCGTTCTTTTAAACGTGAAGCCACAATCCCAACAACGCCTTGATGCCAATCAGGATTCCATAAGCAAATACTAGTGCGCTGCTCCAGCGTCCCGGCTAGCTGATCTTCAGAGAGGTGAGCTAACGCAGTTTCTTGCATACCACTTTCAATAACGCGGCGCTCGCGATTAATTCGGTCAAGCTCTTGCGCTAAAGTCATTGCCTCATCTGCGTTGTCGGTTAGTAACAGGCGGATACCAAGCGTCATATCCGCTAAACGCCCAGCGGCATTGAGTCTAGGGCCGATTGCAAAACCTAAATCAAAGGTATTGACTTTGCGAGGATCTCGTCCTGCCGCTTGAAAGAGTGCTTGAATTCCGGGTTGCGCAATACCAGCGCGGATACGTTTTAAGCCATTCGAAACCAAAATGCGATTATTGCGATCCAATTGAGCCACGTCAGCTACAGTGCCTAGCGCCACAAGATCTAAAAGATTCTCCACCTTAGGCTGAGTTTCATTGGTGAACTTACCGCGCTTGCGTAGTTCAGCACGCAGTGCAACTAGCACGTAAAACATTACGCCAACACCAGCAAGTGCTTTGCTTGAAAATGTACAACCTGGTTGGTTGGGATTCACAATCGTAGCTGCTTTGGGTAAGCGATCTCCTGGTAAGTGGTGATCAGTGACAATTACCTCCATCCCCAACTTGCGAGCACGATCTACGCCTGCCTCACTAGCAATGCCGTTATCGACGGTAATAAGGTACTTGGGCTTTGGAATTTGCTGTGCTGCTAATTCCACTACCTCGGGGGTTAGTCCGTAGCCCATCGTAAAGCGATTGGGGACTAGGAAATGGATGGGAGTATCAGGACCTCCAAGCATCTTTAGGCCACGCAAGCCTACTGCACAGGCAGTGGCGCCATCGCAATCATAGTCTGCGACGATGAGCATGGGCTCTCTTTTCTCCAAAATATCCGCCAGTAGGTTGGCGGTACTGAGACAGTTCTTTAGTTCTGTTGGTGAGAGAAGATTCTTTAGTTCCAATGAGAGCTCTTCTGGAGACTCTAAGCCACGCGCAGCATATAGTCTGGCCAGCAATGGATGTAAACCACTTTGTTGCAACCAATTGGCAGTTCGTTCAGAAAATGGGCGTTGAGAAAAGAGGCTCATGCAGAAATGATTTCTTTCCAAGTACGTAATTCGGGTTTCTTCCAAAACACCCAAGATTTTTTATAAATGTCTTTTGCTGTAAAGGTTCGTTCACGCACCTTGCCATGCGGAAAATCAATGATCAGCAATTCATTGAGATCTTTAGCGGATAGAGCATCGATCAGTGTTGGCCATATTGACTCGGGCTGAGCTAACCATGCAAAGACGCCGGCCAGATTTTTAGAGTGGATGGTTTGAATATTGTGTTGAAAAGGGATATCAAGATGCTTTGAGAGGCCCTGAAGCAGTGGGTGCTCGCCACAGAGTTGACTTGATTGATGAATAGCTCTTGGGGCTTGAGCATCCTTGAGCTTGCCGATCCCGCTAATCCATAAAGAGTTGATGCTGGGGAGGCCGCGTTGCTCGCGCGCCTCATTGATGGGGTCGATATGCCACAGCATCTGAATTTCATTTTGCAATTTGCGCCAACGTTTTGCCACGCCATCCTCATGGGAATCGCGTGGCATCCACCAGTCAATATTGCGCCCATGGGCTTGGTCAATGCTGTGGGTTGATAAGCTAGTAAATGGACCTGCAGGAATAAACCAATATTGCTTGTTATGAAATAACACTTTCCCTTGGAAATCTTCTTCCAGTAATGGCAAAGCGGCGCTTAGAAGTTCCAAAGATTCACTTTCGGTCAGATCAATCTGATTCTGATTCATCAAAATAAGATGGTCACGCGCAGCATGCAGATGAACAGGCTGTAGGCATGCAATATTTTGATTGGGATCTACTACTGCAGATGACTGACCCAGAAGTAAAACCGGGGCAATGGGAATCCGATCCCCGAGTAAGAATCGTTCCTGGGGCAGGCCTAGGGGTGGTTGATTGCTTTGGTCTTGGGCCTCCAGTACATCCTCTCCCGATAGCATCAGGGCAAAGCGCCGCAGGTCACTTTGGGCGTTTTGGGTTGTGTTGGCAGGAATGTTCATTCCCCTGATTTTAGGAGGCATTTCAATATTCCATCGGTTGACGGTGCAATTGTCTAAACTGTGGATATGTTGAGACTTCCCATTGAGCTAGAAATCGGCCTGCGCTATACCCGTTCCAAGCGTCGCAAGACGGTGGGTAGGCGCGATGGCTTTCTTTCCTTTATTTCGGGAATCTCCACTGCTGGCATAGCGCTAGGCGTAGCTTCTTTGATTGTCGTCCTCTCGGTCATGAATGGTTTCCAGAAAGAGGTGCGCGATCGGATGCTCTCAGTATTGTCCCATGTAGAAATTACTTCCCCAGATGGTTTGGCAAATTGGGAGCCTTTAGCTTCGAAGGTCGCAGGGCAGCTACACGTTATTGGAGTTGCGCCGATAGTGAGTTCACAGGGTTTGCTTACGCGCGACAATGTAATGCGGGGTGTCGCGATTCGTGGAATCTTGCCCAGTGAAGAAGGTAAGGTATCCGATTTGCCTAAACAGTTTGTTGCTGGAGATATTAATGATCTCAAGCCGGGAAGTTTTGGTGTTGCTTTGGGCGCACAGCTTGCTTCATTGATCGGTGCTCGCGTCGGCGACCGCATTAATTTGATTGTTCCTGAAAGTGACTTAACACCCGCGGGCGCAATGCCGCGAATGCGCATGCTGCAAGTCGTTGGGATTGTGGATAGCGGTCATTACGAATATGACAGCTCTTTAGCCATCATGCATTGGAAAGATGCAGCGGCCTTGCTCCGCCTGCATGAGCCCTCTGGGTTGCGCGTGAAACTTGACGATATGCAACGTGCTCCCGAGGTAGCGAATGAGCTCGCCTCTGTAGTCCCTCAAGCGCTCTGGGTAAGCGATTGGTCGCGCTCTAACCGCAATTGGTTTGCTGCGGTTCAGACCGAAAAGAAAATGATGTTTATTATCTTGACGTTGATCATCGCCGTCGCTGCATTTAATTTAGTTTCGACCTTAGTGATGACCGTGAACGAAAAGCAAGCTGATATTGCTATTTTGCGAACGATGGGTGCCAGCCCAGGGTTAATTCAGCGAATATTTTTAGTGCAAGGCTTGGCAATTGGTTTATTAGGCTCCTTAGCGGGTGTTGGCTTGGGGCTATTGATCGCGCTGAACATTGATGTAATTGTTCCTACTATTGAAGCCATCTTCCGAGTACGCTTCTTGTCACGTGAGGTGTATTTCATTAGCGAGTTGCCATCCGATGTCCGCATGAGTGATGTCCTCACAGTTGGTTTAATGGCGTTTATTTTGTCTGTGATTGCTACTTTGTACCCAAGTCGTCGTGCCGCTAAGGTGCAGCCAGCGGAGGCTCTCCGATATGAATGAGAATCTGAATCCGGTATTGATTGCAAAAGGCTTGGCCAAGACTTATGGGCAGGGCGCTACAGCGGTAGAAGTTTTGAAGGCTGTTGATCTAGAGGTTGCATCTTCTGAGAAAGTTGCAATTGTCGGCTCCTCAGGATCTGGCAAAAGCACCTTGCTGCATTTGCTTGGTGGGTTAGACACCCCCAGTGCAGGCTCAGTCATATTGGATGGTGCCAACATTAATCAACTATCTATAGCGAAGTTGGATCGATTGCGCAATCAACGCTTGGGTTTTATCTATCAATTTCATCATCTCTTGGATGAATTTAGTGCCGTTGAAAACGTCGCGTTGCTATTGCGTATTCGCGGCCTTGAGAATGACGAAGCAATGGAACGCGCTAGCAAGATGCTAAAAGCCGTGGGACTCTCTAATCGTGTGTTACATACCCCCGCTGAATTATCGGGTGGTGAGCATCAGCGCGTTGCAGTTGCAAGAGCCTTGGTAGGAAATCCTATCTGTGTTCTAGCAGACGAGCCCACAGGAAATCTGGACACAGAAACTGCCGATGGCGTCTTTGATTTGATGTTAGAAATTGCACGAGAGCAGGGCACAGCCTTTGTGATTGTGACCCATGATCCCGTGCGTGCAAAACGTTGCGATCGTATTTTGCATCTAGAGCGCGGAGTGCTAAAGACGTTCTTAGAGTGACTGTGGGATCAATGCATCCAATGTGGATCGATACCCACTGTCATTTAGATGCGCCAGAGTTTTCTGGCATATTGCCTACGGTTATTTCTGCTGCCAAAGAAAAACGGGTTCGGGCAATTTTGTTGCCTGCTGTGAGGGCGTCTGACTTTCGGAATGTCAAAAAGCTTGCCGCTGAATATGCGGGTCAAATTCCGGATCTTGTCTATACCTTAGGTATTCATCCGCTTTATACCAATCAAGCACATGAACAAGATATTGCAATCTTGGATGAGCAAATTCAGCAATCGCTATCCGATCCAAGATTTGTAGGGATTGGGGAGATTGGCTTGGATTATTTTGTAGAAGGCTTAGATCTAAACAAGCAAGAATATTTTTTGGATATGCAATTGGATCTAGCGCAGAAATATCGGTTACCAGTGATTTTGCATGTGCGTCGATCTCAAGATGCCATCCTTAAATCGCTTAGGCGGCGCAATATTCTGGGTGGAATTGCGCATGCATTTAATGGGAGCTTTCAGCAAGCAAGACAATTCATTGAGCTTGGCTTCAAGCTTGGTTTTGGAGGTGCTGCGACCTATGGACGCGCCTTACAAATTCGTCGGCTGCTAATTGAGCTTCCGTTAGAGAGTATTGTTACTGAGACAGACTCTCCGGATATTCCGCCAGCTTGGTTAAAGCAAGAAGGTATGCAATTAAATGAGCCAGCCTTTGTGGCCAGAATTGCCAAAGAGTTAGCTGCTATACGTGGCGTTAGTGAGCAGCAATTTTGTTCAGCAGTGTGGCACAACGCAATGCAAGTTTTACCTCGCTGGGCACCTCTTTGTGCTGGTAATTCTGACATAACCTCCGCTTCTTAATTTACTGCGCTTAGCAATTACGGCGTTTATCGCCGGGGGGTCTCTTCTTCTCTTTTTGCCTCAGGTACCATCAGCTTGGCTACCCATCTGCCTATCCATCGGGTCGCTGTGCATATTATTTCTATATCTACATTTTCAAATTAAATGGTTTCAATCCATTTCGATTGTTCTATTATTATTTAGTTGCGGTTTTGCATGGAATGCCAACTATGCTGAAAAGCGATTGGCCAACATTCTTGCGCAAGAACTGGAGGGGAGGGACTTAATTATTGATGGGCGAGTCATTGCATTACCCCAAAGTAGTTCATCTGGCGCGAAATTTGCATTTGAAGTCGACAATCTTTATCTCGGTATTGATCGTATTAGCGATTTTCCAAAGCGGATTTATCTCAGTTGGCAGCCGGCGTGGAGGGGTGGCGGAGAGATCCCACAAATTATTCCTGGCCAACGCTGGAAATTAAAAGTAAAACTCAAAAGACCTTACGGAACGCTTAACCCTTACACATTTGATTTTGAGCAATGGGCATTCCATCAAGATTTTGGTGCAAGTGGGTCTGTAAAAAACGGTGAGCTTCTCGCCCCGCATGATATTGGTAGTACAGAATTTGAATTGCAAATGGAGTTAGCACGCTGGAAATTGCGCGACAAGATTCGCTCGCAATTACCCAAAGACGCCCGCTATGCTGGAGTAATCATTGTGTTGGTAATGGGCGATCAAGATTCTATAGAGCAGGATGATTGGCGAATATTTAATGCCACGGGTATTGGTCACCTAATCTCCATTTCTGGTTTGCATGTCACCATGCTCTCAGGGGTTGGTGCATCGCTTGGCGCCTTTCTTTGGCGTCGTCGTACATGGCCCTTTTACTTCCTGTCAGTAAGGCTGCAGCTGTCTCTGGCTTTATTACCGCATTTATTTATGTCTGGTTAGCGGGATTTCAGATTCCCGCACAACGAACGATGTACATAGTTGGGGTAGTCGCTTATGCGTTGTGGGCTGGCAGAAATCCCAGATCATTTGATATTTAGTGGTGGGCATTAGCAATCGTTCTGGTGGTAGACCCCATGGCGCCTTATACACCAGATTTTGGCTTTCATTTGGCGCAGTAGCAGCCATTTTGTATGCCATGAAAGACTCTTCGGGCTTGTTCGGCATTCCAACCGGAAAAGAGCTCGAAGTTCATTGGACAAATCGTTGCATTCAAGCCTTGCGTGAGGCATGTCGCGTGCAAGCGGTGGTCACAATTGCTTTATTGCCTATTACCTTGTTCTGGTTTTATCAAGTTTCTATTGTTTCACCAATTGCAAATGCTATCGCAATCCCTCTAGTAAGTTATGTTGTCACTCCACTGGCAATTACGGGAGCGTTGATGCCAGACATTATTGGAAGGTGGTTGTTAATTCTTGCGCATTTGGCAATGGAATATCTTGCGGTGCTTTTGCAGTGGTTGGCAAACATGCCCTGGGCCGTTATTTGGTCTAGACAGCCCGAGTGTTGGCTGTTGTTAATTTTAGGGGTTGGAATTGTCTAAGCGATTCGTCCGGGAGATCTTCGCTCCTCCTATTTGTTGCGACTAGTCTACTTACTGCCTCTACTGGCTTTATTGATCCCCGCGTTTAATTTCACAAATGGAGGATTAAATCCTGGGGAGTTTAGGGCGACGGTTTTAGATATTGGTCAAGGAACGGCTGTTCTAGTGGAGATCTCCAATACGAGATTGCTTTATGACACTGGATCGATTCAGGGACGGCAT
>CAZXSX010000026.1:0-14836 GCA_964643245.1 uncultured Polynucleobacter sp.
GGCATGCCAGATGATGTGTTGTTGGAAATAGAGGTTGATCAGCACGCTGCGGTGGTGGCGCTGACCCACGATCCCAAGTTAGACGATATGGCCCTCATGGAAGCACTAAAGTCGTCCTCATTTTATGTCGGCCGCCTTAGGAAGTCGTAAAAATACCCAAAAACGTAAAGAACGATTGCTCGAATTTGATCTCAGCCATGAGCAACTAGAGCGCTTGCATGAGCCAGTTGGTCTATACATTGGTGTACTCACTCCACCAGAAATTGCTGTATCAATTCTGGCAGAAGTGATTGCCGTTAAATATGGGCTGCCTGTACCCAAGAAAACTTGATGAACTAGTTTGCTTTTAGCTTACTATCTTTCAGTCGGGGTTCTACGAAGTGACCTTTCCGTGCGCGGTTACCAGCAAAAGACTTTAAGGTTTTAGCATCCAGACTAAGTTCGGTTGGTTTGCCTACCATGCCTACGCCTGAATAGGTTGCGCCATTGGGACCCACTGCAATTGCAGATGACATGCACTCCTTGTCATCCAATCCCATCAAGATGACACCCTTACCACCCGTCGGTAAACGCTTAAGCTCATCCAACGGAAATACCAATAGCTTCGAAGCTTGCGATAAACACGCTACTTGCTTCATGCCAACCTCAACCTTAGTGGCACCTAACGGCGCATCACCTGGCACTTTGGTGTCAATCGTAATAAAGGACTTACCCGCTTTATTACGTGTACTCATATCCGATACATTGGCGAGGAAACCATAACCCGCCCTTGTAGACAACAGAACAAGATCATCTGGCTGTCCTGCGTAATAGGCAACCATTTGTGAGCCTGGTGCCAAATTCACAAAACTGGTTAAAGGCGAACCATCACCGCGCGCACCAGGCAATTCACTGACAGGGACTGTATAGACGCGACCATCACTACCAAAGCCCTGCATCACATCCACAGTGCGCACTTCAAATGTTGCATAAAGAGAATCGCCAGCCTTGAAACTGAATTGCGTTGGATCATGTTCATGACCTTGCCGTACACGGACCCAGCCCTTTTGAGAAACAATCACAGTAACAGGCTCATCAATCACTTTCGTTTCTGCAACGGCGCGCTTATCCTCCTGTATTAGGGTACGACGATCATCGCCAAAATCTTTAACGTCGGCTTCAATTTCTTTGATGATACGTTTACGCAAGGCTATGTCACTTTGCAGTAATCCCTCAAGGTCATCGCGCTCAGATTTGAGCTCTTGCTCAATCTTGATACCCTCTAAACGCGCCAACTGACGCAAACGAATATCAAGAATATCTTCCGCTTGTCGATCTGTCAGCTTGAATTCTTTAATCAAATCTGCTTTGGGTTCATCGCTATTGCGAATGATCTTGATCACCTTATCAATGTTTAGAAGAACGGTTAAACGGCCCTCCAAAATATGCATACGGTCTTTGACTTTTCCTAAGCGGAACTGTGTACGACGAGTCACCGTAGTAACACGGAACTCAATCCACTCCGCAATAATCTCTTTCAGCCCCTTTTGACGTGGACGCCCATCATTACCAATCATCACCAAGTTCATGGGTGCATTGGATTCCAATGAGGTATGGGCTAATAAAAGATTAATGAACTCATTGACATCAATATTTTTGCTCTTAGGCTCAAATACCAAACGCATCGGCGCATCTTTACTAGACTCATCGCGAACCCCATCGAGCACATTTAAGATAGTAGATTTGAGGTTATTTTGTTCGGGCGTTAAGGTCTTCTTACCCACCTTTACCTTTGGATTAGTCAGCTCTTCGATCTCTTGCAAGACGCGATGCTGATGGTGGCAATTCATTCACCACAACTTGCCACTGACCACGAGCCAATTCTTCAATAGACCAACGAGCTCGCACCTTGACACTGCCACGACCAGTCTCATAGATTTGCGCGATTTCTGCCGCAGAAGAAATAATCTGTCCACCGCCCGGATAGTCTGGACCTGGTATGATCTCGAGCAAATCGGCGGTAGATAGCTCTGGTGATTTCATCAAAGCGATCGCGGCATTACCTACTTCGCGCAGATTATGCGATGGAATCTCGGTTGCCATACCCACTGCAATACCCGATGCACCGTTGAGTAATACGAATGGCAAGCGGGCAGGCAGTAACTTAGGCTCTTGGAAAGAGCCATCATAGTTCGGAGCAAAATCTACTGTGCCTTCATCAATTTCACTGAGCAACAACCCAGCAATTTTGGTTAAGCGCGCTTCGGTATAACGCATTGCTGCAGCGCCGTCGCCATCGCGCGATCCAAAGTTTCCTTGGCCATCAATTAATGGGTAGCGCAACGAAAAGCCTTGCGCCAAACGAACTAGCGCATCGTATGCAGATTGATCACCATGAGGATGAAATTTGCCCAAGACATCGCCCACAACACGAGCACTCTTTACGGGCTTAGCATCTGCACGTAGACCCATTTCATTCATGGAAAACAGAATCCGACGCTGAACTGGCTTCTGTCCATCCGCCACTTCAGGCAATGCCCTGCCTTTAACAACGCTGATGGCGTAATCCAAATAGGCACGCTCTGCGTAGACTGCCAAAGTCAAGCTATCTTTGTTGTCTTCGTCTAGATCCATGGTTTTAGGATCATGAGGATCGCGAGGGCTGTTTGGATCGTTTGATTTATTGCCAGCGCTCGCCATTGACGTCTCTGGAGCCTCAACGATTTCCATCTCATCCACGCCTGAAGAAAATAGATCCGCTTGCTCAGCAACGGGTTTATTAGCTGGTGTTTTTTTCGTTGCCATTAAATATCCGCCTCAACTTCATTACCACGCCCTTCTAACCAGTCGCGACGGGCGCTCGATTCCGATTTACCCATGAGCATATCCATAGTCTTGAAAGTTTCATCTTCAGTCCATGAGCCCAAGGTGACTGGTAGTAAACGGCGCGTATCGGGATTTAATGTGGTGTCCCACAATTGCTCTGCACTCATCTCACCTAACCCCTTAAATCGAGAGATCTGCCAGGCTGATTCCTTTAGACCATCTTTACGCAGTTTGTCTTCAATTGCCTGCAGTTCGTTTGCGTCCAAAGCATAAATTTTTTGGGCTGGCTTTTTACCACGCGCTGGAGCATCGACCCTAAACAAAGGTGGTCTAGATATGTGTACATGACCCAACTCGATTAACTTGGGGAAATGCTTATAAAACAATGTTAGAAGCAGAACCTGAATATGGGCACCATCGACGTCCGCATCCGAAAGAATGCACACCTTGCCATAACGTAGATTAGATAAATCAGGGTCGTCATTCGGCCCATGCGGATCTACGCCGATCGCAACTGCAATATCGTGGACTTCGTTGTTAGCAAACAAACGATCCCGCTCAGCTTCCCAAGTATTTAAAACCTTACCGCGCAGTGGCAAGATCGCCTGGTACTCTTTATTTCGACCCATTTTGGCAGAGCCACCTGCGGAATCGCCCTCCACCAAGAAAATTTCATTTTGGGAAATATCTTCGCTCTCACAATCGGTGAGCTTTCCGGGGAGAACTGCAACGCCGGAAGATTTTTTCTTCTCAACTTTTTGACCTGCACGTGTTCTGGCTTGTGCTTGTTTAATCACTAAATCAGCCAGCTTACGACCATAGTCAACGTGCTGATTTAGCCAAAGCTCTAAGGCCGATTTTACATAGCCTAAAACCAACCGAACCGCATCCCGCGAATTCAGACGCTCTTTAATTTGCCCCTGAAACTGGGGATCCAACACCTTGGCTGACAAAATAAAAGAGGCACGGGCAAAGACATCCTCTGGCATCAACTTCACACCCTTGGGTTGCAGTGCGTGCATCTCGATAAAGCCTTTTACTGCGTTAAACAGGCCTTCACGCAAACCACTCTCATGTGTTCCGCCAGCAGGCGTGGGAATGAGGTTGACGTAACTCTCGCGTACTGGAACGCCATCTTCTGTCCAGCTCACAACCCAAGCAGCGCCCTCGCCCTCGGCAAATGCATCATCATTGCCTATACCAGTAGCGTATTGCTCGCCTTCAAAGGGCGAAATAACCTCGGCACCATGGCCGGCTTGAGCGATAGCCTCATTCAAATAACCTCGCAACCCTTGCGCATATTGCCAGGTCTGAGTATCCCCGCTCTTTTCTTGAATCAGAGTGACTTTGACGCCTGGCAATAAGACGGCCTTGGATCGCAGCAAACGAATGAGATCGGCCATTGGGATGGCAGAACTATCAAAATATTTGCCATCAGGCCAAGCGCGCACTCGCGTACCATGCGACTTATCTTCTTTGGAAGACGGTTTAGATTTGAGTTTTTCGATAACTTTGCCATCGGCAAAAGTCAATGTAGAAACTTGGCCATCACGCCAAACCGTTACCTCTAAGCGCTTCGATAATGCATTCGTAACAGAGACGCCAACGCCATGCAGACCACCGGAGAATGCATACGCGCCGCCTGTACCCTTCTCAAATTTACCGCCAGCGTGTAATTGGGTGAAGACGATTTCGACCACCGGCAACTTTTCAGTAGGATGCATACCAACCGGAATACCACGACCATCATCTTCGACACTTACACTGCCATCGGTATGTAAGGTAACAATGATTTGCTTGCCGTAACCACCCAATGCTTCATCGGATGCGTTATCCAAGACCTCTTGGATGATATGCAAGGGATTATCCGTTCGGGTGTACATTCCAGGCCGCTGACGGACTGGTTCCAGTCCTTTAAGGACCTGAATCGACGATTCGCTGTATTCAGAAGTTTTACGGGTAGCCATGCGCGGAAATTGTAGTCATGTCTGAGGCTCACATTGAATTTTCCAGAAATCCTCTGCCATCCATGCCAAAATTGGGCCATGGGAGCCTTAAGTCATATTCGTATTTTAGACCTTAGCCGCGTGCTTGCCGGCCCTTGGTGTGCTCAGAATTTGGCCGATTTAGGTGCTGACGTTATTAAAGTCGAGCGGCCAGGCAATTGGGGCCAGCCCACCCTTTGCAAAAGATGCCAATGGCAATAAAACCGAGGAATCTGCCTACTTTTTAACCGCAATAAGCGATCGATAACCGTCGATATCAGCAAACCAGAAGGACAAGAAATTATTCGTCAATTGGCCTCTGAATCGGATGTGGTTATTGAAAATTACAAAGTGGGTGATCTTGCTAAGTATGGTCTTGACTATGAAAGTCTTAAAAAGGTTAAGCCCAATTTAATTTATTGTTCGATCACTGGATTTGGACAAACCAGTCCTTACGCACACCGTCCTGGTTACGATTTTATTATTCAAGGCATGGGCGGCTTCATGAGTGTTACTGGTGAGGCTGATGACTTTGAGGGTGCAAGCCCGCAAAAATCGGGGTAGCTATTGCCGATATCTTTACCGGCATGTACGCCTCAACCGCCATTCTCGCTGCTGTGATTCATCGCGACCATACGGGTGAAGGCCAGTACATTGATATGTCGTTACTAGATACTCAAATCGCAGTGATGGCCAATGTCTCGAGCGCGTATTTGTGCTCTGGCGAAGTGCCCCGCCGCTGGGGCAATGCATCACCGATTATTGTTCCCTACCAAACTTTCCCACCTCCGATGGTTGGATGATCGTAGCTTCAGGCAACGACAGCCAGTTCCGCCACTTTGTAACTGCTGGTGGCGAGCCACAAATTGCAGATGATGCTCGATTCTTAACCAATCCTGATCGCGTCAAACATCGGAAACAGCTCATCCCCCTGCTCGAAGCAATGCCGCGCAAGAAAACCAAGGGGGAATGGATCGCCCTACTAGAACAAGCAAACGTTCCTTGCGGTCCGATTAATAATTTCAAAGAAGTGTTTGAGAACGAACAGGTGATTGCCAGAAATGTGCAAATTAACGTACCTCATCCAACAGTTGGTAATATGAAATTGGTCGCGAGTCCCATGCGACTTTCAAAAACTCCAACAGAGGTTCACATGGCGCCGCCTACCCTTGGACAGCACACCAATGAGGTCTTGCAGAATGATCTGCATCTGGATACAGCGACCATTGCTGAGCTTCGAAATAAGGGGGTCATTTAGTGAGCACTTCTAAAGCCACACTTTCCATGAAGCAAGTCCTCATTTTTGGGGGTTTGATGGTGACCATGTCGATGGGTATTCGGCATGGCTTTGGCTTATTTAATTTACCCATCACGATGGCCAATGGCTGGGGTCGCGAAACCTTTGCCTTAACTATTGCGCTCCAAAACTTGATTTGGGGTGCAGTACAACCCATCACTGGAGCGCTGGCTGATCGCTATGGGGCATTCAAGATCATGATTGCTGGTGGAGTGCTCTATGCACTCGGATTGGCTGGCATGGCTGTTTCCAGTGATGTGCTCAATTTCACGATCGCGGGTGGACTCCTTATCGGACTGGCGCAAACTGCAACCACCTACAATGTGGTGTATGGAATCCTAGGACGCAATGTCCTCGCAGATAAACGGGTTTGGACAATAGGCATTGCCGCAGCGGCAGGATCATTTGGCCAATTTCTAATGATTCCTGCAGAACAAGGACTATTGAGCGCATTCGGCGCACAAGACGCTCTTCTTATGCTCGCGCTCATGGCCAGCCTCATGATTCCCACTGCATTTATGTTGCGCGAGAAAAATTTAGTTCATAACCATGCACTAGGCGATCAGACGATTAAAGAAGCGTTAAAGGAAGCTATCACCAATCCAAGCTTTCGACTACTCACGCTCGGCTATTTTGTTTGCGGCTTTCAGGTGGTGTTTATTGCCGTGCATTTAGCACCTTACCTCAAAGACCTTTCCTCCAGTTACCCATCGGTAGGTGCGCCAGCGGTCGCGACTACCGCTCTGGCTTTAATTGGCTTATTTAATATTTTTGGCACATACAGCTCAGGCTACCTCGGACAACGTTCCGAAGCGATATCTTCTATCCGGAATCTATTTAGGCCGGGCATTTGCGATTACAGCATTTTTATGCCCCCCCTAGCCCAATGAGCACGTATGTCTTTGCCGCCATCATGGGCTTTCTCTGGTTATCGACCATTCCGTTAGCCAATGGCATTGTTGCGCAAATTTTCGGTGTGAAATACTTAACGATGCTCTCGGGTCTCGTTTTCTTTTCACACCAATTGGGAAGTTTTTGTGGAGCATTTTTAGGCGGTTATTTATTTGACCGTACGCTCCTATTTAGTCGTCTGGCAAATTGCAATTACACTGAGCGTTTTTGCATTCTTAGTGAACTTACCCGTTAAAGAGCGTCCCATTAGTCGAGTAGCTAATGCGTAAGTCAAATACATTCTCTGTTTGGAAAATCATCGGATATGGATTTGCAGGCTTTGTACTCATCCTGATTTTTTCGGCTTACTATGCTCCCGATATGATGGTTGCATTCACGAATCAGGTATGGGCACTCTGCGGTTGGTAACAAAGGGTGCTCTTAAATCCATTAACATACTTTTAGAAATTGCGCATCTCGCCGTAGCACAATGGATAGTGCACATGCCTCCTAAGCGTGGGATACAGGTTCGATTCCTGTCGGCGGGACCAACAATCCGCTCAAAGTTATCCACAGGTAATGTGGATAAATCGATAAAAGTTTTCGTAAGTTGCAGATTTGTATAGAACGACCTGGCTTGCTTAAATTATCAGCAAGAAATACGCGCTCTTCTTGTGCATTTGCAAATAAAAAATTTTTCAGTTTTGTGGTAAGAGGATTGATATTTCGCCATCCTAGAGCTGAAATTCCCTTACACTCCTAATCATGCCCACCCTTTCGACCAGTACCATCGCCGCCCTTGAAGAGATGCTTCAAAATACGGCTCGTTCCGCCCCTGCGGACTTCATGCCAATTTATTTTGCGCGTGGTGCGAGCGATCAGCAAATCATTGGTCACCTCAATCCAGAATTTATCCCCTATTTACAAGAAGCTATTCAGAAGCAATCTCTTCCGCTGATTTCGATGGGAAGCGATCGTTTAACGATTCATTTAGCTAAACCTCGGGAACTTTCGGCAAGCTTAAATCAACTGGCCAATTTATTGCGTCTAGATGGTTTTATTCCAGGCTGGAGAAATGAGGAGTTTGCTTGGATTGATCAGAATGGTCATAAATACTTTCGTTTAGAGCGCGCCGCATTTCGCAGCTTTGGCTTTCGCAGCATGGCAACGCACATTAACGGCTACACCAAAAGCAATACCATTTGGCTCGGTAGGCGCAGTGAAAACAAGCCAACTGATCCAGGTCAATTAGACAACCTGGCTGCTGGCGGTATTAGTGCCGATGAGACCCCTTGGGTTTGTGCTCGACGAGAGCTTTGGGAAGAAGCTGGGGTTCCCACGCAAATCGCGGATGATATTGAACCCGCAGGACGCATTCATATGCGTCGCCCCATCCCTGGGCGCGGCTTTCATGATGAGCAACTCTTTGTTTATGACCTAGAGCTCGCCCAGAACTTTATACCCACCAACCATGATGGCGAAGTTAGCGGATTTATCGAAGTTTCTTATGCCGAAGCTGTGGCCCGCATCCTTGCCGATGAATTCACAAGTGATGCCGCATTTGTGACGGCAGACTTCATTTTGCGCCGCAACAATAAGTAAATTTAATCTCAGGGGCAGCACCTCAATAGGCAGTCTTGATTGGCGTCATGCCCCAGATTGAAATTTCGTGGTTAAATTCTTCTTAAGGATGAAACAGGGGTGCCCTTTTGCAGTAGGAATGAAAAGGCACTGAGAAAGACCCTAGAACCCGATCCAGGTAATGCTGGCGTGGGGAGTTACATCAGACCGGCACCCGGTTTCGTCCATCGAAAATAATCAGGAGATGGACATGAGCACAGGCAATTCAAAAGCCAAACATGAAATTCCAAGCTTGAAAAGTTTGGAACGCGACTTCGGTCAAAAATTTGCATACCCTGCGTCTACAAAAACCTACTTACAAGGATCACGTGCTGATATCAGAGCGCCGATCCGCATGATCGAACAATTACCCACCCGCGTTGGTGAAGAATTGGTCTCCAATCCCCCTATTCCGGTTTATGACACTTCTGGACCCTACAGCGATCCTGAAATTGTGATCAATCTTGAGAAAGGTTTGCCACGTTTACGTGATGCCTGGATTCAAGAACGCAACGACACCGAACAACTTGCTGGCCCTACTTCTGAATACGGGGTAGCACGCTCAAAAGACAAGGCAACTAAAGACTTACGCTTTGCACACATTAGCGCTCCACGCGTTGCGAAAGCTGGACAGAATGTAAGCCAAATGCATTACGCCCGCAAAGGCATCGTCACACCTGAAATGGAATATGTTGCGCTTCGTGAATCTATGGGTTTAGAGCAATTACGCAAAGACCCCGCCTATAAGCAATTGCTTAAGCAACACCCTGGCAAAGGCTATGGCGCAAACTTACCAGAAGTGATTACGGGCGAATTTGTGCGCTCTGAGATTGCTGCAGGACGAGCCATTATTCCTGCAAACATCAATCACCCTGAGCTCGAGCCAATGATTATTGGCCGTAATTTCCGCGTAAAAATTAACGGTAACCTAGGCAACTCTGCCGTAACCTCCTCCATCAATGAGGAAGTAGAAAAAATGGTGTGGTCCATCCGCTGGGGTGCAGACACCGTCATGGATCTCTCCACTGGTAAGCACATTCATGAAACACGGGAGTGGATTATTCGTAATTCTCCCGTTCCGATCGGCACCGTTCCGATCTATCAAGCTTTGGATAAAACCGGTGGCATAGCAGAAGACCTTACCTGGGAAATGTTCCGCGATACATTGGTTGAGCAAGCAGAACAAGGCGTAGATTACTTCACCATTCATGCTGGTGTGTTGCTGCATTATGTGCCGCTGACTGCAGATCGCATTGCCGGAATTGTTTCTCGTGGTGGCTCCATCATGGCTAAGTGGTGTCTAGCACATCACAAAGAAAACTTCCTCTACACAAAGTTCGATGAAATTTGCGAAATCATGAAAGCCTACGATGTCTCCTTTAGTTTGGGTGACGGCTTGCGTCCTGGCTGCATTGCTGACTCCAATGATGCCGCTCAGTTTGGCGAACTTCATACCTTGGGAGAGCTCACTGCTAAAACATGGAAGCATGATGTCCAAGTCATGATTGAAGGTCCAGGTCATGTTCCAATGCAGCGCATTGAAGAAAACATGACGGAAGAACTCAAGCATTGCTTAGAGGCTCCCTTCTATACGCTTGGACCATTGATCACCGATATTGCACCGGGTTATGACCACATCACTAGCGGCATTGGTGCTGCCCAGATTGGTTGGTACGGCACGGCAATGCTCTGCTACGTCACACCAAAAGAGCATTTAGGCTTACCCGATAAGGAAGATGTACGCGAAGGCATCATTACCTACAAGATTGCGGCTCACGGGGCAGATCTAGCAAAAGGCTTACCAGGCGCGCAAGTGCGGGATAACGCCCTCTCGAAGGCCCGCTTTGAGTTCCGCTGGGATGATCAATTCAACCTGGGCTTAGATCCAGAGCGGGCACGCGAGTATCACGATGCCACCTTGCCTGCAGAAGGTGCGAAGATTGCCCACTTCTGCTCTATGTGCGGTCCAAAGTTCTGTTCTATGAAAATCACGCAAGAAGTGCGTGACTACGCTGCAACTTTAGATGCCGACGGTCGTTCAAAATCTGATGCAAAAGTCATTCTGATTGCACAAGTCACTGAAGCCGAGAAAGGCATGGAAGAGATGTCCGCAGAATTCCGTAAACGCAGAAGCGAGATCTATCAATAGCATCATGAATCAAACGAGCTTAATGCAAGGCAAATATGCGATCGTCGGTGCCGGCCTAATGGGTCGGTTACTGGCGGTAGCGCTTGCTCGGCGTGGAGCTCAAATTGACATCTTTGACCAAGGAGAATCAAGTGGCAATGGCGCTGCAGCCCGCATCGCTGCTGCCATGCTGGCACCTTTGGCGGAGTCTGCAATTACTGAGAATTCCGTGGTGCGGATGGGCATCTATAGCCTCCCACGGTGGAAAGAATTGATTGACACGTTATCGAAGCCGGTGTTTTTTCAGCAAGATGGAACACTTATTTTGTGGCACAGACAAGATGCGCATGAAGCTGAACGTTTTGCAAATCATTTGGAGACGAACTGTCGCCATAATTCTCAATTAACTTTGCCGCAAAAACTTGATAGCACTCAATTGGAAAAACTTGAGCCTGGCGTAGCGGATCGCTTTGTACAAGGTTTATTTTTACAAAACGAGGGTCAACTCGATAATCGCCAACTGTTGGATGCATTGCTATATGAACTTCATACACTGAAAGTGAACTGCCACTGGAGCACCGTCGCCGATCCCATGCAGTTGCGCGCACAAGAGAAATATGATGTCGTCATTGATTGCCGCGGCAATGGTGCTAAAGATGCGTTTGCATCAACACCGAATAGCTTGCGCGGCGTTCGTGGCGAGGTAGTTCGTCTGTATGCGCCTGAAGTTAAATTGCGCCGCCCCACTCGATTAATACATCCGCGCCACCCAATCTATATCGCACCAAAGCAAAACGATACTTATGTGGTGGGCGCCACCGAAATTGAGTCCGAAGATCTTTCCGAAATCAGCGTCCGCTCGGCGATGGAACTGCTTAGTGCTGTTTACACTGTCCACAGCGGCTTTGCAGAAGCGCGCATATTGGAAATGGCTACGCAATGCCGTCCAACATTGAAAAACAATTTGCCAGAAATTCGGGTGCAAAAGAATAAAGGGCTAGCAGATTTGATCATGATCAATGGCCTCTATCGCCATGGATTTATGATTTCTCCTGCTGTTCTGGATTCCACACTAGAGATCTTGGAATGCGGTCAAAGTAATATTGCCCTGGAATTGGGACTCGGTGTCTGCAGCGTTACCAGCAATAACAATCAACAGATGAGTCTATGCGCGTAGTTGTTAATCAAATCGAATATGAACTTCCGAATCAAAGCATGATCTCGGATGCGCTTTCGTTAATTAATGCCAAGCCACCATTTGCCGTCGCTGTCAATTTGAACTTTGTACCCAAGACTCAATATGATCAATTTGCTTTAAATGAGAATGATCAGATTGAAGTGATTGCTCCAGTCACCGGCGGCTAATTTAATTCAATAGTTATGACAGCACCATTACCAACCAATCTCAATAGCGCGGATGCTCTCGTCCTCTATGGAGAGAGCTTTGCTAGTCGCTTACTTTTGGGAACCTCTCGCTATCCTTCGCCCCAGGTCTTAGAAAATGTGGTAGAAGCCTCCCAGCCAGCAATGATTACGGTCAGCCTGCGCCGTCAAGGCACCAGTACGACCGACGCACACAACGGCTTTTGGGATTTGCTTAAAAAAATGGCTATACCTGTTTTACCGAATACCGCAGGCTGTCATAGCCCGCAAGAAGTCATTGCTACTGCGCAGATGGCGCGCGAAGTCTTTGAGACCGACTGGATTAAATTAGAACTCATCGGTGATGACTACACTCTACAACCGGACACCTTGCGTCTAGTACAAACTGCAGAGACTCTTATTAAAGATGGCTTTAAGGTATTGCCCTATTGCACTGAAGATTTAATCTTGTGCCAGCGCTTAGTCGATGTTGGGTGCCAAGCGGTGATGCCATGGGCAGCCCCAATTGGTACAGGTCAAGGACCACTTAATCCTTATGCAATGAAATTGTTACGCGATCGCATTCCAGTGCCGCTCATTGTCGATGCAGGACTGGGCCTCCCCTCCCACGCTTGCGCTGTAATGGAATGGGGCTTTGATGGAGTGCTACTCAATACAGCAGTAGCGCTATCAAATGATCCTGTTGCTATGGTGAAAGCGTTTGCGATCGCTGTCGACGCAGGTCGTACCGCCTATCTTTCCGGCGCTATGAAGCCTCAAGAATCTGCACAAGCCAGCACCCCGTTGGTGGGTACTCCATTTTGGCATCAAGTCTAAGGACTAGGATATGAGCCTCATACGCGACCTTGCCGATCAAATTATCCAAGCCCAGCGCCATGATGATCTGTGCATTCCGATTCCATCGTTTTCAATGAGCTCATCCCCACCGCAGATTGATAATGAAGCGGCGGCAGATCACTATGAACTGGCTGGCGCACTTGCAGCGGTTGAAATGGGCTTCATAGAGGCTGATGTCAGAGTACTTGGTAAAGCATGGTCACGCATGACGTTGCAAGATGGAGGCTTTAATCCTTTTAAATGGCCAAGCAGGCCTGAGCACTTTGATCTCTTACCTTGGACCCGCAATATGAATCCCAACGCCTTTAAAGAGTGTCCAAAACACTTGGGTCTCTATGGCGTTATGCCTGACGCCGATTGGGTAAAGCGTATGGTTGATGCAGAGCTCCCAACGGTGCAACTACGTTTCAAGTCTGAGGATCGTTTCAAAATACGTCGGCAAATTAAAGAAGCAGTGAATGCCACACAAGGCAGCAAGACTTTGCTCTTCATTAACGATTATTGGCAAGAAGCGATCGATGCTCAAGCGTATGGCGTTCATTTGGGCCAAGAAGATCTTGAGACGGCTGATCTAGAACAAGTTCGTAATGCAGGATTGAGATTAGGGATCAGTACGCATGGTTACGCCGAGATGGCTCATGCCGACCGCTTCTGTCCCAGTTATATTGCGATGGGCGCAATCTTTGCCACCACCCTGAAAAAGATGCCAACAGCACCACAGGGCTTGGGCAGGCTTTATCAATACGCCAAACTCATGAATCACTACCCATTAGTGGCGATTGGCGGCATTGATCAAGAAAGTATTCATGCTGTTGCGAAAAGTGGTGTTGGCTCGGTAGCAGTCGTCAGAGCCATTACACAAGCCAAGGATCCGAAGGCTGCTGTAAAACAGCTGCAAGCCTTAATGTAGGCATAAGATTGGCATCAAAGCCGTTATTGAGGGTCTTTTTCATCCAACAAGGCTGTTGGATAGAAATCGTGCATATGCCATAAGGGTCCAGGACCCTCCCCGATACTCAAGAAACGCCCTGCTTCCAGGCCCGCTTCCACATACGCAATCGCTTTAGCAACGGCATGGTTAAGATCATGTCCAACAGCAAGATAGGTTGCAATTGCTGAAGCAAGCGAACAACCAGTGCCATGCGTATTAGCGGTATTAACGCGATAGTGTTTGAACTCTTTTGTTTGAATGACTTCGAGATTGTCTTCAACAGATCGCCACATTAAATAATCGGTAATTTGAGTATGGCTAGCATCTAAATGTCCGCCTTTAATTAATACTGCTTGCGGGCCCATATCGAGTAATTCTTGCGCAGCAGATTTGAAATCCTGTGGACCCAAAATTTCACGACCCAATAACAACGAAGCCTCATCCATGTTCGGCGTAATTAACGACGCCATAGGAAATAAATCATGAATGATTGCTTGAGCAGTATCGTCACCCCCCAAACTTGCGCCAGATGTTGCACGCAGTACTGGATCTAAAACAATCTGCTTGACACCATACTTATTCAATTCTCGCGCTACTGTGCGAACAATTTCAGGGCTAGCCAACATGCCGATTTTGACGACATCCGCTCCAATATCATTCAACACGGCATCGATTTGAGCCTCTACCACATCAAGAGAAACATCCTGAATGCACGATACACCAAGGGTGTTTTGAGCGGTAATCGCCGTAATGACAGACATCCCATACCCGCCAAGTGCAGAGATGACCTTGAGATCAGCCTGAACGCCTGCCCCGCCGCCACTGTCTGAGCCAGCAATGGTCAGCACTTTGGGGATCTCTATAGAAGTGGGAAGACGTGATTGCATCTTGCTATAATATCGGCTTATTCCTCGATAGCTCAGTCGGTAGAGCGCCGGACTGTTAATCCGTAGGTCCCT
>CAZXSX010000027.1:0-14706 GCA_964643245.1 uncultured Polynucleobacter sp.
TCTCTTCTGCTGCAGCCAAGGCTTCACTCAACTTAACTACACCGATGGCTTCACCATCGATTCCAATCAAACGCACCTCAGGGGCAGTAATTTCCCGATTAATGCGCTGCAATTTTTCAGTAGCGATCTTCTTAATTCCTTTAAAAAACAATAAAAACCGTTCTAACCCTAGCTAGGCTCGGGTCCGACTTTTTTGGGATATATCCTGCTGGAGTCGGGCAACGAAGGTATCAATGGGCATTACACCCAAATCCACTCCGCCACGGGCACGAACGGCCACCGTATTACTTTCAGACTCTTTATCGCCCACAACAAGCAAAAATGGGATCTTCTGTAATGCGTGCTCACGTATTTTATACGTAATTTTCTCGTTCCGCAAATCGGATTCGACTCTAAACCCTTGTTTTTTCAGCAATTGCTGGGCCTGTTGTGCATATGCAGCAGAATTTCCAGAGATATTGAGGATAATCGCCTGAGTAGGCGCAAGCCAAACTGGCATGTTTCCTGTGTGATTTTCAATCAAAATACCAATAAAACGCTCTAAAGAGCCCACAATTGCTCGGTGGAGCATGACCGGAGTCTTGCGACTGTTGTCTTCTGCCACATATTCCGCCCCAAGGCGAGCCGGCATCGAGAAATCCACCTGAATGGTGCCGCACTGCCAAGTGCGACCAATGGAGTCCTTAAGGCGATATTCAATCTTGGGACCATAAAAAGCACCCTCTCCAGGCAATTCTTCCCACTCTTGACCGGATGCCTTGAGTGCTCCTCGAAGCGCTTCTTCAGCCTTATCCCAAATGGCATCATCACCAACACGTTTTGCAGGACGTAAAGCCAGCTTCACAGCCACTTCAGTAAAACCAAAGTCTTGGTAGACAGCGCGAACGGCTTTATCAAAATTGGCAACTTCTGACTGTATTTGATCTTCTGTGCAGAAAATATGTCCATCATCCTGGGTAAATCCACGAACTCGCATTAAGCCATGGAGCGCACCCGATGGTTCATTACGATGACATTGACCAAATTCACCAAAACGCAACGGCAACTCACGATAACTATGCAAACCCGAGTTATAAATTTGTACATGACCAGGACAATTCATCGGCTTTAATGCATATGCGCGACTCTCTGACTCCGTGGTGAACATATTCTCTTTATAGTTTTCCCAATGGCCAGATTTTTCCCAAAGCGCACGATCTAAAATTTGCGGGGCCTTTACTTCCTGATAGCCTTCTTGTTGATACACGCGACGCATGTATTGTTCAACTTCTTGCCATATCGCCCAGCCTTTTGGATGCCAGAAAATCAAGCCAGGCGCCTCTTCCTGGAAGTGAAATAGGTCTAATTGCTTACCAAGGCGACGATGGTCACGCTTTTCTGACCCTTCAAGCATATGCAAGTAAGCATCTTGATCTTCCTTACGTAACCATGCAGTTCCATAAATACGCTGGAGCATCTCATTCTTGCTATCACCACGCCAATAGGCGCCTGCGAGCTTCATGAGCTTAAATACTTTTAATTTGCCCGTTGATGGTACGTGGGGTCCCCGACATAAATCGGTGAACTTCCCTTCTGCATAAAGTGATACATCTTCGTTCTGCGGAATGCTGGCAATGATTTCGGCTTTGTAATGCTCACCTTGCTCTTTGAAAAATTTCACTGCCTCATCCCGTGGCAAGACACTGCGCACAACTGGCTCATCTTTCTCTGCCAGCTCAACCATTTTCTTTTCCAGCACAACTAAATCATCAGGCGTGAATGGGCGGTGATACGAAAAATCATAGTAAAAACCATTTTCGATAACAGGGCCGATGGTTACTTGTGCTTCTGGAAATAATTCTTTAACAGCGTATGCCAGCAAGTGCGCGGTTGAGTGCCGCACAATTTCTAGGGCCTCGGGACTCTTGTCCGTAATGATGGCAATTTGACTATCCCTATCGATAACAAAACTGGTATCCACCATCTTGCCGTCCACGATACCGCCGAGCGCAGCCTTTGCAAGACCGCTGCCGATGCTTTGAGCCACATCCGCAACACGAACTGGGGCCTCAAACTCACGTTTTGATCCGTCGGGCAGAGTGACTACTGGCATAACGACTCCATCTGTTTAACTGAACTTACTTGCATTCTAAGTACTAGCGCTGCTTCATTTCATACCCTAAAAATAAAGCGCGGTAGCTTTTTGGGCATCCGCGCCTCTTGAGTTTCCTCTTTTGGGTCTTTATTCGTTGGTAGGCTCGATTGGACTCGAACCAACGACCCCCACCATGTCAAGGTGGTGCTCTAACCAGCTGAGCTACGAGCCTATACAGCCCTGTAGTTTACACCGGCGACGCACTTGAGTCACTCCTTTGACCTCTTCTAAGCTATTTTGAACTACCCTCAAGACCTCAGAATCTTTAACTTCAATCGTGAGCAGGATCTGTGCCAACCCTTTTTTGGCTGATTTTCGTAAGTCCGTGACATGAACGCCCTGGCGGGTTAACACCTCGAATAACTCCCTCATGAGCTCCGGTCGGTCAACACCAGTCACCACTAGGTCAGCTGGAAAAACCTTCTTTTAATCGGAATTCGCAGGATCATGAATTGCAGAGTTGGTCCATGCAGTTTGAATCACGCGTTCCGGAGCGCGTTCTAAAAGCCCTCGAAACGTTTTGCATGAACGACGATGAATCGAGACGCCTTTACCACGCGTCACAAATCCTGCAATAGCGTCGGGAGGAACGGGTCTGCAGCATCGGGCCAATTGCATTAGCAACGAATCCACTCCCACCACTAAAACGTCGCCACCTTGTCCGGATTTTCGACTGCTATGACGCAAAACAATTTCAGATGGAACCGGTTTAGATTCAACGACAGCATCCGGCTTGCTCTCTGCAGGCTTAGCAATTTGTCCAGCCTCTTCATCATCAAGCGCATTAAACCAAGCGCACACACGTTGACGTGCACGCTGCGATCTCAAATAGTGTTTATCAGGACTAATCCAATCGCGTGAAGGACCACCATGCTTAACCGCAATGATCTCTACTGTCTGGCCGTTTTGCAAAGAGGTTTCTAAAGGGGCCATTGCACCATCACCGCGACAACGATGCCCCAGATTGGTATGCACGGCATATGCAAAATCAATCGGTGTAGAACTCTTCTCTAAGGAGATCACCTTGCCCAACGGGGTCAGAACATAAATATGATCATCAATCTCATGATGCTTTAACTGCTCCCAGGCATCCTCTTTCCAAGAGATTAGTTGCCTTGCCCAAGCAATTTGTCGTTCGTAAGCAACTTCTGCGCTATGGGTGCCCTGTTGATGAGTAATGTTTGGCTTGTTTGCTTTAGTCAGATTGGGCGGTGTTGCCATACCAGTAAAAGCGCCCTCCTTATAGCGCCAGTGCGCAGCCAGACCATACTCAGCCTGCTGATGCATCTCGTGAGTACGAACCTGAATCTCAAAAGCGGTGCCATCCTCATTCATCACAACGGTGTGTAAAGATTGATATCCATTGGGTTTCGGTCTTGCAATGTAATCATCAAACTCACGAGGTACAGGCTGCCATACGTTATGCACGATTCCTAAAACAGCATAGCAAGCTTTAACATCGTCAACCAGAACGCGAAATGCTCTCACGTCATGCAAGTTGGCAAAATCCAGCGACTTACCTTGCATTTTTTTCCAAATGCTATAAATGTGTTTAGGTCTACCGAGTACTTCGCCTTGAATGTGTGCGACCTTTAATTCTTCTTTAAGCTCACGCACAATACGCTCGATAAACGCTTGGCGCTCAATTCGTTTGGCATCTAGCATGTTGGCAATGTCACGGTAAACCAGCGGCGACAAAACACGAAACGCCAAATCCTCCATCTCCCACTTCATCTGCCAGATACCTAAACGATTTGCTAATGAAGCGTCGATATTGAGAATCTCTTGCGCCCAAGCAGAAGGCATCTCCATCCTCTCTTGAGTAACCCAGCGCAAGGTTTGTAAACGTGATGCCAAGTAAATCAGAACAACACGCAAATCATCACCAAAGGCCAAAAGCATCTTGCGTAACATCTCCTCTTGACCAGAGACGCTCAATCCACCATCTTCACGCACTAATTTTGCTTGCGCCTGTCGTAATCCCCGATAGCCAATCAGAAGCTTAGCGGCCTCATCGCCAATGAGCTTAATTAAAGCTTCTTGCCGTGTGTACGAGCAATATGATTTGCCGCAACTAAGGTTGCCTCATCGAGATTTAACGAATCCAGTATTTGGACAACGCCCTGAGCATGCGACTCGGCAGGTTCACCATACCAAGCATCTTGGAAGATGGTTGATTTTTCTGAATTAGTAGGTGCATTTGCCATAGGCAAAAATTAAACCGAAATGGTTAACTAGAAAATTCCTTTGCTAAAGCAATTTGCTCTGCTTTGACAAATGCTGGCGCATGACCAACATGCGGTATTTCAATACTGCGGGCATGGGGATTAACCTTACACATCTCCGCCACAGTCGCAGCAGATAAGAGATCAGAATCGCCTCCCCACACAATCAACATGGGGATATGGATTTGTTTAAATGCATGCCACATCGCCATCTCGCCTGCCTTGGCTATGATGGGATTCACGGAAGCAAAATGAACCGCAATGTTTGGGTCGTAGTGCATGATCCACATGCCATCCCGTTGCACTAACATGGGACCGTTATAGATTTCCCACTCCTGAGGAGTGTGCTCACCAAACGTCGCGCAAATCTGATTTAACCGATTGAGGGCGTCTTCTCGATTTACGAAAGCAAACGGCTGGCCAACATAGGATCCCAATCGCTTGATTGCGTCCGGTTCAATACGGGGACCAACGTCGTTAATTAGCATACGACGGATTGGGGAATTCGGCATTGCGGCATAAACCATGCCAATTAAGCCACCCATGGAAGTACCAAACCAATCCACTTGAGTCACACCAAGTTGTTTAGCTAACTCAGCAATATCCGATACGTATTGTGGAACAGCGTACTGCATGGGATTGCTTAACCGATCGGAGTCCCCGCGACCCACAACATCAGGACAGACGACGTAATAATCTTTGCACATTGCTTGTGCCAATGTCTTGAAGCGCTACCCCGTCTCGTTAAACCGCGTACGCAAACTAATACCTTGGGATTATTTGGATTACCCCAAGCATGGTAAGCCATACGATGGCTACTCTCTCCATTTGTACATTGCACGTAGAAGGTATCGCCGTTATGAGTAACTGGGCTGGCTTGCGCTCCCTCTTCAGCAAGTTCACCAACCTCTTCAGGCTGCAACGTGACATGGTCGATTCCATGCCTTTCGAGAAGCATGTCATTAATTCGCGCTATGATGGCAGGCCACTCCATGATGTCTGCAATTTCAATGTAGCCAATTAACGCTAGAAAACCGGGGGTCATCTCCCAGACATGTAAATCGTGCACAGCTAAAACGCCAGGAACATTTCTCAAATCCTTGCCTACTTGCAAATAATCAATGTGCAATGGAACCCCCTCCATGAGAAAGTGATAAGACTCATGCAGAATGGAAATGGTGGACTTCAAGATTAGAAGCGAAACCAAGATGGAGAGTATCGCTTCTATAGGCATCCACCCCGTCAGCTGAATCACAACACCAGCCACTAATGCGGCAACTGATCCCAATAAGTCGCCCATCACATGAACCAAAGCGGCGCGTGTGTTAGCACTCTTCTTATCGCGTGATAACACCCAAGCGACAATAATATTCATCAGCAAGCCAATGCCTGCGACCACTGTGACCGTTAAACCATCTACCTTGTGCGGTGAATAAAAACGACTAATGACCTCTACCATAATCTAAACCACTAATCCTAGCATGACAATGCTATTGACAAAGGCTGCTAACCTCTGCTCTACCAAATCCAAAAGAATGCTTTGCCGATGGCGGACGACGGGAAATGATCTGTGCAAGCAGGGCCAATCCTAACGCTGCGGCATCAGTCACCATGTGACCCGCGTCAGATATCAATGCCAAGGAATTCGCAAAGTACGCAGCTGCCCCTTCGACACCAGAAAAACCTAAAGTCAATACCAATGCAATGAGCAATAGGTTCTGATTAGCAACTTGTTTACTGTGTGAGTGTCTTGCATCTCCCCTTTTGTGGGCATGCAACGATGGGTCAGATACCACCTAAAACTGAGGCTTAAATGGCTTGAAATGGAAATGATGGGAACCTGGCATGGTGAGCCCATTATTCTATTAAATAATGACGCTGGTTAGAAACCCGTAGTATCGACAGGGGCGCTGGTTTTTGCGATCACTTCTTCCTTGGTAACGCCCGGTGCCAACTCGATCAGTTTTAAGCCTTTCGGGGTGATATCCAACACACAGAGATCGGTAATGATCTTGCTGATGACCTTTACTCCTGTAAGCAGTAAGGTGCGCTTAGGCAAAATTTTCAACTCCTCCGTACCATCCTTTTTCTTGGCAACGTGTTCCATCAATACCACTACGTGCTTCACGCCAGCAACGAGATCCATGGCCCCACCCATTCCCTTGACCATCTTTCCAGGAATCATCCAGTTCGCCAAATCGCCATGCTCGCTCACCTGCATTGCGCCCAAAATCGCGATGTTGATCTTCCCTCCACGAATCATTCCAAAGGAATCTGCAGATGAAAAAATGGATGAGCCTGGTAACGTCGTAACCATCTGCTTGCCAGCATTAATCAAATCAGCATCGATCGTAGCTTCGGTAGGAAATGGGCCAATACCAAGCAGACCATTTTCAGATTGCAACCACACCTCCATATTCTTTGGTACATGGTTCGCGACCAAAGTCGGCATACCAATACCGAGGTTTACGTAGTAACCATCTTTTAATTTTTTAGCAGCACGCGCTGCCATCTCATCTCTATTCCAAGGCATTTCGTTCTTCCTAATTCTTTCCAATAATTAAGCTGCTGAGAGAGTGCGCTGTTTAATGCGCTTCTCTGGAGTCTTGTTGATTACTAACCGGTGCACGTATATACCAGGCGTATGAATTTCATCTGGATGCAATTGGCCGTTTTCAACAATCTCTTCCACTTCGGCCACAGTAATCTTGCCAGCCATAGCAACAACTGAATTAAAGTTGCGGGCGGTATAGCGATATACCAAATTACCTGATTTATCAGCCTTCCAAGCTTTCACCAAAGAAATATCAGAAACAATGGAGCGCTCCAGGATGTATTTTTCACCATCAAATTCTTTTTCTTCTTTGCCTTCCGCTACCAAAGTACCTACCCCTGTTTTGGTGTAGAACGCAGGAATGCCGCAACCGCCTGCACGCAATTTTTCAGCCAGGGTACCCTGGGGGGTGAACTCCAACTCACCAGCAAGATATTGACGCTCAAATTCTTTGTTTTCACCAACGTATGAGGCCACCATTTTTTTAACTTGGCGGGAATTAAGCAATAGATCCAAGCCGAAACCATCGACACCCGCATTATTCACAATCGCGGTGAGATTTTGCGCACCAAGATCCTTAACTGCTGCAATTAAGGCCTCTGGAATGCCGCACAGACCAAAGCCGCCAACGGCCAGCTTTTATCCATCTTTCAAGATATCCCGTAGGGCATCCACTGCAGATGGGTAGGTTTTATTCATAACTTTCGTCCTAATGTATTGCCAAAAAGTGTAAAAAGGCAATCGTAACGCCTCAGACCCTTTAGCCTAGGGAGTCCGAGCAGCAAATGGGTTTTTGGCAGTTGGAACTAAACTATCTAGGCAGAAATACCCTATTTTTAAAAAATCGCGGAGAAATGACATGAACCAAGCGCAGCTGGCGGAACAATTTGGACCCAGGGATTCGATGGATTACGACTTGGTCATTGTTGGAGGTGGTCCAGCCGGATTGTCTGCTGCGATCAAAGCAAAGCAACTTGCCAATGAATCAGACAAGGAAATTAGCGTTTGTGTTTTAGAAAAGGGTTCTGAAATTGGTGCGCATATTTTATCTGGCGCCGTCATGGATCCAAAAGCGCTCACCGAACTATATCCAAATTGGAAAGAAATGGGAGCACCACTTCATACCGAAGTCACTCAAGATCAATTCCTGTTTTTAACTGCAGATAAATCCTATCAAGTTCCGAATTGGATGCTGCCCCACTGCTTTAAAAATGAAGGTAACTACATTGTCAGCCTTGCCAATGTCACACGCTGGCTAGGAGAACAAGCTGAAGCGCTCGGTGTTGAAATTTTTCCAGGCTTTCCAGCTGCAGAAGTCTTGTACAACGAACAAGGTGTAGTATGTGGAGTGATTACTGGTTCGATGGGTTTAGATAAAGAAGGTAACCCCACCGATCAATTTCAACTGGGCATGGAATTGCGCGGTAAATATACGCTCTTCGCTGAAGGTTCTCGCGGCCATCTTGGCAGACAACTGATTGCCAAGTTCGACTTAATCAAGGATTCAGATCCACAAAGCTATGACATTGGGATCAAAGAACTTTGGGAAGTTGAGCCCTTCCAGAGCAAGCCTGGCCTAGTCGTGCATACCGCTGGCTGGCCTTTAGAGAGCGATACTTATGGCGGCTCTTTCTTGTACCACCTGGGTGATAACAAGGTTGCTGTGGGATTGGTAGTGGGCCTTTCTTATAAGAATCCCTACCTATCTCCTTTTGAAGAATTCCAACGCTACAAATTGCATCCCAAAATTCGCGAGACCTTTGAAGAAGGCAAACGAATCGCTTATGGTGCGCGTGCATTGACTGCTGGTGGTTTGAATAGCCTTCCCAAAACGGTATTCCCAGGCGGAGCGCTCATTGGATGTGATGCCGGTTTCCTGAATGCTTCGCGCATCAAAGGAAGTCATGCAGCCATTAAGACCGGGATGCTTGCCGCCGAAGCTGCTGTAGCGGCCATTAATGACAATCGCTCTGCGGATGTTCTAGCAGGCTACCCAATGGCATTTCAAAACAGTTGGCTTCATACCGAACTCAATCGAGCGCGAAACTTTAAAGCATGGATATCGAAGGGCCTCTATTTAGGAACCTTGATGGTTGGCTTGGAGCAAAAAGTATTAGGCGGTAATGTTCCTTGGACGATTCATCTAAAGCATGCCGACCATGAATGCCTTGAGCCGGCGGCTCAGCATAAGCCGATTGATTACCCGAAGCCGGATGGCAAGATCAGTTTTGATCGCCTCTCCTCGGTATTTATTTCCAATACTAACCATGCTGAGAACCAACCCATCCATCTCACCTTAAAAGATGCGGCGATTCCAGTAAGCCTTAATCTCAAAACATATGCTGGACCAGAACAACGCTACTGCCCTGGCGGCGTTTACGAATATGTTGAAAACGATGGACAGCCTCGCTTGCAAATTAATTCGCAGAACTGCGTGCATTGCAAGACATGTGATATCAAAGATCCTAGCCAAAATATTGTTTGGGTTACCCCTGAAGGTGGCGGTGGCCCCAACTATGGAGCCATGTAAGACATGATGCTATTGCACACCATGCTACGCGTCGGCGATCTGCAGCGCTCGATTGATTTTTATACCAAAGTATTGGGAATGAACCTCTTGCGCACTACCGAACGTCCTGAGCAAAAGTATTCTTTGGCCTTCTTGGGCTATGGCAAAGGCAATGCTGACGGGCAGGCCGAACTTGAATTGACCTATAACCATGGGGTTCATTCTTATGACCTCGGGAATGCTTATGGCCATATCGCGATTAGGGTGCCAGATGCCTATGCAGCCTGCGACAGAATCAAAGCAGTCGGTGGCAATGTCACCCGTGAAGCGGGGCCTGTGGCCGGCGGCGACACTATCATTGCATTTGTCACTGACCCAGATAGTTACAAGATTGAACTGATTCAACGTTCAGCGTGACTAACAACGATAAATATCAATTAGCAATCCACGAACGCATTACCGATGTCTCCATTGCAGACTGGAATGCCTTACTTCCTGCGCATGCAGGGCCTTTCTTAAGACATGAATTTTTAAGCGCGCTTGAAGAGACAAGCTGCGTAGGCGACAACACAGGCTGGCAAATTGCCCACCTCACCTTAAAAAGCAACGAGCAGCTTATTGGTGCCATGCCGCTGTACCTCAAGCAGCATTCCTATGGTGAGTTTGTATTTGACTGGTCTTGGGCGCAGGCTTATCAACAAAACGGTCTCAGTTATTACCCAAAGGCCCTCTGCGCCATTCCGTTTACTTCCGTTCAAGGCCCTCGCCTCCTGTGCCCCCCAAGCGTCAACCAGACAGAAGTTACTAGTGTGCTAATTGAGGCTTTGAAAACTCTTATCGCTGAAAATAACCTCTCCTCCGCGCATATTCTATTTCCCCAATTAAGTGAATCCGAAACACTAAAAGCACACGGATTTTTACTCAGAGACTCCGTTCAATTTCACTGGCATAACCAGGCATTTCAAAACTTTGAACACTTTTTATCCGTTCTCACCATGAAACGTCGCAAAAATATTCGGCGCGAACGTGAGCAAGTATTTCGCGAGGGCGTCTCTTTTCGACACGTACCGGGTAAGGAATCAACTTTCTCAAGACTGGGATTTCTTTTATGTCTGTTATCAAAATACCTATCAAGAACATCACTCAAACCCCTACTTAAATGAAGCATTCTTTAAGCTTTGGGTTCAAAGAATGCCGGAGCATTTACACCTCATCATCGCCGATCGTCACGGTTCTCCTATTGCTTCATCGCTGTTGGTGGTGGACCACCCCTCCTCAAAAGCTTATGGCCGATATTAGGGCGCACTCGAACGTGTTACTTGCCTACATTTTGAGACAGCCTACTATCAAGCCATTGAGTACTGCATTGCCAATGGCATTCAGACCCTTGAAGATGGCGCACAAGGAGAACACAAAATGGCACGCGGGTTTCTGCCAACCACCATTCAATCTGCTCACTGGATACATGATCCTCGTTTTGCCAAGGCCATTGGGCACTTTTTGGAGCGCGAACATCAAGGCATTGGCGCTTATGTGGATGAGCTTGCTGAGCATAGCCCGCTGAAATCGTCTAAAGTATCCGCATGACTTCTGCAAGTAACGATATCAATCCAGACCTTCCCTTTCAGGATGGCTCTAACTCGCTCTCTACAGGCGATAACGAATCCGATTCTCCGTGCATTGGCGTTTGCACTACGCTCTATGATGAGATTTGCCAAGGATGCGGACGGACCCTCAATGAAGTCAGCAATTGGGTATTCTTCTCGGATAAAGAGAAAGCGTTGGTTTGGAAGCGGATCCGTGCGGAAGGCACTACGACCCGCTTTCAGCGTCAAGCTAAAGAAGGCAAATAAGCCCTCTTCATTACTTTAACCAGCTAACTCTTGGCTGCGTAAATATTCTTCGTAAGTACCAGAATAATCTTCAACCGTTCCATCCATCTTCACCTCGAGAATGCGATTGGCTAAAGCCGATACAAATTCACGGTCGTGTGAAACAAAGATCAAGGTGCCCTCGAATTTCTCAAGCGCAATTTGCAAACTCTCAATGGATTCCATATCCATGTGGTTGGTTGGCTCATCCATAGCCAAGACGTTATGCTTCTGAAGCATTAACTTACCCCAGATCATGCGCCCTTTTTCACCACCAGACAGGACCTTTACAGACTTACCAATCCCATCACCGGAGAACAGCAAGCGTCCTAAGGTGCCGCGTACCACTTGATCATCATCGCCTGTATTACGCCAAGCACTCATCCACTCCATGAGTGTTTCATCGTTGGCAAACAACTCGGTGTTGTCTTGAGGCATCACCCCAACATTGACATTTTCAGCCCATTTCACATCACCACTATCGGCCGGAATGCCGTCAAAACGTTTGCTCAGGATGGTTTTGAGTAAAGTGGTTTTACCTGCCCCGTTTTGTCCAATAATGGCAATCTTCTCACCAGCACGAATTCCGAGCTTTAGGTTCTTAAAGATGGTGTGGTCATATACTTTAGTTAGTGCATTGCATTCAACTGCCATATTGTGTAATTTTTTCTCGTAATCAAAGCGAATAAATGGGTTTTGACGAGATGATGGCTTGATTTCAGCAATCTCAATCTTTTCCAATTGGCGCTGACGTGATGTTGCTTGGCGCGCTTTAGACGCATTGGCAGAGAAGCGACTAACGAAAGCTTGCAACTCAGCAATTTTTTCTTTGGCCTTAGCATTGGATGCTAATTGCTGTGCTCTTGCTTGCGTCGAAGCCAGCATGTATGAATCGTAGTTACCCGGATAAACCTTCAACGTCCCGTAATCCATGTCCGCCATGTGCGTACAGACTTCATTGAGGAAGTGACGATCGTGCGAAATGATGACGATCGTGCTATTTAATTGATTCAAAACTTCTTCCAACCAATGAATCGAGTGAATATCCAAGTTATTGGTTGGCTCATCTAGCAACAAGACATCGGGATCCGAGAACAATGCTTGTGCAAGCAATACGCGCAATTTCCAACCAGGAGCGACATTACTCATCGGACCATTGTGCTGCTCAATCGGAATACCAATTCCCAATAGCAACTCTCCTGCTTTTGCCTCGGCAGTATAGCCACCATACTCGGCATACTTCCCCTCAAGCTCGGCTGCCTTCATATAGTCTTCATCGGTTGCGTCGGGATTTGCGTAGATTGCATCACGCTCTTGCGCTGCTTTCCACATTTCTTCATGACCCATCATCACAACATCGAGCACACGAACATCTTCGTACGCGAATTGGTCCTGACGCAACTTTCCGAGACGAATCCCTGGATCCAAACTAACGTTACCACTAGAGGGCTCTAACTCCCCACCAAGAATTTTCATAAAGGTGGATTTACCGCAACCGTTTGCTCCTATTAAGCCGTAGCGATTACCGCCCCCAAACTTGACGGAAATGTTTTCGAACAGGGGTTTTGCCCCAAATTGCATGGTGATATTAGATGCGGACAACACGGGAGTTTTCTAGCTTTCTGAAATCAGTTCAACAGATACCCCAAAGTTGGGGCAAAGACCCATATTTTAACGGCTTAACGTGAAGAAACGCCTAAATTGGAAGATGACTAGACTTTGACCCGAAATGGCGTGAAATTGGTATGAATATCGTAGTAATCCTCGTTTTCTTTGCGCTTGAGGTAATTGACGATCCAATACGTTAGCGGTGTAGCTAAAACCTCCCAAGAGGTTTTGAGGGCATATTGCGCGAAGGCTACTTGAATAATTTCCGTGGTTGGCCAAATTCCGTAAAAAGCCAGCATACAAAAGAAGGAGGAATCCACGAGTTCACCCACTGCTGTTGAACCAATCGTGCGCATCCATAAGAATCGACCTTGTGTCCATATTTTCATCTTGGCCAATACAAAACTATTCGCAAAACTACCGCACCAAAATGAAAACATGGATGCCAATGCAATGCGCCAAGAGTTTCCAAATACCGTCTCCAGTCCATGCTGATAATTGGCCATATAAGCACCTGGCGCAACGGGTAGCGCAATGACAATTTGCGCCATGATGGCAGCAAAAGCCAATGCAGCAAATCCTGCCCATACCGCTCTGCGGTCATAGGCATATCCGTAGACCTCCGTAAGGATGTCGCCAAAAAAGTAGGCGATGGGGAAAAAGAGAATGCCGCCACCAAAAACCAACTCTCCAAAGTATGGCAAGGTTACGACCGCCGCCTTTCCAGCGCCAATAAAGTTTGAGCACAGCAATACCACTACAAAGGCAGCCAAAATAAGGTCGTAATAGTGGTGGTGAGGTCTTGAAGGGTTCATATGCCCAGAAAAATGGGTAATAGATAACAGCATATCCGCATTCCTGAATTCACGCAGGAATGGTCAAAATGCTCCTAAAGACGAGAAGAGACATGAGTAAAGCGAGTTTTAATTGGGAAGACCCCCTCTTGCTGGACACACAGCTAACAGAAGGGGAGCGCATGGTACGTGATGCAGCAGCAGATTATGCACAAAACCGTCTGATGCCGCGAATATTGGATGCCTATCGCAATGAAACCACAGACCCCGCAATTTTTCGTGAGATGGGCGAACTCGGTCTCTTAGGCACCACCATCCCCGAGCAATACGGCGACGCTAATTTGAATTATGTTTCTTACGGTTTAATTGCGCGAGAAATCGAACGAGTAGATTCTGGCTATCGCTCCATGATGAGCGTGCAATCATCCTTGGTGATGGTGCCAATTAATGAGTTTGGCAGTGAAGCACAGAAGCAAAAGTATCTTCCGAAACTGGCCACAGGCGAGTGGATTGGTTGCTTTGGTTTAACGGAACCGAACTATGGCTCCGATGCTGGTGGCATGATTACCCGCGCTAAGAAAGTACCCGGCGGATTTTCCCTGACGGGCTCAAAAATGTGGATATCCAACGCGCCGATTGCGGATGTCTTTGTGGTTTTGGCAAAGAATGATGAAGGCATCATTCGTGGGTACATTTTAGAAAAGAGAATGAAGGGTCTAGCGCGCCTAAGATTAGTGGCAAGATGGGTCTACGCGCCTCCATTACTGGAGAAATCGTGATGGATGATGTTTTTGTTCCTGCTGAAAATGAATTTCCTGAGATTACCGGACTTAAAGGTCCTTTTACCTGCTTAAATTCCGCCCGCTACGGAATCTCATGGGGCACATTGGGTGCCGCTGAATGGTGTTGGCATGCTGCCCGTCAATACACGCTTGATCGCAAACAATTTGGTAAGCCATTGGCTGCCAATCAATTGATACAAAAGAAATTAGCAGACATGCAAACTGAAAT
>CAZXSX010000028.1:0-3919 GCA_964643245.1 uncultured Polynucleobacter sp.
ACGTTAAAGATGAAAAAATTGTGAGTGTTGAGGGGCGCAATGGACCTGCTAACCACAATCGTCTTTGCGTGAAGGGTCGTTTTGGAATGGATTACATCCATAACCCGCAACGCTTAACGAAACTGCTGATTCGTAAAGCTGGCGTACCAAAAGACGAATCTATCCTGGAAGGCAAGCAAGACTGATCGGACATCTTCCGCGAAGCCACTTGGGAAGAGGCATTGGATTTTGCGGGCGGTGGACTCAAAAAACTTAAAGACCAATATGGCAACAAAGTCCTGGCGGGTTTTGGCTCCGCAAAGGGCAGCAATGAAGAGGCGTACCTATTCCAAAAACTTGTGCGCACTGGGTTTGGCAGTAATAACGTCGACCATTGCACGCGTCTTTGCCATGCTTCCTCGGTAGCGGCACTCCTCGAGGGGGTCGGTTCTAGAGCTATAAGCAATCAAGTGAACGATGTTGAGCATTCGAGCTTAATTATGTTGATTGGCTCAAATCCAACTGCAAATCATCCTGTTGCAGCAACGTGGTTTAAGAATGCGGCTAAGCGCGGTGCCAAGATTGTGTTGTGTGATCCTCGCAAGACGGATATCAGTAAACATGCTTGGCGCTTGATGCAGTTCAAGCCGGATACCGATGTGGCAATGCTCAATGCCATGATCTACACCATTATTGAAGAGGGTCTGGCAGATAAAGACTTTATTGCCAATCGCGCGAATAACTACGAAGCCTTAAAAGAAAACATCAAAGGCTATAGTCCTGAAGCCATGGCGCCCATTTGTGGCATTCCTGCAGAGACCCTGCGTGAAGTAGCAAGAGAATTTGCAACTACTAAATCAGCCATGATTTTGTGGGGCATGGGCGTAAGCCAACACGTGCACGGCACGGATAACGCGTGTTGCTTAATTGCTCTAGTAAGAAGCATCACTGGTCAAATTGGTAAGCCCGGATCCGGTTTGCATCCGCTGCGTGGGCAAAACAATGTGCAGGGTGCTAGCGATGCTGGTTTGATCCCGATGATGTTCCCGAACCACCAACGCGTTGATAACCCTGAGGCTCATGCCTGGTTTGAAAAATTCTGAGACACACCACTTGATAAGAAACCGGGTTATACGGTTGTGGAGATCATGCACAAAATTACTGCACCCGATAGTGATCCGGATGGGATTCATGGCATGTATGTTGAGGGTGAGAACCCAGCAATGAGTGACCCCGATTTAAATCATGCGCGTCATGCTTTGGCATCCCTTGAGCATTTAGTGGTGCAAGACATTTTTATGACCGAAACCGCTTTACTTGCGGATGTGGTTCTTCCAGCTAGCGCCTGGCCTGAGAAGGCGGGAACCGCCAGCAATACTGACCGCATGGTGCAGCTCGGTAAGAAGGCTGTTGAACCCCCAGGCGAGGCAAAGCCTGATCTGTGGATTATTCAAGAAATTGCGAAGCGTATGGGTCTGAATTGGAATTACCAAGGTCCTGATGCCGGTGTGGCAGAGGTGTATGAAGAGATGCGCCAGGCGATGCACGGTGCGATCAAGGGTATTACGTAGGAGCGCCTTGAAAAAGAATCAAGCGTCACCTACCCATGCTTGTCGCTTGAAGACCCAGGCCGTCCAATCGTATTTGATGATCGGTTCCCCACCCCTGATGGTAGGGTTAAGCTGGTACCAGCGGACATTATTCCTGCTAATGAACGACCAGACTCGGAGTATCCATTTGTTCTGATTACAGGTCGTCAGCTTGAGCATTGGCACACGGGTAGCATGACGCGTCGTGCAACGGTGCTTGATGCCATTGAGTCCATGGCAACGGTATCAATGAATGAATGGTGAGGACATGGCGCAACTCGGTGTCTCTGCTGGTGATGTGATTACTATTCAATCCCGTCGCGGTGAGGTAGGTATTCATGTGCGTAGAGACGATGGCATGCCACGAGGGGTGATCTTCATTCCGTTTGCATACTATGAAGCGGCGGCAAACTTAATTACCAATCCTGCCTTAGATCCCTTTGGCAAGATTTCGGAATTTAAGTACTGTGCTGTAAAGCTAGCCAAAGGCGGAAAGGCGCCCGGCATTATGGGCTACGGAACCAATGCCCCGAGTGGTGCCAAGCTGACTTCGAGCGTCTAGGTTCAATCAAAGAACCCAACAACGAACCTTAAAGGCCCCAGAACTGGGGCCTTTTTTCATGGACTTCGGGCAATTCAATCACCCTTTAGAATGAACCCCTTATGGCCAGTATTTCTCCAAATTCCTCTCAGTCTCAAGTTGATTTGCCAGTTCTGATTATCGGGGCGGGTTTGGCAGGCTTGACGGTGGCTCTGCACATGGCAGAAACGCAACCCGTGATTTTGATGGCTAAACGCGGCCTGAATGAAGCGGCAACTGCTTGGGCTCAAGGCGGCATCGTAGGAGTGGTCGATCAAGAGCATGACAGCATTGATGCGCACGTAACCGATACCTTAAATGCGGGCGCTGGTTTGGTAGTGGAATCTACGGCCCGCTATATCGCCGAAGAGAGTGCTCAGGCAATTAAATGGTTGGTAGAGCAAGGCGTTCCCTTTACGGAGGATAAATCTGGCCCGATGGGCCTGCACCTCACTCGTGAAGGTGGTCATAGCCATCGTCGCATTGCGCATGCTGCTGATGCCACTGGTAAGGCCATTCATGAAGTGTTGCTGGATAAGGCAAAGTCTCATAAAAACATTCAGATACTAGAACATTGGATTGCACTCGATCTCATTACGAATCGTCATTTGGATGCTAAAACCCAACGCACTAAACCCAATCGCTGTTATGGAGTCTATGCACTCGATATTAAACATAATCGTGTGGAAACCATTGCTGCCAAGTCTGTAGTTCTCGCTACAGGTGGGATAGGCAAGGTGTATCGATATACCAGCAATCCGGACACGGCTACTGGCGATGGAATCGCTATGGCTTGGCGTGCAGGTTGTCGCGTTGGTAATATGGAATTTATTCAGTTTCATCCGACTTGTCTGTATCACCCTAGCGATCGCACCTTCTTGATTACAGAAGCTATGCGTGGTGAGGGCGGCTTATTAAAGCTTCCGGATGGCACTCGCTTTATGCCCGAGTACGATGAGCGCAATGAGTTGGCGCCACGCGATGTCGTAGCGCGCGCAATTGACTTTGAAATGAAAAAGCATGGCTTGGATTATGTTCATCTGGATGCCACCCATTTGGGTGAAGCCTTTATCAAAGAGCATTTCCCCATGATTTATGCGCGCTGCTTAAGTCTGGGTCTGGATATCACCAAAGAACCGATACCCGTAGTACCTGCTGCACACTACACCTGTGGTGGTGTGGTCACAGATTTAAAAGGCCGCACCGACTTACCTGGTCTTTACGCAGTGGGTGAGGCCACATACACTGGCTTACATGGTGCTAATCGTCTAGCTAGCCACTCTTTATTAGAGTGCGTAGTCATTGGCAAGGCGGCAGCGCAAGATATTTCTGAACTCAAGACACCAGTAATGCCAAATCTTCCACTTTGGGACGAAAGTCAGGTGGAAGATGCCGATGAACAGGTGGTCATTGCTCATAACTGGGATGAGTTGCGCTCGCTGATGTGGAACTACGTAGGCATCGTTCGAACCAATCGAAGATTAGAGCGTGCTTTGCACCGCATTAAGTTACTGCGCTATGAGGTGCAAGAGTATTACGCTAACTTCAAAGTGACTCGAGACTTAATTGAGTTGCGCAACTTGCTTGAGTGTGCTGAGCTTATTGTTAGATCAGCATTGATGCGCAGAGAGAGCAGGGGATTGCACTACAGCCGAGATTATCCCGGAACCTGGGCAGTCTCTTATCCAACCATTCTTACACCGCAGGTTGAAAGTAGCGAGGGTGCTCCAGAAGCCTAGCATTAATCAAGCTACCTATTTCAAGTATTGAG
>CAZXSX010000028.1:4019-12137 GCA_964643245.1 uncultured Polynucleobacter sp.
GCCTCTTCCGAGAGAGGATTTGAGGGATTATCGCCATTGATGTTTTGTTCTAATACTTTGGTTTCGTATAAATCCCGATTGTTGGTTTCGGGGCTTATTGCGTTGGGTGGCTGTGAAACGGAAATCTCAGGAGAAAGTGGTTGGCTGTTAATTTGATTTAATTCATTATTGGCATTGAGGGCAGGCATTGTCGACATCTGAGACCAAGCTGATAAATTTATTACAAGCAGCGCTATGAAGGCGCGTTGCGACTTAAAGGCAAATATTTTCATAACTTTAGGATTGATCAGTTAGGGCAATCAGAGGTTAAATGACGCGCATAGAGAAATCGACGGCGATCACATCCTTAGTGAGTTTGCCAAGTGAAATGCGATCAACCCCAGTAGCGGCAATAGCTCGTATCTGATCTAGGTCGATTCCGCCAGAGGCTTCCAAGAGTGCGCGACCCGCAGTAATCGCGACCGCCTCTCTCATTTGTTCAGTAGTGAAGTTATCAATCAGGATACTCTTTGCTCCAGCCGCTAACGCTTCATTCAATTCCTCAAAGTTCTCTACTTCAATCTGAATATCTACGCCAGCATTGAGTGCTGCTGCATTATTCAGTGCGGCGGTCACGCTACCGGCTGCGGTAATGTGATTCTCTTTAATCAAAATGCCATGCCACAGAGCGAGTCGTTGATTTTGTCCCCCACCAATTTGTACGGCGTACTTTTGTGCTTGACGTAGACCAGGAATTGTCTTGCGCGTATCTAAAACCGCACAACCTTTAGGGTTAGGGCTGGCGCCGGCGATCGCGTCAACGTGTTGTCGCGTAATGCTGGCTGTCCAAGATAGGGTTTGCAGGAAGTTGATGCAGGGGCGCTCAGCAGAGAGAAGGGCCTGAGCGTCAGCTGAGATATCGCAGACAGTTGTATCTGCTTTCATCATGTCGCCTTCCATATAGTGCCAAGTCATCTTTGCTTGAGAGTCAAGCTTCTTGAGTGTGCCCTCAAACCAATCAACTCCACAAAGGACGGCATCCTGGCGTACGAGTAGTTGTGCAGAAACCGTCTTATTAGGAACCAGTTTGGCAGTCCAATCGCAAACTCCAATATCCTCCAGAAGGGCATCATGAATATTGCGTTGGCGTGCTTGCTCTAATGTCTCGTTGTAATCAAACATGAATCTATCAATCTAATTAATTAAGTGGCGCAATTAGGCGGCCCCAATGTTCTTTACAAAGCCATGTTGTGCTTTAGCTAATAAGTCAGAGTGATTGGTAGTGAAATCCAGCATGTGCTCAATACAACCCAATGCTTGAGTGCGAATGGGTTCACCAACAAATATCTCGCCAGAACTATGTTCAAGACAATCCAAGACACCTTGCAAACCATTCATGGCCATCCAAGGGCAGTGAGCGCAACTCTTGCACGTTGCACTGTTACCGGCAGTGGGTGCTTCAATGAGTTTCTTGTTGGGTGCTAATTGGCGCATGCGGTGCAAGATGCCTTTATCGGTTGCCACAATGCATTCAGTAGTTGACCCCTCAACGACCGCTTTGATCATGGCGGAGGTAGAACCCACAACATCAGCTAAATCAACAACTGCTTGAGGGGATTCAGGGTGAACCAAAATTTTGGCATCTGGATGGGCTGCCTTCAGTATTTCCAATTCTGCGGCTTTGAATTCATCATGGACGATGCAAGCACCGTTCCATAGCAACATATCGGCGCCGGTTTGTTCTTGAATATATCTACCAAGATGGCGATCGGGTGCCCACAGAATTTTTTCGCCCTCTAATTTCAATTGATGGACAATAGCCAGAGCACAAGAGCTCGTCACCATCCAGTCTGCTTGCGCTTTGACTGCAGCGCTGGTATTGGCATAAACCACCACCACGCGATCCGGATGTAAAGCGCGAAACTTAGCAAAGTCATCGGCATTACAACCCAAATCCAAAGAGCAGGTGGCATCAAGATCAGGCATAAAGATGCGCTTTTCGGGGCTGAGAATTTTGGCGGTCTCGCCCATAAACCGCACACCAGCAACGATTAAATTCTTAGCCGAATGATTTTTGCCAAAGCGGGCCATCTCTAAAGAGTCGGCAACAAAGCCGCCAGTGGATAAAGCTAAATCTTGAATGTCACCATCAACGTAATAGTGAGCAATTAAAGCGGCATCCTTCTCGATTAAGAGTTGTTGAATGCGCTCTATCACAGCGGTCTTTTCAGGACCGGCCAAATGCGGGGGGGCTTTAGCCCAAGCCCGCGCAGTGCACGTAACCCCAGCAGAGTCTTGTTGGGGGTAATCAAATGCAATGGGTGGCATTGATGTTGGATTCATAAAAGTAACTTAGCGCTTAAACAGTACTGAAGGGCATTATTAGGGTCATCTAATGGCTCGATACCGCCCAAAAGCTACATCTTAATAGAAATTACAATTTTCACATCTAGACACAATTCTCTTTTTATATTTCATCAAATAATGAATTTTTTCAATTTAGGAGAAATCCTCTGAATAATTAATATCGCAATTATTGCGCTCAAGATCTTGAGCAAGCCGAATCATTTTTATCGTACCGCTAGTCATACTTTTTTAGTTGATATTTGCTATTGATATTAATAAGGGTATTTGCTCGCTTTTTCAATGATACTAGTGTATTGGCTGGCTACATGCACTAATTAAGTAATGATGCCACTGAAGCGGCTAAAGTCTACGATCAAGTTCTTAAACTCGACCCTAATAATACGCTAGCAATTCACGGTCTCGGTGTGGCGTTATTTAATTTAGGAAAATTAGAAAATGCTTTTGAATACTTTTCTAAAGCAGTGAGCTTAGAGCCCCAAAATGCACTGTTTCATCGCAATTTAGGGGAGCTTTGTAGGCGTCTTGGTAGACTTGAGCAAGCTTTGCTCTGCGGAAAAGCTTCAAGCATGTTGGAGCCGACAAATGTTGATACTTATTACAACCTTGGCTTGGTTCATTCTGATAGAGCGGAGATAAATAAGGCAATTACCGCATATCGAAAGGCTGTGAAGTTAGATCCAAATCATGGTTATTCTTGGAATGATTTAGGTTCTGCTTTAGAGCTTCAGGGCAAAAAGAAGGCTGCACTTGCTGCCTATGAGAAAGCTGCACTTGCAAATCCTAATCATGCTGAGGCTCAGAATAATAAGGGCGCGATATGCAGCGAGGAAGGCAGGCTTGATGAGGCAAAATTCTGTTTCAATGCTGGCAATTTCAGCAAAACCGGATTTCATCGAGGCGCACTATAACTTATCTTCTTTGAAAACCTATACACCCGAAGATCCTCACTTAAAAATCTTAGAGGATCTATATGCAAAGAAAAATTCATTTGCGCCATCGGTCCAAATTAGATTGTCATTCGCAATGGGTAAGGCTCTTGATGATATTGGTAGCTATGATTCTGCTTTCAAAGCATACGCAGAAGGAAATTCCTTGCAGCATTCAATGCTTCAAGTTGATGAAAATAAAGCTGAGGAATTGCTTAAATCCGTGACTGGTGTTTTCACAAAAGAGTTTTTTGAAAAAAGTTGGAGGGGTTGCGAGGATCCTAAAAGAGTTCCTATTTTTATCGTAGGTATGCCTAGATCAGGCACTACTTTATTAGAGCAAATATTATCAAGCCATGATTCAGTATATGGAGCGGGCGAGCTTGTAGAACTCAATAATGTTATCTATGATGCCACCAAACAAAAAGATAGTAGTCCTTATGCAGAAAAAGTTATTTCATTAAGTGAAGAAAAAATAAGGGATATTGGTGATACTTACTTAAAAAAAGTCTGGAAGCTCTCTCCTAATAGTCGTTTTATAACCGATAAGATGCCAGCAAACTTCTTTTATTTGGGATTAATACATTTAGCTCTTCCAAATGCAAAAATTATTCATGCAATGCGTGATCCAATGGATTCATGTTTTTTGTGCTACTCCAGACTCTTTAATGACACCATGGAATTTACGTATGACCTGAACTCACTGGGGAACTACTATCGAAGATATATCACCTTGATGCAGCATTGGCGAACAGTTTTGCCTGAAAATAGTTTTTTAGATCTGTCATACGAAGAATTGGTAGCAAATACAGAAGTTCAGGCAAGACGTGTTATAGAGTTTATAGACCTTCCATGGGATGATAAATGCCTAGATTTTATAAAAATGAAAGAGTAGTTAAAACCGCCAGCGTTGCTCAAGTCAGAAAGCCAATTTACAAAAGCTCTCTAGCATGATGGAAAAATTTTAAAAAACATCTTCAGCCTTTATTGCATCAACTTAAAGACTTTAGAAATAATTTAGCAGATGATTTTATTGAAGTTCTCCCTAATGATCTCGCCGTTGAGCGTTCTGCCTCAAGCAATGTACAAGATTTGATTGAGAAAACAATAAACATACAAACAAACGGACGGCATCAGGCTGTGGTCGATCTCCTGACTTTTCATATCGAAGGATTAGATAAAGATAATAATCTAGTATTCTTTATCACTTATTGGGAATTTCGCTATACAGACTAGACCGTTTCGATGATGCTAGGGTTAGATATCTTTAAGCATTGCAGATACAGCCTAATTTTCCCTCAGCATTAAATAGTTTGGGTTTTTTGTCAGGATGTTGGTTTTATTCAAGAGGCTAAAATGCATTTGAACAAGCCTTAAAACTAGCGCCTGAGCTGTCTATGGCTCGTTTAAATTTAGGAATGGCCCAACTTAAGCTTGGCGATTTCGAAAATGGCTGGGAAAACTATGAGGCACGTTGGACGGGTTCGGCAGAGAGTGCCCAGGGAACTTTTTCAAAACCAGAGTGTCCATTGCCATTCTGGAACACAGATGAATCTACCAATGGAAAGTCAATTTTAGTCCTTACCGAGCAAGGATTCGGAGACGTCTTTCAATTTTCTCGTTATCTTAATCATTTATCCCAACGTTTTTTAAAGGCCGGTTTTGTTTGCTCAATCCCAACCCTGCGTCTAATGGAGTGGTCATTCAATCAAAAGTCACATTATTTACTCATTTGCCACACGACTTTAGTGGTTGGGACATGCAATGCTCTCTCATGTCTTTGCCGCGCCTTTGTAAAACGCGCATTGATACCATTCCTAATAACGCACCTTATTTGACAGTTCCCAGCCCCGTCCATCAGCATTGGCTAGATCGTTTGTCGCTGAGAGCGCCGGGTAGATTGCGTGTTGGTATTGCCTGGGCGGGCCGTCTTGCGCATCAATATGATGTAAGAAGAAGTCTACGTTTTGAGCAAATCCTACCTTTGCTTCAAATTCCTGCAATTACGTGGGTAAGTCTACAGAAATGGGCGCCCCAGGATGCTCGTCCAGATGTTCCTAATGGCGTTGATTGGATAGACTGGACCGACGAGCTTCATGATTTTGGTGATACCGCAGGATTGGTTCAGAATTTGGATTTGGTCATTTCGATTGACTCATCGATGGTTCATTTGGCGGGAGCATTGAAGGCCAGTGTGGATGTTAAATCGCTTTGACTCTGAGTGGCGTTAGCTTGATCGAAGGAGTGATAGCCCATGGTATCCCAGCTTGCATATTTTTAATCAAGCTAGCTTTGGAGATTGAGGTAATGTAATCAAAGAGGTGTCTGCTCGGTTGCAGTCACTTCCTAGGGCAAATACCCCAATTGTTAATCGAAAAGATTCTCCTGAGAGAAAAATTGCAAGTAATCAGGCTGTATTAAGTCAAAATACCCTCACTGTTGATCATGCGTTGCAATTGGCAAATCAATTGCGGCTTTCGGGAAGACTGAATGAGGCCGAAAGGTACTACGGGGTATTCTGCAAATTAATCCAGACCAAGCTCATGCCTTGCATTTGCTTGGGATCGTGACATATATGGCTGGGCAGTATTTGCTCGGCATAGATTTAATCAAACAAGCAGTTGAGCATGAGCCGAATTCAGCATTGTTTGAGAGCAACCTGACGGAGATGCTTAGGCAGCAAGGAAGGGTGGAGGAAGCAGTTGAGCATGGATTGCGCTCCGTAATAATTGATCCAACTATGGCCTCTGCTTGCAGTAATTTAGGTGTGGCACTATTTGATGCCGAGCGCTATGACGACGCCGAGACATATCATAAAAAAGCATTATCGTTATCTCCGAATTTAATTCAATTTCTTAATAATCTAGGGAGCATCGAGCGAGAGAGAGAATAAAGTTCAGGCGCTCGAATGGTATCGAAAAGCCTTGACAATTAATCCTGAATTTTTGGAGGCGCTCACTAATATTGATGCGATTCTTGTTGAAGATGAAAGGCCACAAGAAGCCATAGAGCCACTCCTTAAGGTGTTAAGCGCCTATCTAAATTCGCCAGAAGCTCTCTGTAATCTTGGTCTCGCATATTTCAAGTTGGACGATTTTGAGAAGGCAGAAAATTTACTCCGAAGATTTTTGGAAAGCAGGCCCCAGTATTGTGAGGCCATGATTGGGATTGCCAGAGTAATGCAGGAGATAGAGAAGCGTGTAGAGGCAGAAGAATGGGTTGAACGTGCCCTGGCCATAAAGCCACAAAAGATAGATGCCTGGTTACTTCTTGGAAATATTTGTTTGGAGAGTTTTAATCCTAAGAAGGCTGAAGCTGCCTTTACTAGGGCGCTTGAGTTGGATCCCAAAAATGCAGATGCCCATACTGGTGTGGCCAACCTGAAACTTGAAGCTGGTGAGATTGCGGAATCTGAAGCCATCCTGAAGCGCGCACTGGAATTAGATCCTAAAAACTTAGGAGCTAGATTTCATCTATGTCAGGTAAAAAAAGTCAAAAAATCAGATTCAAATTTAAAAGAGCTGGAGTCATTATTTGAAGCTGATCGTTTTTTATCTCACGACAAAAAATCTCGATTCATTATGCGCTAGGAAAATGCTTCGATGATATTGAAGAATATGAAAAAGCATTCTTACATTTCTCTGCTGGCGCAAAGTTAAAAAGGCAAAAAATTTCCTACAATTCGGATTATGATGCGGCTCGTACAGATGCAGTTATTGATGCATTTACGCCAGAATTCTTTAATAACTTATATGGTGAAGGTAATCTGAGTTCATCTCCAATTTTTATTCTTGGAATGCCAAGATCCGGAACAACCCTGACTGAGCAAATAATTTCGAGTCATACTGAAGTCCATGGGGGGTGAGCTACAGTATTTTCTTGAAATTGCACACAACCTAAATGGCATCCCAGAAAATGTTGGCTTCCCAAATAACTTGCAGTATTTCAATATGGACGCCATGACAAATTGGGGGGATGAATATATCCGTAGACTGGCAAAATTGGGAGATAAGCTGTACGTTACTGACAAAATGCCCGCAAATTACATGACATTAGGCTTTATTCCGCTTGCTTTGCCTAATGCAAAGATTATTCATGTTAAACGAAATCCCGTTGATACTTGCTTGTCTTGTTATGCGCGATTATTCAACCGCCATTAAAATGCTACCTATGATTTGGTTGAGCTTGGTAAACACTATATGAATTATCATCGCATCATGCAGCACTGGAAAAGTGTCCTTCCAGCAAATAGTTTTTTGGAGATTAGCTATGAAGACCTTATTAGCAATACCGAATCTGAGGCTCGCCGCTTAATTAAATCGCTTGGGTTAAAGTGGGAAGATAGCTTCTTACATTTTTATAAAAATAAAAGAAGCATTCATACGGCAAGTGTCACTCAGGTCCGGCAGCCTATCTATCGTAGCTCGGTTGAACGGTGGCGTAATTATGAGGCTCACTTGCAACCATTGCTTGACGAATTAAAAACAATTCTTCCTTAGGGATTTTGAAGTATGCTCTTTTTTTCAAAGAGCGTATTTCAACTGCTCGCGATTGTTTTTTCCTTCAAGCTTGCGCATCTCAGAATTTATCTACCAAGATTCCTGACGCTTTTGCTCTTGCAAATAATTTAGGCTGGAAAAAGGTAAATATCCCTTCTGGGGCTAATAGCCCTTTTCAATTGGCTGCATATATAAATATAAATCAACAAGCGCCTGAGGGTGGGGTGCTCTCAATTTATATTGAGGGTGATGGTCATGTATGGAGAGGAGAGTTTCCCTCTCAAGATCCAAACCCCTCTTATTTTCTGGCATTAGAATTGGCATTACGACAGCCTAGAGGGGCTATT
>CAZXSX010000028.1:12237-13571 GCA_964643245.1 uncultured Polynucleobacter sp.
TAGAGGGGCTATTGCTTATTTAGCAAGACCATGTCAGATAGTAGGGTTGGGCACTAATCCACTGTGCAATAGTCAACAATGGACAATTGGGCGTTATTCAAAAGTATCTGTAGATTCCATTAGCAATGGAATTGACTATCTAAAAACTTATGCTGATGCAAAAAAATCGTGTTGGTGGGGTATTCTGGGGGTGGCACAATAGCAATGTTAGTTGCCAATCAACGAAGTGATATATCCTTGGCAGTTACAGTTGCTGGAAATCTAGGTATAGATGCATGGACTAATTATCATCATTTAAGTCCATTGTAGGCATCAGTGAATCCTGCCCAATCCATTCATACCCTCTCAAAATTACGTCAATTTCATCTGGTTGGGGGTAGTGATCAAATTGTTCTACCTTTTTTGACTGAGCGCTTTATGAATAATTTTCAAAATGAGGGTACAAAAAATTTCATTAGGATTAGAGACAATTGGCACACGTGTTGTTGGGTGGATCAATGGCCCAATCTTTGGGATATGATCAACAAGCAATCATTATGGCATGAATAGTAAAGCGAAAAATATTACCTGGCATAAGGGTGTTGCTCATCCTAAAGAGCGATATTCATTATTGCGTCAAAAGCCCTTTACCATTTGGCTGACTGGTTTAAGCGCATCTGGTAAATCTACCCTTGCTTTTGCTCTAGAGTCTGCCCTTATAAAATCGGGGCACCCATCTTTTGTTCTTGATGGAGATAATCTAAGACATGGTCTAAATCAAGATCTAGGTTTTTCTGCTAATGATCGATCTGAAAACATTCGACGTGTAGCTGAGGTTGCAAAGCTAATGAATGATGCAGGTCTCATTGTGATTACTGCTTTTATATCTCCATTTAGACAGGATAGGGATATCGCAAGAAAAATTATTGGCACAAGTTCTTTCTACGAGATTTTTATTGATGCTGATTTAGCTACTTGCGAGCATAGGGACCCAAAAGGCTTATATAAAAAGGCACGAGCTGGGGAGATTGCAGACTTTACGGGAATTTCTTCTCCATATGAACCGCCGAAGAATCCATCGCTTACGATATCAAATGCTGGGCAGACCCCCGAGGAGTCTCTAGATCATTTGCTGGGTTTTGTTAAAAACTTAACAGTGGATGGTTTCGCAGATGCATAAGCCAGTGCCCGTAGTCATTCCATACTTTCGGGCTCCAGACGCTTTAAGTCTGACGTTAAAAGTATTAGATCGGCAGCCAAATGTTCGCGCTATCCCATTTGTTCGAGATAACTCTGAAGATAATATTTTATTCACTAAAGCTGTAAATGAGGGTCTTCACAAATTTTTCTTACCT
>CAZXSX010000029.1:0-13545 GCA_964643245.1 uncultured Polynucleobacter sp.
TGGCGCAAACATGCAATTACGCACTCGATTAAATGCTAGCGCTTTACACAACGGATATGAGGTGCATTACCCGCCCCTAGAGTTATGTACTGACAATGGCGTGATGATTGCCTTTGCGGGAGCGCTTCGTCTGCTGGCCAAAAATAATGGCGCCACAACTTCTGGCGCCTTTGACGTCAAACCCCGCTGGGACTTACAAAGCAAAATTTAGCCTAGCGATTTACTTCGGGCTCTATTTTTGGTGGCGAATACGAGCAAATGCGCTATGATTGTGAATGGACTCGAAATTCTCCGCCTCAACCACAAAAGACTGAATACGCTCATCCGCCTTGAGATTGCCAGCCACATCACGCACTAAATCTTCCACAAATTTTGGATTGCTGTAGGAGTGCTCTGTAACCCATTTCTCATCCGGTCGTTTGAGCAAACCCCAGAGCTCACTCGATGCCTCACTCTCAGCAGCAGTCACTAAATCCTCTACCGTCATCCGTGTATTCGGCTCTAATGCGACCGTCATCGTGACATGAGAACGTTGATTGTGAGCACCAAATTCTGAAATCTCCTTTGAGCAAGGACACAGACTCATCACGGGCACTTGCGCTCGCAAACCCAAATCAACCTCAGCACCACCAGCCGCATTGAGTTTTGCGTGCGCCATCCAAGTAACCTCGTAATCCATCAAACTTTCTACGCCTGAAACGGGAGCAGCTTTTTTTACGAAGTGTGTATACGTAAATTGCACATGACCTTCTCTAGCATCGAGCAAGGGCAACATTTCTTTAGCCAGGGCAACGACTGTAGCGCTATCAACTGCGTCTTCTTGCTTTTGAAGAAGCGCCATAAAGCGAGACATATGTGTACCTTTAACATGCGCCGGCAAAGCCACATCCATCTCGAAAGTACCAACTGAAGGGAAATTACCTGTTGCACTACGAATGATCAGTGGATGACGTACGCCACGAATACCAACTTGCTCGATGGGCAATGCGCGCTCATCCAAGGTGGATTGCACATCCGACATAGCGCTTGCTTTCAGAAAGGCGGGATTCATGTCATTCATAGCTCTATTTTCAAGAAAAACGATCTTATTTGCCTGAAATTACCGAATTTGCCATTAATACCGCAGGAAAACGCTTCTTAATGGAGTTGGCAATACCCTCAACATCCAGTCCGCACTTGGTCATCAGCAACTGATAATCGCCATGTTCAATAAATTCATCTGGAAGGCCCAACTGCAGTAAGGGCTTGTTTACACCCAATGATGAGAGAGCCTCCAAGCAGGCACTTCCAGCGCCACCAGCAACCACACCATCCTCAATCGTCACGAAATAATCATGCGATTCCGCTAACGATTGAATGAGATCAATGTCTAGTGGTTTGACAAAGCGCATATTTGCCACCGTCGCATCAATATCTTCTGCAGCCTCTAAAGCGCTATACAACAAGGTACCAAAAGCCAAAATCGCCGCGCGTTGACCAGCGGGTGCATGCGTCTTACGACGGATTTCCCCTTTACCCAAAGGTAAAGTACGCAACTCGGTAGAGGGTGCAACACCGACTCCAGAGCCACGCGGGTATCGAACTGCTGTTGGGTGCGGCTGATGAAATGCGGTAGTCAATAAATCGCGACACTCAGCCTCATCCGCTGGTGTCATCACCAGCATATTGGGAATGCATCGCAAAAATGGAATGTCATATGCACCGGCATGAGTTGCCCCATCTGCACCAACTAAGCCTGCACGATCCAGTGCAAACAAAACCGGTAAGTCTTGTAAGGCGACATCATGAATCAACTGATCATAGGCACGTTGTAAGAACGTAGAATAAATTGCCACAACGGGTTTCATGCCTTCACATGCCATACCTGCAGCAAAAGTCACTGCATGTTGCTCAGCAATACCAACGTCGTAATAGCGTTTCGGGAAATTCTTTTCAAACTCTACTAAGCCTGATCCCTCGCGCATCGCTGGTGTAATTCCAATCAACATGGGATCGGCATGTGCCATGTCGCACAGCCACTCACCAAAAACTTGCGTAAAGGTTTTTTTACTAACCGCAGCTTTTTTAACACCTTCCTCAGGGTTAAATTGACTTGGGCCGTGGTAAAGCACAGGATCAGCCTCTGCCAATTCGTAGCCCTGACCCTTTTTAGTTACCACATGCAGAAATTGTGGTCCTCGACCCTCCAATGCCAAGCGACGCACGTTTTGCAACATCGGAATCAAGGCATCTAAGTCATGACCATCAATGGGGCCAAAGTAGTTAAATCCAAACTCTTGAAAAATGGTTGATGGCGAAACCATCCCCTTGGCATGATCTTCCAAACGCTTTGCAAACTCACGTAATGGGGGCGCAATCGACAACACACTATCGATACCTTTTTTAGTCGCAGAATAAATATTGCCACTAAGTAATCGAGCAAGGTGCCGATTTAGCGCGCCCACCGCAGGAGAGATCGACATATCGTTGTCATTCAAAATCACCACCAGCGGCAGGTCATCATAGACGCCTGCATTGTTCATCGCTTCAAACGCTATGCCGCCCGTCATTGCGCTATCGCCAATCACCGCAACCGCTACTTGTCTTTCGCCCTTCGTTTGAAATGCCCGCGCCATACCCATCGCGGCAGAAATACCAGTAGAGGAATGCCCTGTTCCAAAGGCATCAAATTCACTCTCGGCGCGCTGAGGAAAGCCGGATAAACCTTTGAACTGTCGCAATGTACTCATGCGCTCACGTCGACCAGTCAATATTTTGTGTGGGTAGCTTTGGTGCCCAACATCCCAAACAATGCGATCGCGCGGCGTATCAAATACATAATGCAAGGCAATGGATAGCTCTACGGTTCCCAAATTTGAAGATAGGTGTCCACCCGTCTTAGAAACCGAATCCAATACAAATTGGCGTAACTCATCCGCAAGAGCAGGAAGCTCTTCGCGCGAAAGTTTTTTCAGATCATCAGGAGAGTTAACGGAAAGTAAAGTCATTGCATCTAAATTTGTGTCATTTACCTCGATTGACAACCAACAAGGCTAAATCTTTTAAAGGCTGCGCTTTGTCACCAAAACCATCCAGACTAGCGATGGCCGTTTCTTGCAATTCTTTAGCCTGTTTCTGAGCATAGTCTAAACCCATCAAGGTGACATAGGTCGGCTTGTTCGCAGCCGCGTCCTTACCTGCTGTTTTTCCAAGGGTTTGGCTATCGGCCGTAGCATCCAATACGTCATCCACTATCTGAAATGCCAGGCCTAGTGCTGTTGAGTAGCGATGCAATTGCACCAATTGCTCTGCATTCAGGTGGGCAACGATTCCTCCAAGCTCAACCGCGCAAGACAATAATGCCCCAGTCTTCATCGCATGCATTTTCTGCAAGCCAGCAAGATCCAATTTTTTTCCAACGCTTTCTAAGTCTATGGCTTGGCCACCAGCCATACCGCGCGACCCAGAAGCTGCTGCCAATGCACCAATCATGCGTAGCCGACTATGAGCGTCACACTCTGCGTTAGCCAGGATTTCAAATGCGCGGGTTTGCAATGCATCGCCAACCAACAATGCAGTCGCCTCATCAAATGCTTTGTGCACCGTTGGCCTGCCCCGACGAAAATCATCGTCATCCATACAAGGAAGATCATCGTGCACCAAGGAGTAGGCATGAATGCACTCAATAGCCACAGCGGCCGCATCGAATACTTGAGAATCTTGATGGTCATTACACAACTCACCAGCTGCGTAAACCAGTAATGGACGAATCCGTTTACCACCACCTTGCGCGGCATAACGCATCGCTTCATGCAAACGGCTCGGAGTCGTTTGCGCAGAATCCAACAAACGGTCTAATGCAAGTTCCGTGCGCTCTGAATGCGCAGAAAGCCAATTTTGAAAATGAAACGCTGCGCCCAAAATAACCCTTAATTAAGCCTCGAACACTCGTACCTGCTGTTCCACTTGCGCAAGAACACTTTGGCAATGTTTGAGCAGGGCTGCGCCGCGCTGATAAGCCTGCAGTGTCTCTTCCAGAGAAAATTTACCTGACTCCATATCGGAAATCAGCTTTTCCAGCTCTTTAACTGCCTGCTCATAACGAAGATCTGGGTCGATCTGGACTTCAAGACCGGTTTTTTGACTCTCTGACTTTTTGGCTGGCATTGGGAATTCCTTGGTATTTCTCGCACGAATAGCTCTACATATTAAAGCGAGAACCCCCTTGGATGGGTATAATCCCCCCCTTTCCTTTCCAATATCGATCCGTCGATGGTTGGATTGGTTATTCCGCTTAGCTTCGGCTGACTTTTCGGGGGTGGGGAGAATGACTAATCTGGCTACCGCGCAGAAGCTTGCGCCGTCCAATCTACAACTGCCGGTTTCGGCATATTTTGACGCTGATTTATATCAGCGAGAAATTGAACTGCTTTTCAAGCAGGGTCCTGGCTATGTTGGCCACGAGCTCATGGTGCCAGAAGTTGGCTCCTATCAAACCCTAAGCGCTGAAAACGAAGGTCGTATTCTGGTTCGCAACCAATCGGGCGTTGAGCTACTCTCCAACGTCTGTCGCCATCGCCAAGCACTCATGTTGAATGGCAAAGGCAAGGCCGAAAACATTGTTTGTCCATTACATCGTTGGACCTATGACATGGGTGGCAATTTACTGGGGGCACCACACTTTGAAGATAAGCCCTGCTTAAATCTTGGTAAATCTCCTTTACAAAATTGGCAAGGCCTCTTATTTGAAGGTCCACGCGATGTTCGTGCTGACCTCGCAAAATTGGGCGTTGCTGATGATCTCCAATTTGATGGCTACGTCTTAGATCATGTCGAAGTACATGATTGCAATTACAACTGGAAAACGTTCATCGAAGTCTATCTCGAGGACTATCACGTTGTGCCATTTCATCCCGGCTTAGGAAAGTTTGTTTCTTGCGAAGATTTGCGCTGGGAATTTGGTGAATGGCACAGCGTACAAACCGTTGGCATTCATAAAGATCTTAAAACCCCAGGTTCACCAACATATCGCCATTGGCACGAAGCCGTGTTACGCCAATTTGATGGAAAAACTCCGCGTCATGGCGCTATTTGGCTTACCTACTACCCTAATGTGATGGTGGAGTGGTACCCAGGCGTGCTATGTGTTTCAACTCTACATCCAATGGGTGTTAACAAAACTTGCAATATTGTTGAGTTTTACTACCCAGAAGAAATAGCTCTGTTTGAACGCGAGTTTGTTGAGGCTGAACGTGCCGCCTATATGGAAACCTGCATCGAAGATGATGAAATTGCAGAACGCATAGATCAAGGTAGGGCAGCATTGCTTGCTCGAGGCATTAATGAGGTGGGACCGTATCAAAGCCCAATGGAAGACGGTATGCAACATTTTCATGAATGGTACCGTCGCGTCATGAACTTTAAGGGCGCATAATTTAGATTCATCATTTAGCATCTATTCGCCACTAACTACAGGAAGCATCATGTCTCCTCTAATTACCGCAAATCAGTTAGAAGAAATCATCAACAGTGGCGAAGAGGTACTACTTTGTGACTGCTGTTTTGATTTAGTGGATCCTCTTGCTGGCAAAAAGGCATATGAAGAGAGCCACATTCCTGGCGCCATTTATGTGGATCTTGATCGCGATTTATCTGGTCAAAAAAATGGTGGTAATGGCCGTCACCCACTCCCTTCACCAGAAGCCTGGGCGCAGACTAAAACACGATTAGGCATCACCCCAAGCACCCTAGTCGTTGCTTACGATAAACAGGGATCAGTCTATGCAAGCCATCTATGGTGGATGCTGAAAGCTACTGGCCATGCGAAGGTTCAGGTTTTAGACGGTGGGCTTGATTCCTGGAATGGCACGATGGGTACGGTACCGCGGACGCCGACTCCAGCATCCCAAACCATTGAACCCAGGTCTTATATTGGCCTCGTCTTGGTTGATGAGGTCATTGGTAATTTACAAACCAAGAAAAGCACAGTGATCGATGCCTGCGCAAATGATCGCTTTCATGGACAAAATGAAACGCTCGATCCAGTTGGTGGACATATCCCTGGCGCTATTAATCGTTTTTTCAGAGACAATCTTTCGGCAACCTCATTTAAATCCGCAGAACAACTCTTTAACGATTTTGTCAATTTGCTTGGCCCCATTAAGCCATCTGAGGTAATTCATCAGTGCGGATCTGGAGTTACCGCCTGCCACAATTTACCTGCAATGGAATTAGCAGGTCTTAAGGGCTCTCGCCTCTATGCCGGCAGTTGGAGTGAATGGTGCTCAGACACTAGCAGACCAATCGAAACGTAAGTTCGAAAGAGCAATACAGCAACTTAGATCTCAATGCAGTAGGGAGAGTAGGATTACAAACCCTACACCGCAAACAACCAATACCGTTTGGCGAAGCGACTCGGCCCAGTGTGGGCGATGGCGCATTTGCGGTATCAAATCGCTTACCGCAATATAAATGAAACTGCTCGACGCAATTACGAGCAAATAGGGCATAGCTGCGTGCGCTTTCTCGAGAAAGAAATACGCCAACACTCCTCCAACTACAGCAGCTAGTCCGCATATCAAGTTATAGAGCAGCGCTCTCGCACGGGAAAAGCCTGCATTGAGTAGCACAATGAAATCGCCAATCTCTTGTGGAATCTCGTGAGCAATAATCGCAATCGCGGTAAAGATACCTACCTGATAGTCCGCCATAAAGGCCGCAGCAATCAATATACCGTCCACAAAGTTGTGAATACCATCGCCAACCAAGATCATCCAACCGCTACGCCCGGCATTCTCGGCATCATGTCCATGATGGTGGTGGTGACCATCACCTTCATGATGGTGATCGTGGCGCAATAAAGCAATTTTTTCTAGCAAGAAAAAGCCTAGCAATCCAGCCAATAACGTTGCAAATAGCAATTGTGGATTAGCGCCTGGGATATTGAAGGCTTCTGGTAAAGAGTGCAACAAGGCCGTTGCCAGCAGAATGCCTACTGACAAACTCACCATGTTATTTACCATCTTGGACAGCATTGCTAGGGAACAACTAGTAGCCACGAGCACGCTAGCAGTGCCCGCCAAGGCAGTGACCAAGAGAATACTTTGCAGCACTGTCATAAAGAAAATTACGCCACGCCCATCTTTTTAAACCAAACAACACATTTTTCCCATCTATCCTTGGCAGGGCCCTCGCGATAGGTGGCGCGATAGTCTGCATGGAAAGCATGGGGAGCATCGGGATAAACCTCAATGCGAGATGCTTTAGCTGCAGGGTTTTTTGGAGCCGCTTGAGCAAGCGCAGCTCGCATTTGCTCAACACTCTCCAAAGAAATTCCGGTGTCAGCGCCACCATACAAACCCAAAACAGGCGCCTTTAATTCAGCAGCTAACTCAACTGGGTGACGCGGACTATTCTCAGTCTTTTCACCAATCACGCATCCGTACCACGCAACGCCTGCTTTGACCTGTGGCAGAGTTGCCGATAACCAAGTAATGCGCCCTCCCCAGCAAAACCCTGTAACACCCACACGCTTGAGGTCGCCACCATTCTTGCCTGCCCATACCAAGGCACCCTGCAAATCATTGAGAACTTGTGCATCGGGCGTTTTAGCGACAATGTTTGACTGAATTTCTGCGATGGTGCCATAGGTATTAGGATCGCCCGCACGAGTAAAAAATTCAGGAGCAATTGCGAGATAACCGAGTTTTGCAAAACGGCGCGTTACATCGGCAATGTATTCATGAACACCAAAAATTTCACTTACCGCTATCACAATCGGCAGGTTACCTTTGGCATTCTCAGGACGAGAAACATATGCTGGTAACTGATAACTACCAATCGGAATCATTTGTTCGCCTACTTTAAGGCCTTTGAAATCAGTCTCTATTGCAGCTGCCAACACTGGATCTGCAGCAGCCACAAAACCAACACCCAGTGCTGAGGTAGCCGCCCGCAATGCCGTAGCACCAGCCACAGAATGCTTAATAAAGTTTTGCCTACTGTTTTGCTTTTTCTTGTTCATGTTGCCTGCCTCCTAGTTATTTTCTAGTGTGCCTCTTCCCAATTATCGCCAATCCCGATGCTAACCACCAATGGAACCTTCAATTGGGCTACATTGCACATCAAATCTGGTAACTTCGCTTGCAATAACTCTATCTCATCCAGCGGAACATCAAAAACCAACTCGTCATGTACTTGCAATAGCAGCTTGGTCTTCAGTTGCTCTCTTTCAAGCCAATTCCCTACCGCAATCATGGCCAGCTTAATGAGATCGGCCGCGGTTCCTTGCATTGGCGCATTAATTGCGGCACGTTCAGCACCCTGCCGACGTGGCCCATTGGAACCTTTTATTTCTGGCAACCAAAGACGTCTGCCAAAAACCGTTTCAACATAACCATTTTCTCGGGCCTCTAAGCGAGTGCGCTCCATATATTGCGCAACACCAGGATAGCGATCGAAGTACTTTGCAATATAGTTCTGTGCTGCTGAACGCTCAATTCCCAAATTACCTGCTAGCCCAAATGCACTCATGCCGTAAATTAGACCAAAGTTAATCACTTTTGCATAACGACGCTGCTCCGAATTAACCTCTTCCAAAGGAATCCCGAAAATTTCTGCGGCAGTTGCTTGGTGAACGTCCTTACCATCCCTAAACGCAGCCAAGAGATTTTCATCTTCGGCAATGTGCGCCATGATGCGCAACTCAATTTGCGAGTAGTCTGCAGAAAGCAGCCTACAACCTTCGGCTGGAATAAATGCCTCTCGGATGCGACGCCCCTCTTCAGTGCGCACAGGAATGTTCTGCAAGTTCGGATCGCTAGATGCCAATCTTCCAGTAACGGCGGTTGCTTGGGAAAAATTCGTGTGCACACGCCCAGTTTTGGGGTCCGCCATGCGAGGCAATTTCTCAATATAGGTTGACATTAATTTGGCCAAACTGCGATAGTCCAAAATCCGTGCCGGCAAAGGATAATCTTCCGCCAACTTTTGCAAAACCTCTTCATCGGTTGATGGCCCTCCCGACGGCGTTTTCTTAATTACCGGTAATTCCTGTTGCACAAACAGAATTTCGGCGATTTGCTTGGGTGACTGAATATTGAACGGTTGCCCAGCAAACTCATGAATTTCACGCTCCAATTCCAGAAGTCGCTTACCAACTTGCTGGCCCTGCTTACCCAGGAGCGCAGAGTCAATCCGAATGCCATTGCGCTCCATAATGCCTAGAACACGCATTGCTGGCATTTCAATTTTTTCATACACATAGCGCAACCCAGGGCTTTCCTGAATCTGCGGCCAAAGCTCCAAATGAAGGCGCAGGGTGATGTCCGCATCCTCTGCCGCATAGTCTGTAGCAATTTTCAGATCCACCTGATCAAAGCCTATTTGATAAGCCCCTTTGCCACAGACCTCCTCATAACGAATGGTCTTCATCCCCAGATGACATTCAGCCAAACTATCCATGTTGTGCGAGAGATGCGACTCTAATACATAGGACTCTAGCAATGTGTCAAACGCAACGCCACCTAATGTAATTCCATAATTCGCAAAAATATGAGTGTCGTACTTTAGGTTTTGACCAATCTTAAGATGCGTTTCGCTTTCTAACCAAGGTTTTAGTTTTTCCAGCACGAACTCTCGACGCAGTTGCTCCTCTCCATTGCGATGCGCAACTGGAATGTAGCAAGCCTCTCCAGGTCTTACCGATAAAGAAATGCCAACCAACTCAGCAGCTAAAGCATCAAGACTCGTTGTTTCCGTATCTACCGCAGTTAATTGCGCACCCTCAATCTTTTTTAACCACTGATCTAAGGAAGCCTCATCCGTAACGCACTCATAATGACGCTCAATCGCACCATGCAAATCGCTTACCTCTTGCGATAATGCCTTGGTTGGAGCGCTAGCAATAACAAGGGTTTTTTCAGCCTCCGCCTCACCCGAAGTGCTGACGATAGGGCTTCCCACAAGATCAAGTGCAGGGACCGCAGAGTCTATCTTTTCTGAGCTAGAAAGCTGTTTTTCAACATCACGAAGCCAGCTCTTAAAAGCATAACGCTCAAACAATTCTCTAAGGAGTACGGCATCTTCTGGTTTAGCATGCAAATCATCTAGACTGGGTAAATGCGACGATAAATCGCAACTCGTCTTAACAGTAATAAGCTGGCGCGCTTGTGGCAACCAATTTAAAGTCGACCGCAAATTCTCACCAACCACACCCTTTACTTGATCGGCATTAGCAATCAAGTTATCGAGATTGCCAAATTCAGCCAACCATTTATTGGCGGTTTTAGGCCCCGCCTTTGGGACACCCGGAACGTTATCTACCGCATCCCCAATAATGGATAAATAATCCACAATCAACTTTGGCGGCACGCCAAATTTTTCTTTAACACCCTCAATATCCAATTTCTCATTTGTCATCGTATTGATCAGCGTGACTGAGGAATTGACTAACTGCGCTAAATCTTTATCACCAGTAGAAATAATGGTTTCCCAACCTGCTTGCGTTGCTTGAGTCGCTAAGGTTCCGATCACATCATCCGCTTCAACACCAGAGACCATTAAAACTGGCCAACCCAAGGCTTTCACCATTGCATGAATTGGTTCGATTTGTTGCACCAAATCCTCGGGCATCGGCGAGCGATGCGCTTTGTACTCGGGGTACATTTCATCACGGAAGGTCTTTCCCTTGGCATCAAAAACACAAGCAATATGGTCCGCCTTAAGTTCCGATCTGGCCCGGCGCATCATATTCACCATGCCGTAGATAGCCCCAGTGGGCTCTCCAGCCCCATTTCTGAGGCCTGGCATAGCGTGGAAGGCGCGATACAGGTAGCTAGAGCCGTCTACCAACAAGAGTCTATGTTTAGTCATACCACAATCGTACAATCTAGTTATCAATTGCCTACAGGACTGGTTAAAAGAACCGCCCGAGAGTAGGCCAAAAAAGGTGAAATGATGCATGCTCTAACGAACTTAATTAGCCATACCCTGAGCCAAAGCCTTGCTTTTATGAGCTTTTTGCTTGTTTTTAGCTTCATTGGTGCCACTTCGACCCTGGCTCAGAATACCAGTCAAGCGCTTAGTCAATCTGAGCTCAACCGAATCAACAATCAGCCACTTTCCCCAACGGTCACTCCCGCAGGTGTTGCAGAGGGTCCCCAGTCGCGCAAGCCCAGCTTCCAACACAAGGAAGTCACTGGTACCGAAATCACCGAATACAAAGATGCAAATAGTCCAACGCAAGTACAGGTCAAAACAAAGTACACAGCCTATGAAATGTCGCCACCCGATTCGGTAATGCCTGGGCCACTCACCGGCGAAGGATCGCTTCTAAGCGTTCCGAGTATCAGCATTCCCATTCAATAAAATTCAGACAGAATTATTTATTGTTACTTACTGTATGGCTGTTTTTACACCGATTGAGCTGAGTGATATCGCAGAGTGGATTTCACAAGACCTCAAGATTGGTGAAGCTACCGCCATTCGCGGCACCCATGGCGGCATTGAAAATTCCAATTTCTTTTTAGACACCGCTCAGGACGGCAAGAAGCAAGAGTATGTTCTTACCATCTTCGAACGACTCTCTTCCGATCAACTGCCCTACTATCTGGAGTTGATGCGACATCTGGCTAACAAGAACGTCCCCGTTCCAAAGCCCATTGAAAATAATCGAGGTGAAATTCTTTTTTCACTCAAGGGCAAGCCTGCAGCGATTGTGACGAAGCTTCCAGGTCTATCGCGCATGCAGCCTCAAGCAAACCACTGCGCCATGGTGGGGGAAATGTTAGCCAAAATGCATTTGGCAGGCAGTGATTTTCCAAAGTCACAAGAAAATCTGCGCAGCCTTGGTTGGTGGCAAACAACAATCCCACTCGTGCTGCCTCATCTAAATACCCCCCAGAAAGATTTGCTTACCCATGAGCTTGCCACTCAAGAAAAGTTTTTTGCCTCCAGTGATTATGATCTTTTACCTCAGGGTGCGAGTCACTGCGATTTATTTCGGGATAACGTTCTTTTTGACCCAAAAAATAATTCCGATACGAGTAACGATCAACTTGGCGGTTTTTTTGATTTCTATTTTGCTGGCACGGACAAGTGGCTATTTGATCTTGCGGTGACTGCAAATGATTGGTGTTTAGCTGAAAACAAACACGATCTTGATCCAGAACGCTTAAATGCCTTGCTGTCTGCCTATCAATCGGTGCGACCACTAACTAAAGAAGAGCTAGCTAGCTGGCCTCTGATGTTGCGCGCTGCCGCGTTGCGCTTTTGGGCATCCCGCCTTTGGGACTTTTACTTGCCACGTGACGCGCAGATGTTAACCCCGCATGACCCGACCCATTTTGAACGCATTCTTCTTAGTCGACGTTGCTCATGAAACTCAACTCAGTCGCCCCTAAAGATGGCTATACCTGGATTAGACAGGGTATTTGGCTCTTCAAACAAAATCCGCTAGGGTTTTTGATGCTGGTTTTTATGTATGTGTTTGCTGCGCAACTGGCGGTCATCATTCCAGTGGTGGGTGTCTTTGCTGTACTTCTCTTGACGCCGACCTTATCGGTTGGATTTATGACGGCCTGTCGTCAAGCCATTCAAAAAGAACGTATTCGTCCTATGGTGTATTTTGTGGCACTGCAATCCGGAGAGGTGATTCGCAAACGGATATTGCAATTGGGCCTGGTCTACGCTGCGCTGATCTTGGTGCTCAGTTTTATTCTGAGCCTTCTGGTTGATTTTGAAATGTTGCTCCCCTTGATGACCAGCGACAACAAGGCCATTACTCCCGAAGCACTTCGCCAAATCTATTTAGTACTGTTCTTTGGAGCAATTCTGTATATTCCTGTTGCCATGCTGATGTGGTTCTCGCCTATTTTGATTGCGTGGGCAGATATGCCAATTGCACAAGCGCTTTTTTCAAGCTGGATCGCCTGCTGGAGAAACAAAGCAGCCTTCTTCCACTACCTCGCCATCTGGAGTGCGATCCTGATAGCTATTCCATTAACGATCGGAATGGTATTTGATGCGCTCAATTTTGGGCAAGCAGCGTCATTTATTATTGCCCCCATTTCCATGGCGGGCTTAACCATTATGCATTGCTCCTTTTATGCTACGTGGAAGGCTTGCTTTACAGAAGACGAAATGATTTTGTAAGTTTTGATCGTCCTTGCTCGGCTCAATCAATCGCAGCGAGCTTTGCAATGCTAAGCTGCAACCACTTCACCCCGTGACGCTTAAAATTTACTTGTGCACGGGCATCAGCATCTACCCCCCCCAACCCCGTAACGCGCCCTTCCCCAAACTTGGTATGAAATACGTTTTGACCAATTTTGAATGGATAATCGCCGCGCGGTGGTGAGGATAATCGCTTCACTTCCATCGAGGTCGAACCTACACGTTTAACTGGTCTTGGTCGTTCGTTGCCAGAGTCAAAAAAATCGTTCGACTCATACTCCCGTTGACGGGTATAGCCATCTTGCCATGTAGAGCTCGACCTTGAGCTGCCGCCCCAGCGTGCATCTTTTGCCTTTGGGGTTAACCATTTCAACGATTCGGCGGGCAACTCTT
>CAZXSX010000030.1:0-4547 GCA_964643245.1 uncultured Polynucleobacter sp.
TGGAATTCTCAGCCTCCCCTGCCGATAAACCAATAATTTCAATACCAATGTAAGCAAACAACACCATTTGCAAGGAGAGCAGCATACCACTGATGCCATTTGGAAAAAATCCACCGTGCTGCCATAAATTTACTCAAGCCAATAGGTTGCCAATCATTCGTAAAGCCAAACAAAATGGCAGATACACCTAATGCGATCATGGCAATAATCGCAACGACCTTGATGAGCGCAAACCAAAACTCAAACTCACCAAACACCTTGACCGCAATGAGATTGATTAAACCCATCATCACAATCGAAGACAGTGCCCAAATCCATTGGGGTGTTTCTGGGAACCAAATGCTCATGTATATACCAACGGCAGTGACCTCAGCAATCCCGACCACTATCCAGTAGGTCCAATACCCCCAAGCCCACCATATGGCCTGCCAAAGGACCTACATACGAGTTGGCATAGGCAGCAAATGTCCTGCTACAGGCTCATGCACCGCCATCTCACCCAACATGCGCAACACAATGAAGGCTACGATTCCGGCAAGAAGATATCCCAACAAAAGGGAAGGTCCTGCAATTTGGATGGAACTAGCAGATCCTAGAAATAATCCAACGCCAATCGTTGAACCTAAGGCCATCAAACGAATGTGCCTTGCTTTAAGGTGGCGTTTCAAGTCAGTGTGTTCAGTCTGCAAAAGAGACCTCCTTTCAGTTTGTCATTGGTGATTTTACCAACGATGCAAAGTCTAGGGAGGACTCATTAGACGCACTAGGGGTAATAAGTAATTAAAGTGATTAAAAGAACATATGTAAAGAGGTCAAACACTGAAATTGCTTATCGGTCAAGCGATGTTCAGTGAATTTATTTGCAATGACTGCAACAGAATCAGTAATTTCCTACAGGGAATCCCCTTAACGAATTCTCACCCAATGTCAGAAATTCATGGTGACTGAATGCTGATGTTCGTTTTGGGCAATCAAATTCAGGATTTCAGCCGCAGCCGCAAGGCCGCAGGCAGCAGTGACCATCACTGTAGAGCCATAACCCGAACACGCCAAGCCACCAGTTGAGGCACCGGCTCGAGGTTCATGGGAATAAATGGCGCGAATACCAATTTTGTGTTTTAGGTTTCTGGAAAATCCATGATCCTGCCTTAAGCCTTGGCGCACTTTAGCCAACAAGGCATCTTGCTCAGTTCGTGAAAGATCATCGCAGCGCACCGCAGTGGGATCAGTCTTTCCGCCAGCAGCGCCGCACATAACTAAAGCACGATTATTGTGCCGAGCCCAAACAGAGAGCGCAATTTTAGTTTGCACTGAATCGGTAGCATCCAATACAAATGCAGCGCTTGGGATGATGCGGTCCAAATTTTCTGGCTCCAAAAATTCATCGTATGCAATCAGTTGAATTTCAGGATTAATTTGCAGAATGCGTTGTGTCATTGCTTCCACTTTCGCCTTACCATACTGACCTTCAACAGCATGCAGCTGACGATTGGTATTGCTTTCGGCAATGTGATCAAAATCTACCAATACCAAATGGCCAATGCCAGTACGAGCGAGCGCTTCGGCCGCCCAAGAGCCAACACCACCTAAGCCGGCAACCACTACCGTCGCATTTTGAAAACGCGCGCGTAATTCGGAGCCATAGAGCCTAGAAACTCCCCCGAAACGGCGCTCTTCTAGCCCGCCTTTATCCCCGCCATCAACCTTGTCTTCTGCCATAGCTTCTCTTTATACTGAACAGATGGACTCCATTGCACAACTTCGCAAAAACTATACCTTCGGACAACTCTCAGAAACCGAAGTTCCACAACAGCCTTTGCCACTATTTCAGCTCTGGTTTGATCAGGCAATCAAAGCAGAGTGTCCTGAGCCTAACTCGATGACCCTGGCAACCGCTGATAAAGCCGGAAATCCATCAGCTCGTATTGTCTTACTAAAAGGCGCGGACGAAAACGGCTTCACCTTTTTTACTAATTACGAGAGCCAAAAAGGAAAAGGTCTGGCTGTGCGCCCACAAGCAGCCCTCCTCTTTCATTGGCATGAATTAGAACGTCAAGTGCGCATTCAAGGAATGGTCGAGCGAGTAAGCCCCGAAGAAAGCGATCAATACTTCCATTCGCGTCCACCAGCTTCACGTATTGGCGCTTGGGCCTCCCCACAAAGCGCAGCCATCCCTAATCGCGAGTTTTTGGAAGGGGCTGAAAAACGCTTTAAGGCAGAGTTTGGCGATGCGCCACCACGTCCAGAACACTGGGGTGGCTACCGCCTTCGCCCATCGGAAGTTGAATTTTGGCAAGGCCGCCCATCCCGACTCCACGATCGCATTCATTACAAACTGGATGGCGTCAACTGGATTATTCATCGCCTCGCGCCGTAATTTGTTTATTAAACGTACTGTGGGTTAATGAGCGATTTAAATTTAGCTCGGAATTTCGCTAATTTTGGAGCTACTACAGCAGCATAATGCCCTTAATAAGGATGCTGCTGAAAATAATTTTGGTGATAGTCTTCTGCGGGATATATGGTGGGCGCTGCTTCAATTTGTGTCACCACAGGATTGGCATAAATTCTCGAATCTTCCAACTCTTGAATCACTTCATGCGCAATCTTTGCCTGCTCATCGCTATGCGTAAAAATCACTGAGCGGTATTGCGTGCCGTGATCGTGACCTTGGTAGTTCAGAGTCGTTGGATCATGTATCACAAAGAATATTTCGAGTAGATCTCGAAATGAAATGATCTGCGGATCAAATTGAATATCAACGATCTCTACATGGCCTGTAGTTCCTGTGCACACGGCTTCGTAACTCGGATTAGGAGATTCGCCTCCGGCGTAACCCGAAACTACGCTTTTAACCCCCTGGATCTGCTGATAAACAGCCTCTAGGCACCAAAAACAACCGCCACCTAGGGTCGCCCGTTCTATTAAGAGGTAGTTTTTATCAAAATAATCTACCATAGCTTTATACTGACGCCTTATTGCAATAATTTCCGAAAAATACTCCGCCATGAATCGATTTACTATTCAATTCAATTCGATGAAATCAAGGCAGCATGTGCTGCTGAACCTAATCCCACTTTAGAAGTAAGGTTGGAGCATATCGAACGCATCAAAAAAATGGTGCGAGCAAATGAAGAAAAGCTTTGTAAAACGCTTGCGGCAGATTTTGGCGTACGTCACTCTATCGAGACGCGCCTTGCTGAGTGCCAAATGATTTATCAGGCATGCAAATACACACGCAAACATCTAAAAGGTTGGATGAGACCGTCCCAGCGAGAGGTGCCAATTCACCTTGGAAGCTCACAAGCTTGGGTTCAGAGTCAGCCGCTTGGTGTTGTTGGCATTTTGAGTCCATGGAACTATCCGGTACAGCTTGCGCTTGTTCCTACTATTGCTGCCTTTGCAGCAGGCAATCGAGTTTGGCTCAAACCTTCAGAACGGAGCTCACGTACTTCAGGATTTTTAGCTTCGTTGATTCAAGAATATTTTCACCCCTCCGAGTTCAGCGTAAGCACGGGTGGTCCCGATGTTGCTGAGCAGTTCTCGGCTCTTCCCTTTGATCACCTATTCTTTACAGGATCCGGAACAATTGGCAAAAAGGTAATGCGGGCTGCAGCAGAGAATCTTACCCCTGTTACATTAGAGCTTGGCGGGACAACGCCAGCCATCATCGATCCAACAGCAAAGTTGAAAGAAGCGGCCCAAGCCATCATTTATGGAAAGCTTTTGAATGGCGGCCAAACTTGTATTGCCCCAGATTATGTGCTGATTGAGTCCAGTCAAGTAGATGCATTCATGCTCGAACTAAAAGATGCTGCACAAGCACAGTTCAACAATCCAGAAGAATTAACTGGTCCGATAGATGAAAGACAACTGGAGTATTGGAATTATTTAATAAGCGATGCACTAAATCGTGGAGCAAAATTAACACCATTACTCAATAATCCCAGAGCAGGTGCGCGTCGTTTTGAGCCCATAGCCATAACGAATGTCCAACCAGATTCGTTAATATTGCAAGAGGAAATTTTTGGCCCAATTCTTCCCATACTGACCGTAAAAGATACTGCAGACGCCATCAAGTTTGTGAATGATCGCCCTCATCCATTAGCCCTGTATTGGTTTAGCAATAACAAAGTCAATATGAAAAGGTGTTAAACGAAACGCACTCTGGCGGCGTAACAATCAACGACACCTTACTTCACATTACTATTGATGATCTGCCATTTGGCGGTGTAGGTGCCAGCGGAATTGGAAAGTATCATGGGAAAGAAGGATTCGACACATTTAGCCATCAAAAATCCGTGCTAGAGGTTAGGGGTCTCTTTGGTCTCAATCTATTCAAAGGCACAAGGATGATTCGACCCCCTTATGGAAAAAGGTAGGGTGGTTATTATGTTATCTGCGCTAACGAATTAGACCCGCGCCATCAATAAGCGAATTGCAAACCCAATGAATATGCATCCAGTTAGGATCAACAAGCCTCCAGATAGTCTTCGGTTGCTCTGAAAGTATCCCGAGCAGCCTTGGCCGATTAAAATCAACGCGCT
>CAZXSX010000030.1:4557-4899 GCA_964643245.1 uncultured Polynucleobacter sp.
AGGTAAACCATGCTCATACTCTGCAACACTGTGGCAAGGCAAATAAAAGTTAACCTAGGATGCGGAAAATCAGGGCTTATAAATTACGTAAAAAAAGCGATGAAGAAAAATATTACCCTGGGATTGGTGAGTGATAGGGAAAGCGCAGCAATGAGGGGATGTAATTGCATAAGACGCACTTGTGCATTTGACGCAGTCTCAGCGACCAAAGAAGATTGGTATAACCAGCGTTTTAAGCCACTTCGCCACAAACCAATACCCATCCAGGCCAAATAAATTGCGCCCGCAATTCGTACAAACTGAAACAAAATGGGTGAAGACATTAATAATGAGGCAGCACCC
>CAZXSX010000030.1:4909-6674 GCA_964643245.1 uncultured Polynucleobacter sp.
GGTTAACTTTTATTTATCTTGCCACAGTGTTGCAGAGTATGAGCATGGTTTACCCAAAGCGACTGCGATCATTAACACCGAATCACCGAGAAATATTCCAATTGCACCCCAAGCCCGCGCGCGCCAACCCTTTTGCGTAGAAATGGTTAAAATATAGGGCGAGTTTGGCCCCGGCAACAAAATGATGAATAAGGTCCCAAGCAAATAGCTTGAGAAGTCAACGATTCCTGCGTTTGCAGGGGGATAAAAGGCTAAAAGCTAGCATTCCATAGCTACATCATAATTAATTCGGGAAAACCCTTGTAATCGCAATCCTGAACTGCGATAATGAGGGGCTTTTTAAGCAATTTAATTCATCGCCCCCCAGCTCTATTTCAGCGCATAGTTTCGAAGTAATAAACCACTTCTAAAACAACTTCATAAAAAACGCGCTGCCGCTTGTCTGATGGTCGATGTCTTTGACCATCGCACCCAATAAAACCATTGGTGCAACATACGGAGACATCCCTTGATCGGGGATGAGTAATAGCATGACTATTTCTAAAGAAACAAAACATACTGGATCTGAATTCCAGAATTTCGCCCTTGCGGCACCACTACTAAAAAACATCGCGGAGTTGGGTTTTACCCAAGGCACACCGGTGCAAGCTCGAGTTATTCCTGCAGCAATTGCTGGTGGAGACCTATTAGTTAGCAGCCAAACTGGAAGCGGGAAGACTGCGGCGTTTTTATTGCCCTTGATTAACCAATTGATCGAGAGCAACCCAAACAACTCACCAGTACCAGGTCGTGCACAGCCTAAAGTGCTAGTGCTCTGCCCTACGCGGGAGTTAGCACAACAGGTTGCTGCCGACGCTGTGAACTTTGTTCGCGGCATCAAAGGCATTCGAATTGCTACTGTGATGGGTGGTATGCCCTACGGCAAACAAATTCAGGCATTGAAAGGCGCATTGTTGGTGGTCGCTACACCTGGTCGCTTATTAGATCTCTGCGACAGCAAAGCCATTCGCCTTGATGATGTTAAACAACTGGTGATTGACGAAGCCGATCGCATGCTCGACATGGGATTTGCAGAAGATCTTGAAGCAATTGATCAGCGTTGTACGAATCGCCAGCAAACCTTGATGTTTTCTGCAACATTTGCGCCAAATATCATGGCCTTCGCCAATGAATTAACGACGGATGCACAACGCATTGAGCTAGCTCATGCTGGCGAAAAGCACGCGAACATTGAGCAAAAGCTTCACTGGGCCGACAGCATATCCCATAAGCATAAGTTACTAGAGCACATCTTGGCTGACGCCTCTTTGGACCAAGCGGTTGTATTTGCCAGCACGCAAGTAGAAAGCGAAAAGATTGCCGATACCTTACGTGCAAATGGTTATGAAGCCACTGCACTGCACGGCGCTATGCCTCAAGCAGTTCGCATGCGTCGTCTAGAGTCTTTGCGCAAAGGTCATACCAAGATTTTGGTAGCCACCGATGTAGCGGCTCGCGGTATTGATGTTCCACGCATTAGTCACGTGATTAACTTTGGCTTACCCATGAAACCTGAAGACTACACTCACCGTATTGGCCGTACTGGTCGTGCTGGTCGCAATGGCGTTGCCATTACTTTGGTAGAGCATCGTGATCGCGCCAAGATTCGCAACATCGAACGCTTCACGCAGCAGGATATTGTGGCTTCAGTGATTGCGGGTCTTGAGCCCCAAGCCAAACCGAACTTTGGCGGTAGCGGACGACCTGGTGGTCGCTCTAGCAATCG
>CAZXSX010000030.1:6774-13477 GCA_964643245.1 uncultured Polynucleobacter sp.
CACGATCAGAGTCTCGCTTTGGTGGTGGCAATTCTGGCGGAGGCCGTTCTGGCGATTCTCGCCCTGCTCGCCCTGCAGATTCCCGTCCAAAGCGTCCGGCGGGTCCGCGTTTTGCGAAGCCAAAATCAGGCGGCCAACGTCGTAACCTTAGCGGTAATTAAAAATGGTTCGCCGTAATCGCCTCCGTTCTGCATGGAATCGAATCGGTTCCGGCGGAATTCATCGGGCGCCACGTCAGTGGCAACCGTGGCTTAGTGATACTGGATCGTTAACGCAAAAAATTGAGAAAGCAATTGGTCAAAAACTGCAAGTTCAGGTTTTGCGCGATTGCCCTCAAACTTTAAATAGCGATGAAAGTCGCTATTTTCATTTTCAGACCAGACGGTGTCGTGTGCGTGAAGTATTGCTTTGCGCAAACGGCATTCCACTCGTCATGGCGCACAGTGTGATTCCCACACTAAGCTCGAGCGGCAGCAATCACGCGATACTCCGTCTAGGCTCAAAACCCTTAGGTGCAGTACTCTTTGCGAAAACGCGCATGCATTCGAAGGCTAAGCCACCACGCGATATTGCTCGCTTAGATAAGGGCAGCGCCTTGTGGAAAAAATGCTCTAAATATGACGAGAATCTCCCCTCGCCGCTATGGGCACGTCGCACCCTCTATCGCTTGAAGGGTCATCCCATCCTCGTTAATGAGATTTTTTTGCCTGCTCTATTGAATTACTTAGCTGATTAAAGCAGCAAGCATCAAATTGTCAGCCAAGCTAGCGTTGCCTTAATTAACGCTTCATCTCCTGGTTCCGAAGTAAACACTTCACCAAAACCAATTTCCTCTGCCGCATCAGCAATGTTGTGATGTGGACATAATGCACTCGCACTTTTTAGGCCTTGCATTCCTTGCGGCAGTTGATCCTTCGCGACTTGACCTAAATAGCGCACCACTTCAGATGAAGTGGGCAACCAGAGCGATCGGGAAATATCCATTTCTCGTATGGCATGCCATGCTGGATTCACCATATCTAGAGGCACACGTGAGTATGTCGAAATTCCCTCGACAGTCGCGCCTGCTTTTTTAAACGTATCGGCCAACCAATCACGGCCGCCATCACCCTTAAAAATAACAATCTTCTTGGTAGGCCAGTCCCATTGCAGCCCTTGCAATACTTGCCAGAGACCTTCTGAATCCCATTGTTCTGGGCTATTTGGCATATAGATTGCAGTGGGAGTGCTTTCGAATCCAATCCCATGGTTCTTCAACGCCATTGCACTGCTACCGCCCATTACACCGATGGGGATAATTTTCTTAGAAAAATCTTGCCAATTACGCTCCAATAAACGCATCACCGACTCAATTGCATTGGGGCTCACAAAGATTGCCAAGTCCGCATCATTTAAAACAGTGGCAATATGATCAGCAAGACGATCATCACTCTTGGGAACAATTGTTAATAAGGGCAGTGACAGAATCTCTGGAAGACTTTGTTTTGCAATGCCAGTTTGCTCAATCGCTTTTGTAAGCACCTCAATCAACTGTCGCGCCTGACCGCTTGGCCGAGTGATGACAATGGTTTTGGTACTCATTTTTGGCAAAAATTATTTGGAGATTTGCGATATTAGCTCTGCTGCACCTTGCGCGAGCAAGTCTTTTGCAACCGCTAAACCTAATGCTTCCGCCTCTTCGACTGAGCTTACTTTGGCATTACCTTTAGCCAGACAAATCGCTTTGCCGTCAGTGCTTGCTACAAAGGATTGAATTTGCATATGCTCTTTATCCCAGATAGCGTGGGCTGCGAGCGGCACTTCACAAGAGCCACCCAACTGACGAGAGACCATACGCTCAGCAGATACTGCGTATAGGGTAGGCATGTCATTTAACGGCGCCAACCATCTCTTAATGTGAGGGTGCTGACTCAGCGTCTCTATGCCGAGAGCGCCCTGCCCTGCGGCAGGAGTGTATGGATCATATGGTAAATAGGCGCGTATACGGGCTTCTAATCCCAGACGCTTCAATCCAGCTGCCGCCAAAATGATGGCTTGATATTCACCACGATCGAGCTTGCTCATTCGTGTATCTAAATTACCGCGTAATGGTTGAATCACCAGATGAGGAAATCTCGCGCGCAGAACAGATTCACGTCGCAAACTCGAAGTTCCCACTACCGCCCCTTTAGGCAAATCCTCTAAGCATGCATAATCGTTTGAAACAAATGCATCGCGCGCGTCTTCTCTGGCCATCACACAGGCCAAATCAAACCCCCCTGACATGACCATTGGCACATCTTTCAGAGAATGCATCGCTAAATCAGCTCGACCGTCTTCCAGGGCCATCTCTAATTCTTTAACAAAAAGGCCTTTTCCACCGACCTTAGAGAGGGCGCGATCCAAAATTTGATCGCCCCGAGTCGTCATCCCCAAAATTTGCACATCACACCCTGGATAGAGCTTTTTCAGGCAATCCCGCACATGTTCGGCCTGCCACATTGCCAGTCGACTTTCACGGGAGGCTATAACAAGACGTTCTGGAACTTTCAGACCGGAGGATAGGGATGAAGAATTCGGGGTTTGGGACATAACATTTAAAATAATCAAAGACCTACACCAATATACTGTGTTTATGAGCTCATCCAAAAATTCCCTAGCCAACAAGGCCCAAGCTTGGTCAGCCCGTTTTGCTGAACCCGTCGACGAACTTGTACAGCGTTATACCGCCTCTATTGGCTTTGATCAACGCTTTGCCCTCGTCGATATTGAGGGCTCTTTAGCGCATGCTCAGATGTTAGCAGCCCAAAAGATCATAAGCGCCGAGGATTTAGCAGCCATTGAAAAAGGAATGGCTCAAATTGAGAGCGAAATCGAAGCCGGTGAATTTCACTGGCAACTGGCATTGGAAGATGTCCATCTGAATATCGAGGCGCGTCTCACAGAGTTAGTGGGCGATGCCGGAAAACGTTTGCATACTGGACGTTCACGGAACGATCAAGTGGCAACCGATTTACGTCTTTGGTTGCGCGGTAGCGTTGACGAGATTGCAGTGACGTTAAAAACATTACGCACCGCACTGTTGGATCTTTCCGAAAAACATGCAGCCACCATCATGCCGGGTCATACTCACCTGCAAGTTGCGCAACCCATTACCTTTGGCCACCACTTGATGGCTTACTACGAAATGTTCAGTCGTGACGCAAGTCGTTTGACTGATTTGCGGGCGCGCTTTAACCGTTTACCCCTAGGCGCTGCTGCTCTTGCGGGGACTACTTACCCGATCGATCGTGAGCAAGTAGCCAAGACTTTAGGATTTGATGGCATCTGCAATAACTCGCTCGATGCGGTATCGGATCGTGACTTTGCGATTGAATTTTGCGCATTTGCGTCAATCTTGATGATGCATGTATCCCGCCTATCTGAAGAGTTCATTCTTTGGCTTAGCCCTCGCTTTGGTTTTATCGACTTGCCTGATCGTTTTTGCACAGGCAGCTCGATCATGCCGCAAAAGAAGAATCCCGATGTTCCAGAATTAGCGCGTGGCAAAACTGGTCGCGTCTATGGTGACTTAATTTCTTTATTGACGTTAATGAAGGGTCAGCCCTTGGCGTACAACAAAGATAATCAAGAAGACAAAGAGCCTTTGTTTGATGCGGTCGATACCGTACAAGATACCCTGCGCATCTTTGCTGACATGATTCCCCACATCGAAGTCAAAGCAGCGGTCATGAAAGCAGCGGCCGAAGAAGGTTTTGCAATTGCAACTGATCTGGCCGATTACTTAGTCAAAAAGGGTCTTGCTTTCCGCGATGCCCATGAGGCCGTTGCCCATGCTGTAAAAGCCTGCGTTGGCAGAAACTGCATGCTAACCGACCTTAGCTTATCAGAGTTGCGCTTTGCATGTGGCTTGGATAACCATCCAGAACTCCTCGGCGATGATGTCTTTTCCTTGCTCACTGTTGATGGCTCCGTGCAATCTCGCCAACACGCTGGCGGTACCGCACCCTCACAAGTTCTCGCTGCCATTAAGCGGGGCCGCGCAATTCTCTAAGATGGGAGTTTGGCTCAAGCTCTCCGCGAGCATTGGCCGAATAAATCAATTGCTGGGCAGTGTTGCCAGCGTCATGATTTTGCTCTCTTGCGTTGTATCCGCTACCAATGCTATTTTGCGCTACGGTCTAGACATGAGCAACAACTGGCCACTTGAACTCCAGTGGTATCTATTTAGTGCGGCGGTCATGCTTGGCACCTCATACACGCTGAAACGCAATGAACATGTGCGTGTTAACTTGATTTATTCGCATTTATCGGATCGCGGTCGGATTTGGGTCGACCTCTTTGGTCTAACTTGCTTTTTAATACCTGCCTGCATCCTGTTTACATGGTTATCTTGGACTAGCCTCTTTTATCCCTCTTGGGTAGTTGCCGAGGGCTCTCTGAACTCGGGTGGTCTTGCTCGTTACCCCATTAAGTTTGTTGTACCACTTGGGTTCTTTATGTTGAGCTTGCAAGGCCTTTCTGAAATCATCAAACGAATGGGTGCTCTCAAAGGCGAAATTACCTTGCCAGCCGAAGACCTGCACTACGAAAAGCCGATGCAATGATTTCATTAGAGTGGATGCCTCCTTTGATGTTTGGCGGGCTGGTCATCTTTATGTTGATTGGCTTTCCAGCGGCGTTCTCATTAATGGCGGCTGGATTATTTTTTCTCGATCATTACGATTAGCTACGGCTTTTTTTTAGCATGGCATTTTTACAAGCCATTCCGCAACGCATCTTTGGTAGCGTACTCGCCAATGATTTACTGCTAGCCATTCCATTCTTTACCTTTATGGGTGCCGTTCTTGAGCGCTGCGGTCTCGCCAAAGAGATGCTGGACTCAATGGGTCAACTGTTTAGGCGCGTGCGCGGTGGGCTAGGTTACTCCGTGATCATTGTGGACTTCATTTTGGGCGCCATTACCGGCACAGTAGCTGCCTAGGTCATTGCCATGTCAATGATCTCACTACCAGTTATGATGCGCTATGGCTACAACATGCGCTACGCCACTGGGGTACTGGCCGCCTCCGGAACCATTACGCAATTAGTGCCACCATCGTTAGTATTGATTGTGCTAGCAGACCAGCTCAAAACCCAAAGTGGTAGCGCAGATGTAGGCAGCATGTATTTAGGCGCCTGGGGCCCATCCGTTCTGCAAATCGCCCTCTTTGCTCTATATACCTTTTTCTTGGCCCGCATTCGGCCAGAGTATTTACCTCCAGTCCCTGACAGTGAATTAACACTCAAGGGCTGGGTCTTATGGAAAAAATGTGCCTTGGGGATCATTCCCTCAGCGGTGCTGATCTTCTTAGTGCTCGGCACCATCATGACTGGTATTGCTACTCCCACTGAATCGGTGCGCTGGGTGCGCTGGGTGCGCTACTCTTGGCCTGGATTAGAAGAGCGCGCATCCCCAATCTAAGAGGATTAATTCAGGAAGCCTATCAAAATACCATGCGCATTACCGCGATGGTGGTATTCATCTTGATTGGCTCCACGTGTTTCTCTGTGGTCTTTCAAGGAGTGGATGGCGGTCGCTGGGTGGAGGAATTATTTTCTAGCCTGCCCGGCGGCTGGGTGGGCTTTTTGATTGTCGTTAATCTTTTTGTCTTTTTCTTAGCGTTCTTCTTAGACTTCTTTGAAATCGCATTCATTGTTGTGCCCATGCTCGCACCCGTAGCAGTCAAACCACTCTCGCCAGTGTTGCTAGCTTCCATGAACGGCAACCCACAAGCGGCGGCGAGTGCAGCCTTAGTTTAGTTTGGGGTAATACTTTGCGTCAATATGCAAACCTCTTTTATGCATCCGCCGTTTGAATTTGCGCTTTTTTACTTAAGAGGGGTGGCACCTAAAGAAGTAAAAAGTAGCGATATCTATTGGGGTGCATTACCATGGGTTGGTCTACAACTAGTCATGGTCGCTGTTGTCATGGCATTTCCAGCTTTAGTAACCACTTTCCTAGATAAGCCTGCAGTTGTTGTTCAGAGTCAAGACTTCAATTTCACAGGGGGAGAACAAAAACCAGACACCCCAGAAAACAAAGTGGATGAAGATGTACCCGTCACCTTCCAACTAGATAAACCCAGTAAATAAAAAGCCCCGTTTTTCGGGGCTTTTCAGTCTTGGCAGGGATTGAAGAATATTGCCTTACTGCTTTACGCAATCGACATAATATTCACTACGACCACCAACCTCACCTTTCACCAAACCATGAATATCGGTCTCAAAGCCAAGAAACTTCTCATTAAAGTCTCTTGCGAAGTAGAGGTAATCAACGATTCGTTTATTAAATCGCTCGCCCGGAATGAGCAGCGGAATACCGGGTGGATATGGCGTTACTAACATTGCCGTCACTCGACCATCCAACTGATTCAGAGGCACACGCTCGACCTCCTTATGAGCCATTTTTGCCCATGCTTCGGCTGGCATCATCGCTGGCTCCATGTCTGAGGTATACATCTCCGTCGTCATACGCGCTACATCGCGGCTCTTATAGAGCTCATGAATTTGCTGGCAAATATCTTTGAGACCTACACGCTCGTAGCGGGGATGCTTCGCAACAAACTCTGGCAAAACCTTCCACAACGGTGCATTTTTATCAAAGTGATCTTTGAACTGCTGTAATTCAGTTACCAACGTGTTCCAGCGACCCTTGGTAATGCCGATGGTGAACATGATGAAG
>CAZXSX010000031.1:0-13348 GCA_964643245.1 uncultured Polynucleobacter sp.
CCGGTGCAATACCGAACTCAATCCCTCGTGCTAATCTAATAAACCTGTCCAACTTTGGGGGGTCAGTTCAGAGGGTGGTTCTATTGATTGCGATTCCAATTGGCAAATTAGTTCACGCCATGCAATTCCACATCAAAGACTAAAGTGGCATTAGGCGGGATTACGCCGCCAGCACCCCGTGCGCCATACCCCATTTCTGGAGGAATAATCAAAGTGCGCTTACCACCAATCTTCATGCCGGCGACGCCTTGGTCCCAGTCTTTGATGACATGGCCTGCGCCCAATGAAAAGCTAAAGAGTTGGCCGCGATCTAATGAGCTATCAAACTTCTGGCCCTTGTTATCGGGAGCGTTCTCATCAAAGAGCCGGCCGGTGTAGTGGACATCCACGTGATTGCCGGCAGATGCTTCTTGACCATTTCCGACAACGGTATCGATTTTTTTGAGTTCGGTCATATTTTTTCTAGTGGGTACAAAAGAGTGGCTCAGTATATTCCTGATGGAGTTGGTGGATTCCCTTAAATTGAGGGTTTATCCGCTAGATTGGCGCGCAAAACCACCATTTTTGCCATTCCTGATGATTTAAAATTGAAGACTCGCCTCATTGACCAAGAGTCGGCTAAAAGCGGCTTGCAAAATGCGGATTATGAGAGCGGCAGGGTAAAAACCTGACTCTGTAAATTTATCAATATCGAGGAAAAGTTAATGGCTTCAGAGAAATCAAAGATTATTTACACGCTGACAGACGAAGCGCCCCTTTTGGCGACCTGTGCGTTTTTGCCAATCATTCGTACGTTCACTGCGCCTGTTGGAGTAGAGATTGTCAAGAGCGATATTTCTGTTGCTGCACGTATTTTGGCTGAGTTTCCTGACTATTTAACGGATGAGCAAAAAGTTCCAGACAACCTGGGTGAGCTCGGCAAACTAACTTTGATGCCTGATACCAACATTATTAAGTTACCAAATATCAGTGCTTCAGTTCCGCAATTGCTTGCTGCTATTAAAGAGCTGCAATCCAAGGGATACAAGATCCCTAATTTCCCAGAAGATCCAAAAACGGATGAAGAAAAAGCGATTCGCGTTCGATACTCAAAATGCTTGGGCAGCTCAGTAAATCCAGTACTGCGCGAAGGTAACTCTGACCGTCGTGCGCCGCCCGCCGTAAAACGCTATGCCCGTAAGAACCCTCATTCCATGGGTGAGTGGAGCCAGGCTTCACGTACCCACGTTTCGCATATGCATGGTGGTGACTTCTACTCTAGCGAGAAGTCCATGACGATGACCAAAGCTTGCGACGTCAAGATGGATTTGGTCACCAAGAGTGGCAAAACGATTGTACTGAAGCCAAAAGTCTCTTTGCTCGCAGGTGAAATCATCGACAGCATGTATATGAGCAAGAAAGCATTGTGCGAATTCTATGAAAAAGAAATCGAAGATGCGTATAAGACTGGCATGATGTTGTCCTTGCACGTTAAAGCAACGATGATGAAGGTTTCGCATCCGATCGTCTTCGGTCATGCTGTGAAGATTTTCTACAAAGACGCTTTTGCGAAGCATGCCAAGCTGTTTGAAGAGTTGGGTGTCAATCCTAATAACGGCATGAGCAGTCTCTACGACAAGATCAAGTCATTGCCTGAGTCTAAGCGTGAAGAAATCATTCAGGATTTGCGCGCCTGCCACAAGCATCGTCCAGCTTTAGCGATGGTGGATTCGGCTAAGGGCATTACCAATCTTCATTCCCCAAGCGATGTGATCGTTGATGCTTCGATGCCTGCGATGATTCGTGTTGGTGGCAAGATGTGGGGTGCAGACGGTCGTTTGCATGACACCAAAGCCGTTATTCCGGAGAGCACCTTTGCCCGTATCTATCAAGAAATGATTAATTTCTGTAAGACACATGGCAACTTTGATCCGACGACGATGGGCACAGCGCCTAACGTTGGTTTGATGGCTCAACAGGCTGAAGAGTACGGCTCCCACGATAAGACATTTGAAATTCCGGAGGCTGGTGTAGCCCGTATTGTTGCCGATGATGGCACCGTGTTGCTCGAGCAAAACGTAGAAGAGGGCGATATCTGGCGTATGTGCCAGGTAAAAGATGCGCCAATTCGGGATTGGGTCAAATTGGCAGTAAATCGTGCACGCCTCTCTAATACCCCAGCCGTTTTCTGGTTGGACGAGTACCGTCCACACGAGGCAGAGTTGATTAAAAAGGTCAAAACATACCTCAAAGACTATGACCTTGAAGGCGTTGATATTCAGATCATGTCTCAAACCCGTGCAATGCGTTACACCCTTGAGCGCGTCATTCGCAGTAAGGACACCATTTCTGTAACGGGCAACATCTTGCGTGACTACCTCACCGATTTGTTCCCAATCATGGAATTGGGAACCAGTGCAAAGATGTTATCGATCGTACCGTTGATGGCTGGTGGCGGACTCTTCGAAACCGGCGCTGGCGGTTCCGCACCTAAGCACGTTCAACAGCTCGTAGAAGAAAATCACTTGCGCTGGGATTCGCTTGGTGAGTTCTTGGCTTTGGCGGCATCGCTCGAGGACATTGGCAACAAGACAGGCAATCCAAAAGTGAAGATCTTGGCGTGCACCTTAGACGAAGCAACCGGCAAATTGTTGGATAACAACAAGTCTCCTTCACCACGTACTGGGGAGTTGGATAATCGCGGTAGCCAGTTCTACTTAGCCATGTACTGGGCTGAGGCTTTGGCAAATCAAACTGAAGACAAAGAGTTGCAAGCTTACTTTGCACCTTTGGCGAAAACCTTGGCTGAGAATGAGCAGCAGATCGTTTCTGAACTCAAAGCAGTTCAAGGCAAGCCAGCGGATATCGGCGGCTACTACCTCGCTGATTCTGAGAAGTGCAAGGCCGTAATGCGTCCAAGTGCAACGTTCAACGCTGCATTAAAAACCGTTAAGGCCTAACTTCCAAATTCGGTATAGGATAAAAAAGCAAACGCGAGGGTTTGCTTTTTTATCGTCCTAATGATTGTTCCGTCTTGAACTAACCATCATGCCAAAGCCAAAAGATCTTGTTGAGTTAAGTTATCTGAGCGAAGCCGTCTCCGATATGTCTTTTCTTGGCCTAATGCGTTTGCTGGAGTCTGCCCGTTCTTTCAATCAAGAGCACGGGATTACTGGCATTCTGTTTTATGACAATTAACAGTTCGGTTAAATCATTGAAGGTGAGCGTGCCAACATCATGAAGGTCTGGAAGCGCATTCAGGAAGATAAACGCCATCACCGTATTGAGTTGCTGGAAATTCGGGAGATTGCGGAACATACCTATTCCGAATGGCTCTTACGGTTTTACGGGGGCGAGACCCTGATTCGTGGGTATCCAGTATTGGCAGGCATGGTCGGCGGTATGGATAAACATAGCCTGGCCCTGCTGAATAAGATGCGTGAAGCACAGAATTAATCGCTAAATCCACACAATACGCACAATCCAAAACGGTTGCAAAATAGCTCTATTACCCATGGAGTCCATTATGGCTTTTCTTTTAATGATAAGACCATTTTGGCGAGTGATATAACGCCAAATCCGTTTTTGAGAACCGACGCTCGTTAATTAAGACAGCGGCTGCAGGTAGTTTTGGCGCTGCATTGGCGCCCTGGTTTTCAAGGCAAGCATTGGCCGCCACACCTGAAAAATTAGCTGCTACGCTCAATCCGGCGTATGACCTTAAAGAGGAAGTAACGCCCTATAAATACGTCACCACGTATAACATTTTTATGAATTTGGTACGGATAAATCGGATCCTGCCGCTTATGCTGGCAGTTTGCAAATCCGTCCCTGGTCAGTCTCCATTGAGGGACTCGTAAAAAAGCCAGTCACACTGGATATCGATTCATTATTAAAGTTGGCACCCATGGAAGAGCGCGTTTATCGGATGCGTTGTGTCGAGGGGTGGTCAATGGTGATTCCATGGGACGGGTACTCGCTTTCAAAACTCATTAATAAAGTAGAGCCTCTTGGTTCGGCGAAGTATGTGGAATTTGTTTCATTAGCAGATCGCAAACAAATGCCAGGCATTCGAAGTAACATCATTGACTGGCCTTATCGCGAGGGATTGCGAATGGATGAGGCTATGGAACCCATTGACGCTGTTAACTTTTGGTCTCTATGGAGAGGTTCTCCCGAAGCAGAATGGGGCGCCTGTCCGCACATAGTGGCGCCCTGGAAATACGGGTTTAAGAGCGCGAAATCGATCGTCAAAATTCGGTTTACTGAAGAGATGCCCAAAACCAGTTGGAGTCAATTTGATGCCAGGGAGTATGGTTTTTATTCTAATGTGAACCCACAAGTAGATCACCCACGCTGGAGTCAGGCTACCGAAAGACATATTGGCGACTCTAAGGGAATGTTTGCGCCAAAAATCAAGACTCAAATGTTTAATGGCTACGGTGATCAAGTTACAAGTATGTATGCTGGCATGGATCAAAAATATTATTAAGTAATACTGAAAAAGTAATAACTAAAGCAATGACGAAAACCTACTTCGCAGTTCCAATTTTTCTCAGCAGTATTTTTCTTTCACTGGGTAATGCTGCTTATGGTCAGGCGGATCATACCCCGGTAAAAACCATTGCATCACTGGATGTTCCGCGCTACTTAGGAACCTGGTATGAAATTGCAAAGTTCCCAAATTGGTTTCAGAAAAAATGTGTCAGCAATACTCAGGCGGTGTATTCATTGAGATCCGATGGCAATCTAAAAGTGCTCAATAGTTGCAGAATGGCGAGCGGCGAAATCTCGCAAGCGGAGGGGACGGCACGACAGATCGGTGCAACGGATTCTCCCAAGCTTGAGGTTCGGTTTGCGCCCGCGTGACTGGCATTTTTGCCGATGGTTTGGGGCGATTATTGGATAATTGATTTGGATCTCTTGTATCAAGTGGCTGCAGTCAGTGATCCGAAGCGGGAATATCTCTGGGTGCTATCTAGGACGCCGCAGTTGGATAAAAAAACCTACGATGACCTATTAGTGCGTTTGCAGGCTCAACAATTTGATATCCGTAAGCTTGAGCTGACCACGCAAAGCACACAGTCACAGAACAATTAAATTGAGCAATTTTTCTTTGCCTCCAGGGGTTGAGGTAGTCGAGCGAGGATGGCTTTCAGCAAATTCGATTTTTCATTTTGGTGAAGGCGATGTTTCTTTGGTGGATAGTGGTTATTGTGCGCATCAAACAATGACTTTGAATTTGGTTCGTCATGCACTCGAACGCCAAGGGCGGACATCACTAAATAAGGTCGTGAATACCCACCTTCATTCAGATCACTGTGGTGGTAATGCACAACTAGCCAAAAGCTACGATTGCAAAATTTACATACCAAGCGCAGAAGCTCCGGCAGTAGAAAACTGGAATGAAGATTTATTGAGCTATCAAAATCTAGGTCAGGAATGTCCTCGCTTTCAGCATGATGGGATTTTGGTTCCAGGCCAGAGCATTCAATTGGGGAGTTATCGATGGACAATTTTGTCAGCGCTCGGGCATGATCCCCATTCCGTCATGCTTTACCAGGAGCGGTATGGCATTTTGATTTCCGCTGACGCCCTATGGGAAGAAGGCTTTGGTGTCATCTTTCCAGAGTCGTGGGGTGAGCCTGGATTTGAGGAGGTGGCGCAAACCTTAGATCTCATTGAAGGATTGACGATCTCGGTGGTGATTCCAGGTCACGGAAAAGTCTTCACGGATGTTGCAAAATCCATTGCCACGGCGCGGTCTCGATTAGACTATTTGGTATCCAATCCTGATCGGAATGCTCGTCATGGGGCTAAAGTACTCTTGAAGTACAAGCTTATTGAGTGGCAAGCGAAAGGATTGATTGAGGTAAAAGAGTGGATTCTGAATACACCTGCTTTAAGGAGCGCAGCCAATCAATTGAATATGGATGCCGAGGAATTCGCTCAATGGTTGCCACAAGCTCTAGTCAAGTCTGGAGCCGCGATATGCGATGGAAATAATTTAATCGATAAGGTTTAAAAAGAGGATATATGGAACATACTGTTTTAGTCACTGGTGCCACCGCTGGTTTCGGAGAGGCTACGGCCCGTCGTTTTCTGGCACACGGCCATAAAGTAATTGCTGTAGGTCGACGAAATGAACGTTTGGATGCGCTAAAGGCCTCTTTGCCCGCAGATCAACAGAAGAAATTGCTAACGCTAGTAGTTGATGTTTGCGATAGTGCCAAGGCCGACGCCTTAGCGAGTAATTTGCCCGCTGATTTTGCAAATGTCACGGTTCTTGTGAATAACGCAGGCCTCGCTCTGGGTCTTGAACCTGCTCATAAAGCGTTTTTAAGTGATTGGGATCAGATGATTGATACCAATATTAAAGGGCTGGTTTATATGAGCAGAGCATTTCTACCGGGGATGGTTGAACGTAAACGCGGACATGTGATCAATCTTGGATCGGTAGCGGCGAACTATCCATATCCTGGTGGCAATGTGTACGGCGGCACGAAAGCGTTTGTAAAGCAATTTAGTTTGAATTTGCGTGCTGACTTAATTGGTACGCCCGTGCGAGTTACGTGTATAGAGCCAGGCATGTGCTCAGGCACGGAATTTTCCAATGTACGTTTCAAGGGTGACGATGTTAAAGCTAGCCAGGTTTATACTGGCGTAACAGCGTTAAGTGCGGATGATGTTGCTGAAGCCATTTATTGGTCTGCGACTTTGCCAAGTCACATGAACATCAATGTGTTGGAGTTAATGCCGGTGCAACAGGCATTTAATCCATTTAATGTGCACCGCGGAGAGTTTTAAGACTTTTTGTCCTGATCTTTCCAGCGATAGAACTGGGGATATATTCGCATTACTACGGGACCTTTGAAATCCCAAGACTTGCAGGTTCCTAGGTAGAGGGGTGGTTTATTTTCGTCGGGGTCAAACAAGGCTCCGGGGATTGCTTGGAATGCTGCAGTGGCTAAGCTATTGAGTAATTCGCGTAAATGCGTACAACCTGCGATTCCACCTAAATGGGTTTGGATGGTTTTGCGCCAGCCCTTACCCAAGCGCTCTCCGATGAGTGCATTCATCGGTGGGATGACATGAGGACATTCGGGGTAAGGGTGTCCATCCATGACCACTTCAATATCTTGAATGACAAGCTCGTTATTAAGGGTGAGACGCACCCACATGTCATGAAAGGCTTCTCCCGGTTGCCATGTTGTCGTTCCAGTGACAAACGGTGTCGTCTTGTAATCGCGAAGATGCCCTTCAATGTCCCAAAGACCATCTTCTCTTGCAAAGCCCTGAAAGGTAATTTCACGAGTGTGTAGCGGTGAGCGGGCTTGTGGTTTCGAAAGCATCAGATAATCTTCAATTCGGTCTGTGTATTCCAATGATAATGAATTGCTTGGTGATCTACCTGCGCACGAAAATCGCTCCCCTGTAGTATTCTTTGCGACTATGGCAAAACCGATTTCCTTAGAAAAAATCCTCTTTAGTCAAGGATTTGGCACACGGCGATATTGCAGTGGTTTGGTTTATGCGGATCTGGTCAAAGTGAACGGCACATTGGCAGAAGACCCAGAAGAGCGTATTTCTCCCGAAGGTTTGCTCCTGAATGTTGATGGTCAGGATTGGGAGTATCACGAGAAAGCCTATATCGCTTTCAATAAGCCGCCCAACTATGAGTGTTCACACAAAACGACCCATCACCTCAGTGTTTATAGCTTACTGCCAGCCCACTTTATTGAGCGCGGGTTGCAGTGCGTTGGGCGTCTCGATTACGACACTACTGGGTTGCTCCTGATCTCTGACGATGGCCAATTCATTCACAAAATGACGACACCCAAGAAAAATATTGGCAAGGTGTATGAAATCACCACACCGGATCCCATCTCACAAGCGCAAATTGATCATTTAATGAATGGTGTTGTATTGGAGGATGATCCTCGGCCTTGTTATGCAACAGCTTGCAAACGATTATCTGAAAACGTCATCGCAATGACTATTGTTGAGGGGTGCTATCACCAAGTGAAGCGAATGATGGCTGCCGTCGGAAATCATGTTGCCAAATTGCATCGTGCCGAAATCGGCGCCTATGTCATGCCTGCGGATCTGGCTGAAGGCGAGTGGCGCTGGCTGTATCCTCATGATTTGCAACAGTTGTCACAACGCGTAGAAATAACATGAGTCGATCAGTGCTGCCAGTGTTTTGACTATCAACATTCCATTCCTTTGTGGCGTTTAGAGCCTTCAGGCACGCAGATTAGCCGCGAATTTATTTTTGAGGATTTCAAGCAAGCCTTTGCATTTATGTCGCTCTGCGCCCAATATGCAGAAGAGATAAATCACCACCCAGATTGGCAAAATTCTTGGAATAGGGTGGCAGTCAGCTTAAGCACTCACTCTGTAAAGGCGCTCACAGAGCTGGATATCCAGTTGGCAAAAAACGATGGATCGTTTTGCTCTACAAGTGCAATCCTAGTGATTAATGTTCTTCGCCTTCATGGTCTTCTTCATTAAGGCTCATCAAAATCGTTGCCAATAAACCATAAACGATTTCAGTAGGGATCATGCCATCTTCATCGAGCTCATCCACGAGATCATTTAAACAATCTTCCGTGGGCTCATTTAGCAAAGTCATGGCGCATTCATACCCATAGTCAAAATCTTCGTCGTTTTGGGTTTGGTTTTCGTTTGTCATAAACATCCTCATTTGAATGGCTCAGAATAGCAAATTACGCCCGCTTACGGTAGGAATATCCTAGGTTTTAGATGCGTGTCTGCAAAATTCAGAATGATTTATAGTCATTAAAACTAAAACAAGGAGGCAGTATGCAGCTAAATATCAATGGGCAAACCCATAATATTGATGTTGAACCCAATATGCCCTTGTTGTGGGCTATTCGAGAGGTGGCTGGATTAACCGGGACGAAATATGGGTGTGGCGTTGCACAATGTGGCGCCTGTACTGTTTACCTGAATGGCGAACCTGTACGTTCTTGCTCCATTCCAGTATCTGCGGTTGGTGCGGCCAAGATTACGACCATTGAATCGCTTTCAAAAGATAATTCACATCCCGTTCAAAAAGCTTGGATCGCACTAGACATGCCTCAATGTGGATATTGTCAATCTGGGCAAGTGATGGCTGCAGCTGCTTTGCTAAAACGAATTCCAAAACCAACGGATGCGGATATTGACAATGTGATGTCTAACGTTTGCCGTTGCGGAACTTATCAAAAGATTCGGGATGGTATTCACGTTGCTTCCGGTCAAAAGAAATTAGCGGATGTCTTGGCGCAATACCAGGCAACTCCTGCAACTCGTGGTTAAGGGGAAGGGCATGACACTAGAAAATTCTGCTCGCCGCGAATTTATTATCAAAGGCACTATGGTTGGCGGTGGCCTCATGTTGGGCATTGGGGCATTGCCCGAGTTTGCGTTTGCACAAGCCGGTCAATATGATCCCAACACGCCGACAAAAGTAGGGGAGGCTGAGGTAAATGCATGGGTCAGCATCAAGCCAGATGATACGGTTTATATCCGCATTGCCCGCTTTGAGATGGGGCAAGGTACTCGTACTGGCTTAGCCCAGTTGGTTACCGAAGAATTGGAATGCAACTGGAAGAAGGTTAAAACCTAATCAGCAACTCCGGGTCAAAGCTTGGCTCGCAAACGGGTATGGGGCGAGCACGGAACGGGTGGTAGTTGTGGTATTCGTATTTCTGAAGATTATGTGCGTCGAGGCGCAGCAGCAGCGCGCATCATGTTGTTACAAGCGGCTGCAAATCAGTGGAATGTTCCAGTGACCGAGCTCACCGTTGATAAGGGTGTGATTACGCATGTGCCAACAGGACGAAAAACAACCTACGGCAAAGTGGCAGAACTTGCATCTACGCTAACACCGCCTGATCCAAAGACGATTACCTTAAGAGATCCACGCAACTGGAAGGTAGCTGGGCAACCCTATGCACGTATTGATACGGTAAAAAGGTTGAATGGTACGAAGGTATATGGCGCTGATTTGCAGTTGCCTGGAATGTTGTGTGCATCGGTTAAGTCTTGCCCAGTCTTTGGCGGTAAGCTGGTGAGCTATGATGAGGCTAAGATTAAGCGCGGCGTTAAAGGTGTAGTGCAGATTAATGACAGCGCGTTAGCCGTAGTTGTGGATACTTGGTGGCGAGCAAACACTGCCCTCAATGCTTTGCCGATCATTTGGGATGAAGGTAAAGCCGCCAATGTTTCCCAAAGCGATATCGATAAGATGATGCGCTCTGGTCTAGATGAGCAGGGCGACTTTTGGCAACGCAAGATCGGGGACGCCCCAGAGGTCATTAACAGCTCAGCAAAAAAAGTTGAAGCAATTTATTACACCCCTTATCGCGCTCACGTCACGATGGAGCCGATGAATGCCACGGTCAAAATTAACGGCGATCGTGCCGAGGCTTGGGTCCCAACGCAGAATGGCGAGGGTTCTCTTGCTGCATTATCGGAAGCCACTGGTATTCCACTGGCCAACTGCGAAGTGTATAAATTGGATTCCGGGTGCGGCTTGGGTCGTCGCGGATCTACTCAAGATTTCACTACCTTTGCGGCTAAGGTTGCCATGAAATACCCTGGCACCCCTGTCAAGGTGCTTTGGAGCCGTGAAGAGGATATGCGCATGACTATTACCATCCGATTGCGATGGCCAAGATGACTGCGGGCCCGGATACGAACGGTAACGTCACGGGGATGCATATTAAGGTTGCTGGGCAATCGATCAATGCAACGCTTGCTCCTGCCGCAATTAAAAATGGCAAGGATGAGCGTCAATTGCAAGGCTTTTATGAAAATGGCCCAGATGCGCAGTTGGGTTATACATTCCCAAGTTTGCTAACTGAGTACGTCATGAAAAATACGCATGTGCCAGTGGGGCCATGGCGCGGTGTTAACACCAATCAAAACGGTATTTTCATGGAATGCTTCATGGATGAATGTGCTAAAGCAGCGGGTAAGGATCCGGTGAAGTTCAGGCAAGCTGTGATGCAGAATCATCCTAAGCATTTAGGTGTGCTTAATGTGGCTGCTCAAAAAGCCAATTGGGATAAGCCATTGCCAGCAGGAACCTATCGTGGAGTAGCGCAGTTCATGGGCTACGCCAGTTATTCGGCATGCGTTGCGGAAGTTTCGGTGGATGGCAAGATGGTTCATGTGAAGCGTTTGGTATTCGCGTTAAATTCAGGACATGTTGTGAATCCGTATTTAACTCGGGAGCAAATAGAGGGCTCTGTCGCCATGGCTTTAGGTGCCTATTTAATCCAGAAATTACTGTTGAAAATGGTCGCATCAAGCAGCAGAACTTGGATTCCTATCCGATGCTTAAATTAGCTTCTACACCTCGTATTGAAACGGTCTAGTCCCTAGCTATGATTTTTGGGGAGGCGTTGGTGAGCCAACCATTTGTGTGGTCGGACCTGCCGTTGCCAATGCGGTTTCTGCTGCAATTGGCAGACCAGTTCAAAACTTCCCACTCTACAAAGAAGGATTAACTTTGGTTTAGAGAATTGATGTTCTGAAGTGTATCGCGACCCCCTATCAGAGAAATTTGTTGGGGTTGTTTAACATGCGTCTATGAAGCTTCTTAAAAGTACACTTTTCCTACTTTCGCTTATCCCTTTGGGGCGATTGGTATGGCTTGGGTACTTAGACGATTTGGACGCCAATCCAATTGAATTCATCACCCGCTCAACGGGAACATGGGCTCTTGTGTTTTTGTGTGCCACTTTGACAATGATGTCTTTGAGACTTCTGACGGGCTCTAGCCTCTGGATCAAGTTGCGACGCATGCTTGGATTATTTTGTTTTTTCTACGCGAGTTTGCATTTTGCAATTTGGATATATCTAGATCAAGGTCTTGATTGGCAAGCCATGCTTCATGATGTGCTCAAAAGACCGTTTATTACCATGGGCTTTTCAAGCCTGGTATTGCTCATTCCGTTAGCCATCACTTCAAATCTGTGGTCGGTGCGTAGGTTAGGGCGCCGATGGGCATCACTTCATAAGCTTGTCTATGTAGTTGCCTTAACGGTTATTGCTCATTATTGGTGGCATAAGGCTGGCAAAAACGATCTGCAAACTGTGAGTATTTATGCAGGCATTCTAATATTCTTACTGGCGCTGCGGATTCCAATCATCCGAGAGAGACTACGGACTATTCCGAAAGAACCAATTCGGGAATAGAGTCTAAATTCAGTAGCTTGCGTGCCACTTCTGGAGTGGCATTCAACCAATCCTGAAAGAACTCTGGCTTTAATGGGACGACAGTGCGCTTTTCATCTTCTGGTTTATGGCAACGACTCATCACAGGATGTTTGCTGGCCTCAATTGTCAGCATGGAGAATGAGACGATGAGTTCGCCTGTGTCTGGCTCTGTCCAGGTATCCCAAATCGATGCAATAGCCATCGGCTCATGATTTGCCTGTTGTATTTTGGTACGCATGGCTTTCCCAGATTCATAACAAGGTTCATAGAAAGCGTCTGCTAAGGCGAGGGCATAGTGTCGCTGAGACCACGCATGCTTGTAGGAGGGTTTCTCGCTGACGGTTTCGGATCTGGCGTTATAGGTTTTTCTACCAAATTCCTTGTCCTTTGCCCACGAGGGAATGGGGCCAAAACGAGCAGGTCCAATCGCAGTGCGTTGCGATTGATGACTTTTTAGAATAATCATTCCAGGATAAGTGGGGAAAACATCGTGTGGGCTCGAAGTCGATAGATCGAGATCAAAATGGTTTTTTACCCAATCAACATTTGCAGTGGTGAGGTACTGAACACACATGAGCGCATTTTACTGTCTACCGAGTTGTCGGTGCTGGTAGTATTGGGGATCCCATTTGAAAGATCGCGATACATGAAACTGCATATTAAACTCTCTATTAGGCTCTTAATCTCCGTAGGTCTTTTGTCCATTGCTTTATGCGGTGGTGCAATTGCTCAACAGAGTGGCTTACCGATTAATGCCGCTGCTTCTGTCAATGGTGCCATCATCACAAATGATATGGTTGAGCAGGGTATCAAAGCAGCGATTGCCCAAGGCCAAAAAGACTCACCCGAGCTTCGTAGAGCGGTGATTGAAAAGCTCATCGAAGTTCTGTTGCTATCTCAACAGGCTGAAAAAGATGGCCTAGCAAATTCTGAAAAGGCCAATACGCAGCTCATGTTGATTCGCCAAAACTATTTGGCTGATTTCGAGCTATCAACATTTATGGCGCAAAACCTTATCTCTGAAGCAGACGTGCAGGTCGAATACAACAAGCAGGTAGCCTCATTGGGGCCACAAGGCATGAATCAACGAGTACAAAATTAGTGATATCGCTGTTGCGTCTGAAGCAGATGCGCA